>NZ_JAVBNS010000103.1:0-64550 GCF_031551385.1 Anaerosporobacter sp.
TAGGCTCAAGAATTTTGCTACACCACTTCCTTCATCCATACCATTACTGATACCAACTTGTGGTTCGCTACACTTGGCGGTAAATACCCGTGACTGGACTTTCACCAGTTAGATTAGTGCCATGCCTGGCACACCGCAAAAGACTACACAATGTAGACACTTATAGTCTACATCGTGTAGTCATGATTGTCAATATGAAATAAATGCAAAACCAC
The DNA here is from genome assembly GCF_031551385.1 of Anaerosporobacter sp. Lineage (GTDB taxonomy): Bacteria > Bacillota > Clostridia > Lachnospirales > Lachnospiraceae > Anaerosporobacter. The sequence continues at coordinate 216 of NZ_JAVBNS010000103.1, forward strand.
TCTTTAATCCACCCTCACCGAAAAACAATGTTCCCCAGCCTTCAAAACCCTACTACTACCATCAGGTAAAACAACCTCCGCATTCGCATTGAATGGAATCATAATCTTAAATTGCATCTCCCCAGAAGGTTCTACATGCCACTCACTTTCATACTCACCATATGGTGTGCGAATACGCCCCTTCGCCCATGCAAGCAACTTACTTGGCTTTGGTGCAATCAGCATCTTCACCTCATCACCCATCCTTGGCGAGAAACCTAAAACATAACGATACATCCATTCCGCAATACTTCCGTATGCATAATGATTTAAGCTGTTCATTCCTGTTCCACTAATACTTCCGTCCTCCAATAGAGAATTCCATCGCTCCCAAACTGTCGTTGCACCAAGTTTTACTTCGAACAACCAGCCTGGATATTCTTCATTTAGCAGTAATTTATACGCCCAATCATTAAGATTATTATCCGATAATGCCTGACAAAGAAACGGTGTTCCCACAAATCCAGAATTCAGATGCCCATCATTCGCAATCAACAATTCCTCCAACGACTTAACAAGATATTCCTTCGCCACCTTAGGATATAATTGAAAATGTAATAGTAGCGCACAAGCTGTTTGTGTCAACTCCTCCACATAGCAATCGTTATCATCAAAATACTCCTTTATAAACTCCGATTTAATCATCTCCGCCAAATGCAAATACTCTTCATAACGGCTATCTTGAATCACATTTGCTGCCTTAGCACAAAGGAGTGCAGATTGATAATAGAATACATTGGCAATCATATGGGGATTTGTCTTTCCAATCGGATTATGAGGATTCCCATTATCAAGTGCTAACCAGTCACCAAGATGATGTCCATTCTTCCATAGATAAGCGTCTTCACTTGCCGCTACCTGCTTTGTAATATAGTCTATCCAATCGCACATAACCCCAAAATGTTGTTTTAGTAACGACTTATCACCATAATGTAGATACAACGTCCAAGGTAGTACGGTTGCAACATCTCCCCATACACAAGCACCATTTGTAACATAGAAAGGATTGATTCCTTCAAATGCTTCTACTTTAGGCATTGGAACAAAGAACGGAACAGAACCAGCTAATCGCTTTTGTTCCTCTTTCAAACTGTGTAAATAGTGATTATAAAAAGCAGCACTATCCATATGAAAGCATGCCGTTGGTGCAAATATTGTCGTATCTCCAGTCCAACCCATTCGTTCATCACGTTGTGGACAGTCCGTAGGAATATCTAAGAAATTGCACTGTTGGGAACGCAGTGTATTTTGCACCAATTTATTTACCATAGCGTTACTTGTTGTAATTGTTCCTGTCTGCTCCATATCCGACATAATCCGGTATGCGGTAAATGTAAGCTTACCCTCTTCTACTAATCTTAACAAAACTTCTTTTCCATCAGGTAAATCCACTCCATTACAATCCACAAGCGTTACCTTAACAAATTGAAAACCGTAGTATGTAAAATGTGGTCGCATCGTTACCATCTCACCATTTGAAGTATAGCAAAATTCAGCCTTTGCAGTACGAAGATTGTCGTTATAGAATGCTCCATTCTGTAGGACTTCTCCATATTGAAGTGTAAGGGTGTAACTCTTTTCAATAATTCCAGTAATCTCTACCCAGCCAGTGATAACTTCGCCAAAATCAAGTAGAAGGTGAGAGGCTGTTTTTGAAATACTTTTACTTTCTATAGCTGCACCACTTGCATCCGATACGTTAGCTGAATCTTCCCCTTTCAGACCACCGATTGAAAGTTTCGAAGCTATGTCTGCGTTATCTAAATATGTTGAAACTACTACAGGCTCAAACTCCGCCACCTTCCTAATTGGAGGATTCGAACGCCCTACTAACAGCGAAGTCGTATCATCAAGAACAGATACCGAAAGTTCTTCCTTCTTTGCTGTCATATCAATATGTTCCCCATCATAGATATTGTTCTCGAATATCTGAGATGTACAAGCCATAAAAGAATCATCCGTATACACACAATCCTTTTCACCATCTGTATACTCAATATGTAGCTCTAACAATACTTTCAGTTTGTCTCCATATAGATTATCAAAGTCATGATCAAAGCCAAAACGCCCCTTATACCAGCCATTTCCCATCAAGATTGATAATGCATTCTCACCCTGTTTTAACTGGTTTGTAACATCAAATGTCTGGTATTCCAAACGATAATCATAGGAATGATACCCTGGAAGTAAATATTCATCACCTACTTTTGTATCATTCATATAGATTTCATATAATCCCAAACCACAAGCATAGATTCTGGCGGTTTTCACTTCCTTTTTGCATAAAACATTTTTATAGAAGAATGGCATTGCTGTTTCACTATCTGCACTAATCCATTTTGCTAAGAATGCCTCTTCCATCTTTGCCGTTTCAAAGTAAGCAGTATCACTCACCATTCTTTGACCAATTACATCCACAATGGTAACGTTCCAGTAATATCTTGTACGTGGTTCTAAATCGAGTTGTATGTCCAATGTATTAAACGCATAATCCATAATAATTTGGCTATCATAGATAATGTCTTTCATACAATTCACATCTTTAGAAACTACAAGATGAAATTCCTTACACTCCTGATTTGCCTCCTGCACTTCCCAGTTAAAATGTAATGTTTCAAAATCATATCCGACAGGATTTATAAGATGATTTGTTTTTAAATTTAATATTTTCATGGCGTTACTCATGCATATCACAAGTCTGCTTGTAATACTGCTCAACTAAATATGGCTGAAAGAATTAACGAGCTGCATGTTCTCCTTTACATCAATTTTCTTTCAACCATTTATATAAATCCCTTATTATTCTGCTACAGTTTCAACTCTTCTCGTCCACAATACGGATCAATTGGACTTATCCCTGTAAATGCACTCTCTCCGCACAATTTATTAACAACAGAATCTAACACGTACTCGTTATTGCTGTAACAGTTAATATATGTTTTAATCATTGGTACATCAAGCAGATGATATGGATTTGCTACACTTACAAATATCGTTGGCACTTCCTCCACAAACCAAGGAACATTGTTTCCCATTCCCCAGAAGGTATACCAGTTAATACGATTTGTCGTCTGGTTACTTGCATTTTCATAATTTCCAATATAGATTACTAAATCATATTTCTCTTTAAATGCAGTTACATTGTCCACGCCCTTATCAAACTCTTCTTTTTCATATGGAATTACGGTAAATCCCTTCTCTTCCAGATTCTTTTTTACAGAAGAAAGTACACGGTCATTCGATGGAAAATGTCCTAACACTTCTAATAACACTCGTTTTGTCTTCTTTGCTGAAATCGGCAAAATGTTCTGCGTATCTTTTACTAATGTAATTGCTTTATCCGCTACTTCCTTCGCCCATTCCACATGTTGCTTGCATCTAAGAATCTTCAATGCCTCTTTCTCTGGAACTAACTTACCTGCTCGTTGCTTACTATGTAGCTTTAGTGCCGCTTTCGTTGCTAGTATTCTTGTATTCGCCTCTAACAATCTTTTTTCAGAAAGAATCCCATTCTTATAACCATCCATCATATATTTAAAATCTTCCGATAAATCTCGATTAAATAGGAACATATCACAACCAGCCTCAATTGCTGTCGGAACGGAATATTCCCGTGCCATTGCAACAGCAAAGCCAACCATTGGTGTTGCATCCGTAATGATTAATCCCTGAAATCCTAACTTATCACGTAAAAGATTTTGTAATAGTTCTTTTGATAACGTTGCAGGAACTATCTTTCCCTTCGTCTCCTCATTGTAATACTCTTGGTACGCTGGCATTGCAATATGACCTGCCATAACAGTCAATGCTCCTGCATCAATTAAATGTTGATACACTTTTCCAAACGTATCATCCCATTCCTCCATATTTAGTGAATTCACACTTGTTAGCAAGTGTTGGTCACGTTCATCTATTCCATCACCCGGAAAATGTTTAATGGAAACAGCAACATCACATTCCTTTGCTGCTCGCATATATTCTGCTGCAAATGTTACAACGGTATCAGGACTATCTCCATACGTTCTTACATTTGTAATCGGATTATGATAGTTTCTATCAATATCAACCACTGGTGCAAACGCCCAGTTGATACCAAGTGCACTCGCCTCTGTACATGCAATCTTGCCAAGACGATACGCATACTTCTTATCACCAGTTGCCGCAACACCTAACTGTTTGCTATATGCCGTTCCATCCATTGCCGCTCCATCACCACCAGCCTCTAGGTTTGACGGAATCAAAAGCGGAATTCTGGAATGTGTCTGCGCGTATTCGAATGTCTTTTGCATCTCTTCACCTAGACCATCCCGAAAGAATAGACCACCAATATGCATATTTAGTAATGCATTCTGTAGATATTCTGGCTCTGTTGAATATCCAATTGGACAAAAAAGTTGTCCGATTTTCTCTTCTAAACTCATCGATTCCAGTGTTGTAGTAACCCAATTTATATCTTCATCACTTAAATAAAACGGTGCTGCTTTTAAGTTCATAGTTTTCCTCCTGTTGCTAATCATCTTAACATTCCTACAAAAACTTTAGTAGTTCCCCAAATCTGCCTAGCCCATATGTCGCTCTTCCATCTCCTGCTGCATCACCAATTCCTGCACAATCAAAACCTCCACGGCAAGCGGCCTCTACTCCTGCAGTTGCATCCTCCACAACCAAACAATCCTGTGGTTGTAACTTTAACTGCTCTGCTGCCTTTAAAAACACTTCTGGATTTGGCTTGGAATATGTTATATTCGTTCCATCGCTAATCACATCAAAGTACGTTCCTAACCCTAATCTATCTAATATATATCTTGCATTCTTACTGGAAGAACCGATTGCCAGTACATAACCTCTTTGTCTTAATTCATCTAAAGTATTCTTTACTTCCTCAGATAGATTCTCAGGACTCATATTCATTAATAGTTCTTTATACAATGTATTTTTCTTTTCCATTAAAACCAGTTTTTCTTTTTCAGAAAGGACGATATCATAGTTTTCAAGAATAATTTCCAAGCTCTCTACTCTGCTTACACCACGCAAGCGATTGTTCACTGTTTCATCAAAGAAAATATTCAAGCTATCTGCAACACTCTTCCACGCTAAATAATGATATTCATCCGTTGAGCAAATCACGCCATCTAAATCAAAAATAATCCCCTTATACTTCATCTTATCAACCATGCCTTTCTCACTCTGTTCTTTTGCTTATCTTTTGGCTTATCTTTGCAATTTCCTTACTCTAAATTCTCTTTCCTACTTCTTCTTACAAACATTTTAGTAATCACCTGTTCATTATTCAGATAGATTAAAAACATAACCAAAATCAATGCTGTCACAATCTGCTGCACAGAAGAACTAACATTTAACCTCGCATACATTAAAGAGATAAACGCTGTCGTTACTGCTCCAAGCATATAACCAATCTTCTCATTGCAGAACCTTCCGATAAATCCACCGATAAACATTGGAAGGAATGCGGTAAACATAACGGCAATTGAACCAAAGTTTAACGACATCTGAATCGTTCCTGTATTACTTGCACTGATAAAACCAACAACTCCCATTAAGCCACCAGCAATCGCATAGCAACCTATTGCATTTTTAATTTCATGTATTCCTAAGTTGACGGACACCTTTTGTCCTGATAACAACGCCTTATATTCATAACCAAATTTACAATAATCAAATAGTACAATCATAATTACCAAGGCAACTACGATTACGCCAATATAGCTTCCGACACTTGGGAAACTTGTCAAATTCTTATTTGCTACAAACGAAACTCCATATCCTTTTGTAATTGCAAATGCCAAACCTTCGTAGAATAGTGCTACTCCTAACGATACAATAATCGGTGGAAGTTTTACTAATACATACAGCACTCCTGATATACAACCTAATACAATTCCTACTACAATTGAAATAACCAACATAAATCCAACAGATAAATTATAGTGAATGCAAACCGATGCACTAATTACAGACGACAATAACGAAATCGAACCAATCGAGAAATCAAATCTTCCTGAATTCAAATTAATAGATAGGGCAAATGTTGTTAACATTACAGAGGCTACTGCACGAAAGAAAGCAATCCAGTTACCTTTTGTTTCAAAAAGTGTAATCCCATTCATTCCACATAATAGCAACATAATAAGTAACGTAGCGACTGGAATCACAGCTATTGCAATAATTTTTTTACTTATGCTTAATTTATTTTTCATACGAATCACCTTTTCAATTTGTCTATTTGCTCTTAGTAGTTTGGGGTTGTTGCAAAATATTTTTCCACGATATACCGCACTTTTGTTTAAGTAATACCCTTGTATATTGTAGGAAATTATATTTTGCAACAAAATCTCTATTTTTAGCCTACTTCATACCTATAATTTCTTCAAAACTATACTTACTAACAAAATCAGAGTAGAAAGCATAATCTGTACCTAATAATGTGTTAAGCATATCTTTTGTATACGCTGGTGCTTCTAAAGAACTGTCTACACCATAGAATTCCTGAAACTCATCATAAGAATTGGCAACCCAGTATCCTTGGTTTAATGCAATTGCATAACCCTCTTCAGTACGAATTGGAGCACCTAACGCCGCACTATATGTTGCAATGAAGATTGGCCCAATACTTGCAGAGAATTTACCAGCTAGATAATCAAGCATTCCGGCTTGCATTGCATCACCAAAACTACTTGCATAGGCATCAACACTGGCAATCTTAACATTTGTTCCTTCAATCGCTGTTCCGAAGAAATCTGAACCATTTCCAACCGCTAATAATACTTCCAAACCTGTTGTCTGTGCCATTTGTCCACATTTTGCAAACCAAGCATCATCCATGTCATATCCACCAACATAACCAAGTAGATTTACATCTCCAATTGCACCTGTATCAATTGCACCATCGGCATAGATTTGCCCTACAATACTATCTTTATCTGTTTTGCCTTTATAGTTTGCTCCATCACCTGCTGATTCTACCATTGCTGTCAACATACCTGCTACACGATAAATGTGCATGTCAGTATAGTAAGGTAATGCACCACCAAAGATTGCAAAGTTTTTCACTCCTTGATCAAGATAATATTTCGCCATGTCGTATCCTGTTTGATACTCCACATCAAGAGAAGGCCCAATTGCACCAACATAATATTCATTTGTTTTATATGTTTCATACTCTGTTTCTGTCAACGTACCAGTTGCAATAGCATAATAAACTTTTGCACTTGCACATTGCGCAACTTGTGCAAGACGGTCAAATGAGGAGAACGAAATAACCGCTTTACAATTGTTTGTAATAAATGTATCAATTGCTGATTTCTCACCTGCTGCATCTTTTAGCTCATCTGAATAAATTAACTCTACATTGTATTGCTTTGCTATGTATCCCGTGTAGTAGTTACGAAATGCCAATGCTTCTGCACTTGTTGCGTCCGATACCAAGATTCCCATCTTAATCTTCTTACTTGTATCTAAGTTTGTCTTTACTGCTGAATCCTCTGTTTTGTCTTCTTGATTTTCATCCGCTTTCTCTGTTGTAACTTCCCCTGTTGTTTTGTTTGCGTTTTTATTGTCTGTATTCTTCCCACACCCAACTAACAATGTTGATGCTACTAACACGACGCAAAGCATTTTTGATACTGCCTTTTTCATAAAATTACCTCCTGTTTGAACTTGATTTATTTTAAGCACATTCGCCTAAAATCAACTACTAGGATGTGTCTGAAAATGCTTGTACTTGGCTGTTCACTCCACTTAGGGTAATGAATTTTCAGACACATATACCTCAAAACTATCTTGGCAACATCTTCTGTCGATTGTCACTTGTCGCAACAAATACAACGAAGATAAAGATTGCCGCTTTCACCATTTGTCCAATTCCTGTGTTCAGATTAAATAGTGTCATAATCTGTCCTAAAAATGTCATTGAAAATGCTCCAATTGTTGCGGCTGTGATTTTACTTCTTGCTCCACCTGACACTGGCATTCCACCAAAAACAATTGCAATAATAACGTCCATACCAACACTAGATGCTGTGTTTTTCGTAAGCGTAGGTGCATATACAATGGATAAAAATGCCCCTAAACCAACGCCAATGCCTGCCATTACGAAAGCAATAATTCCCATCTTCTTGTCCGAGATTCCTGTAAGTTTCGCACAGAGTGGATTCCCTCCAACAAATTTCTGCATACGTCCAATCTTTGTATAGTTAAAGATAAAGATGCAAAGCACAAGAAATATTGCAAATACAGTGATTTTAAATCCTACATTATCAAGTCCTGCTACTGCACTTGCTGGGATGGCAATTTCTGACCCTGTACCATTTGCACTGATTAGTACCAGCACTAACGCATTTAACACACTTAGCATCGCAATGGTTGTAACAAAAACAGGCAAGTTAAATACCGACGCTAGTACCGAATTAAATAAAGAGATACAAACTGCAATTCCAATACAAGTTATAAACATAACAAGCAAACTTTCTGTCTTGTTATACACAATTGCTCCAAGTAATGCACTTACTGCCACCGATGCTCCCAAACTGATATCAAATGAGCCTAATGTATAGATGAATATTGCTCCTGTTGCTACAATTGCAACGACAATGGATTGATTCACAATTGACTTCAAACCATATGTGATATTAATATCTTTTTGAACACCTACTAGAAAAAATGTAGCTATTAGTATTAACAATCCCATTAATGGGGCGACACTTAATACTATCTTTTTTATATCAATCTTCTTCATTCATCATTCCCTCACTTTTTGCCAAACACTAACTGTCCAAGGCTATGTTGTTTAAGTTATCGTTACTATCTTCTAATTCGTTACATCAAATCATATACTCAATAATGTCTGATTCACTTAGCTCTTTCTTCCTAGGAAATTCTTTCTTAATCTCCCCATCTTTCATAACAACAAGTCGGTCTGCCATTCCAATTAATTCTGTCATTTCTTCTGAGATAATAACAATGGACTTTCCTTCTTTCTTCATGTCATACATCAATTGATACATGGCTTGCTTCACACCAATATCAACACCTCTTGTTGGGCAATCCAGAATTAAGATTTCACTGCCTCGTCCAATCCATTTACCAAATACAACTTTTTGTTTGTTTCCACCAGACAATGCAGATACATATTGATTTCTGTTTTGGCATTTAATCTGTAGCAAATTAATTTGCTCATCTACATACTGTTTTTCCGCACCAGATAAAACAAGAATATTTTTATGAGCGATCGTATCCAAACCGCCAATTGCTATATTTTCTTTAATACTTGCATTTAAACAGAGGGATTCCGTATCACGGTCTTTCGCTACATAACCAACTTTTCTTTTCATCGCTTCCGCTTCATTTTTTAATATTTGCTTGTGTATCAAAACATTTCCTGATGCTGGTTTCACAGCTCCAAACATAACCTTGCCAAGCGTATGCATTCCGCAATGCGATAAACCACCGATTCCTAAGATTTCGCCTTTATGCAACTGCAAGTTAAAGTTTTTTAATTCTCCTGCAACATTAATATCCTCTAGTTCTAATACAACTTCAGAATTATATGAACCATTGTAATCACTACGGTAGTAATCACCTTCTAACTCTCTTCCAATCATACTTGTCTTAATTAGCTCTTCATCAAATTCCTCTTTGTCAAATGTTCGGATAATTTTCCCATCTCGTAATACCGTTAAACGATTACATACATTCATAATTTCATCTAAATCATGCGAGATAAAAACTACTGCTTTATTCTCCTTCACCATCTTATTCATTAGATTATATATAATCGTTCTTCCGTTCTGGGAAAGTGCTGTTGTTGTTTCGTCAACAACAAGCACCTCTGGATTCTTCTGCATAACCTTCGCAATCTCGATTAACTTTCTGTCCTGCAAATCCAGTGCTCCTGTTATCCTATCCGCTTTAATATAAGATGCTCCGATTTGATTTAAAACTTCCTGTGCCTTTCGGTTTAATTCCTTTCGATTCACAAAACCATAGCCACGACCTTTATGTATACTCTTAAACTGATCTAACTCACCTAAGAATATATTCTCAGCTACGCTTATTCCTGCAACCGTACCGTTTTCCTGAACAATCATACCAATTCCTTGATTCAGTGCATGAATCATCGTGTCTGGATTCCAGCTCTTTCCTTTATAGAGCATCTCTCCGCTATCGGCTCTTTGCATTCCCGAAACAATCGATGTTACCGTTGATTTTCCCGAACCATTTTCTCCGATTAACCCAAGGATTTCTCCACGGTTAATTGCTATATCTACATTGTTTAGGGCAATCGTTGACCCGAATCTCTTATTCATCTGTTTTACTTCAACAATAACTTCCTTCTTCATAAGCGATATCCTCTCCGTACTAAACACTTATTGTTTTTCAACTGATTATACGTTTATTATATCTCTTTTTTTGAAGTTTACTATTGTCTGTATTATTCAATTGAATTGATGTTTTTTAATCTTTATGTTATGATAGTGTTATATTGTATGATTTTTTTTAATCTGAATGGTTTAAAAATTCAGCCTTAACGATTAGATTACAGAACTATATACAACTCATTCAAAATACACCCACACAAAATTTTTCTGTGAGTGCTAATCGTTCTTCATTTTTTTACAATTACTACGACAACCGTTAAAACTCCAACACCATAGAAAGCAGGTGCTAAATATGACTTTTGAGCTCTTTGAAACCCAGATATATGAATTAAATGAAGATGAGAAATTCTATAGAAGTTATTATTATGCTAGACAGCAAGAATATTCATTAAAAAAATTTCTTGCGAATATTGATTTAGGCGAAGTTAAAAAAAGAAATCTACTCATTCCTGAATTAGCAGAAACCATTCCACCTCGAATGGAAGATTCCTATGTATTTACGGCAAAAGACCAGAAAGACATCGCTGTGCAGAAACACAATCGCTTTTCTCCTGCACTTGAGCATTCTCATACTTTTTTTGAACTATTATTTGTCTATGACGGAAAATGTAGTCAGAAAATTAATGGAAAAGAAATGAATCTTAGAGACGGTGACCTTTGTATTATTCCCCCTGGAAGCAGACACACCGTTGAAGTTTTTGATGAAAGTATCTGTATTAATGTTTTTATTCGTAAAAGTACTTTACAAAATATTTTCTTTAATTTTTTGCGTACCTCGAATGTATTATCCATGTTTTTTCTCAACAATATCTATTCCCAGAATGCCAATGACTATATTATCTTTCATTCTGGGCCAGATATCCATGCACATATCGCAATGTTGCGCACTCTATGGGAATTTACAGAGCAAGATGATTATTACTATTCACTTATTGTTAATACGATAAACAACCTATTTGCTATCTTACTGCGTTACTATTCCGAAAGCGTAGAGATGCCAACCTTTATTGAAAAATCCGATGTACAACGTTTCGCACTGTTGCAGTTTATTCAAAGCAACTATACCAATATTACGTTAGAAGAAATTGCAGAACGGTTTCATTACACACCTGAGTATACTTCAAAATTAATTAAGAAAACGACAGGTCATACATTTACGCACATCCTGCAGTCCATTCGAATCGAACGTGCCCAAATTTTATTGCAGGATACGAATATGACCGTATCGAATATTGCGAACCAAGTTGGCTACGATACAACGGAGCATTTTATCCGTACATTTAAGAAGCTTCTGCATATGACACCAACACAATATAGACAATCGAATATTCGGATATAGAAAGCAAACTATAGTTAAAGTGCCAAGACAGGATGAACTCCATTGCCTTGGCACTTTTTAATTTTCTCGCTATAATCAGATACACCCGAAATTCCAAAAAACCCATATCATTGCTACTAGTAGCTTCTGTAACCCTATGGGAATAGCATAATTTGTTGCGCTACTGAATATCTTCATCGCCTCTCTCTTCATCAATCCATTCTCTCAATTTATTCTGTAATACCTTTTTGTCTGGCAAATACAATTTATATTCAGACGCATAAATATTAGCATCTTTAGGCAAGGTGATTTCTACCAATGCATCATTTTTTTCTTTACATAACAAAATTCCTATTGTAGGATTTTCTGCATCTAATTTTTCATAACGATCATAATAATTTACATACATCTGCATCTGCCCAATATCCTGATGTGTCAGTTTGTCAACCTTTAAGTCTATCAAAACGTAACAGTGTAATAGGCGATTATAAGTAACAAGATCAACATAAAAATCATCCTCATTAAAGGTGAATCGTTTTTGTCTTGCTTCAAATAGATAGCCTTTTCCCATTTCCAGAAGAAATTTTTGTAATTTGTCGATGATTGCTGTTTCTAAATCAGATTCAACATATTTTGCTTTTTCTTCTAATCCGAGAAATTCCAACACGGTTGGTTGTTTCACAATATCCTGCGGTTTTGTAATGACATTGCCCTCTTCTGAAAGACGCATAACCTCTGATTTATCTCTGCTTAATGCCAGCCGCTCATACAAACTGGAATTATATTGTCGTTGCAGTGTTCTTACGCTCCAATTTGACTTAACTGCTTCTATTTCATAAAAACTGCGTTCATCTGCATTTTCAATGCGCATCAATTGCAAATAGTGTGACCAAGATAACTGCAATGACATATTATTATTCAAAAGATTCAATACTGCTTCACTCTTCTCAATTGCAAAAAGGCTAAACACTGTTTCACTTATTCGTTCACGATAAATCAAATAAAATTTTCTAGCATTTTTTAATGTGTCACCAGAAAACCCCCGACCAAATTCATTTAATAACTTTTTTGATAAATTATTAATAATATTTTGCCCATATTTCGCCCTGCTATTTCCTTCCTGCTGCTCCTCCACAATCCATCTTCCTATAGAATAATAAGTCATCAATTGAATGAAATTTACCTGCTTTGCCGCAAGCCCGCGAGCATACTGAATCAAATCCACAGTATTTAAATATAGCCGATCCTCATTGGTTTCTATTTTCGTTATTTCAGTATTTTCATTATGTTCCATTTTATCACCTTCCTTACATACCATAAATATATAACGGTATTTCATGATTTTAACATCAACAAATTCCGACTTATACTACACTAAAATCAGCTGTTTCACCCTCTCCAAATCCATACGCTCCAAAACAAAATCAGCTTCCATATCTGCAATCCTATCTGCATCTTCCTTTGGTGATAGATTCGAATTAATATAACAAGTATGCAGTCCCACTTGCGAACCTCCTACTGTATCCGAATTGTAATCATTTCCAATCATAATTGCAGTAGATGGATCGATCTGATAGGTCTCCAGTAAATATTGATAAAATCTACTATCCGGCTTCATAAATCCGATATCCGAGGACAATGCAATTCCATCGAAGTAAGGCAACAATCCCAACAATTCTAGTTCTCCCTTTGTAAATACCGCTTGCGCATTACTTAGCAGATAGACCTTTTTATTCTTTGCTTTTAATGCCTGTAATAATTCAATTGCACCTTTATAGAGCTTAACATATTTTGTTGATAACGCGCGAAAGATTTGTGCAAGCTGAATACAGCTAGTAAGCGATACTTCGATTCCCTTGTCTTGAAACAATCCTTGATATACATATTCAATTTGAATTTCTCTCTTTATTAAAGCTAAGTTTATGTTTGCATCTGCTTCTGTCTTCTTTTCTAATGACTTATCAGCATCTAGCGCTGTTACCTTATCAAATGCTTGCTTAACAGCCTGCTCAAAAGCCGTTTTTAATTCCTCTGGTGTATAATTTGCCCCTTGGTATTGATAAAGCAAACTCATCTTACTCCATAAATCCCAAGATTCCTCATCAGTACGGATATCTACAAGTGTTCCATATAAATCAAATATATAAGTATTAAACATTTCTTTCAACCTTTCTCATGCAACGGTTTAACACCGCCCATCATATCATTTTGAGGCAATAACTCTTCATTAATATATCTTCTAAATTCATCTGAAATATATTCACCAAATCTCTTCCATATCATTTCCTCATCTGATAAACGCTCTAAAATAGTTACATCAACAACGTTTACAACATCCTCTGTTCCATCTCTCCACATAAGTTCAACCATATCACAATATTGATTAATTAAATCACATTGCTTATTTAAACACAATAATTCAATGAGAGGCTGGCTAATCAATTCACTCGCTAGTACATGTAATAGAATCTCTTCATAATCAGCGAGGTGTTCTTCATAAATAGATTTACCATTCGGCAGTTCCATCATTTGAGCTGCACATGCTTCCTTATTCATAACATTTCCTTATCCCCTTTCCACCAATACTGTGCAATAAGTACACCAACATCTCCAGCAATAGAACCTATAAATTAACACAAACTTCACAGCACCTAACCATGCATTCTCAACTATTATGGATGAATATATTGTCCATGCTTTTTAGTTTTTGTTCCATATTCTATTGCAAATTTAGGGCATCTATGAAGACATCCTAAGCACATAACACATTTGTCTTTTACCCAAACTGGCTTTTTTCCTTTCATCTCAACGGCTTGAACTGGACACTTCTTTGCACAAAGACCACATCCTACACATTCATCTGTAATTGATAAGTTGCTAGTATTTCTTGTATTATTATCATACATCCTCTTACCTATTTTGCCAATTAAAAATGGCACTGTAAGTCCCATATGTTTTCCTTTAACCTTTTGATTCAACTGGCGAATCAGTACATCAATTTCCCTATCTGCCTTCTCATTTATTCCCTTTACTTTCGATGCATCCGAAAGGTCAAACATAGGTGTCCATGTATCAGGCATTTTAATATCAAAGGTTGCATCAAAGGATAGGCCCTTTTCCTTCATAATCTGATTAGCAAACAAAGCTGCTGCTCCTGTTGTAGTTCCATAGGTTCCTATATAAAATGTATACGGTTTTTCTTCAAATTCTATCGTTAACGTATTCAAAAAATCAGAAACAATACTTGGTATTGTAAAGTCATAAGTAGGTGATACAATGCCAACTCTTCCATCAGTAACCTTGTAGCTAAATTGCTTTGACTTAACTGCCTCGTCAATAGCAATTACCATTTCATTATCGTGTTTTATTTTAGAAACTACATGCTTACTGTTTCCTGTTGCTGAAAAATAAAAAATCATTCGCCAAACTTCCTTTCATGTTGCAGTGAGTATTTTCTGGCAGTCCTTAAATTCAGACTACAATTCTATTAATGCTTCTTTTGAGTCCATAGCATCTGCTTAACTGTTCATTTGTTTAAATAGTTGTATTATATCATATATTTTTCATAAAAGAACATCGGTAAAGAAAATCGAGACAGATTAACATGTTATTTAAACAATCATTACACAAAAAAAGAGCCGTGTTCAGTTGTAAAAACTTTACATCAGCTCAATATTATACTATGAGAGTACTAATAGTCTGCTTTTTCCCAAATCCCCCCTCCTCTACATACATTCTGAAACATCACACCCGCTTTTTCCCCTCTTCCGATAAAGGATAGAACCGAATTGGAGAAGCAGAATTCCAATCATAGAAACTAAGTATAAAACTCGAATCTCCCCAAACTCTAACACACTGCCCAAAGACGAAGATACTACCATATCTTTAATCAAACCACCCACCACTGGACCTAATATAAAAGCAATTCCGATAGCCGCGCTATAAAAGTTATCATGCAGTATACGTCCATTTTCAGGCATCAGCTCATAGCGTCGATTGAATACCGCTACTACAAAGCCAGAATTTGCCGCAGCTGCAAACAAAAAAGCAACAGAAATTGTCAGCATATAATTCCCCCCGTTGGATAGAGCTAAAAACATGCCTTCACCCATAAAAAGCCATATAGAACTTGCCAGAACAAATTTATGCCCACGTTTGTCGCTTAGCTTTCCCCATACCCGTAACAAAAGAACTTGCGGTAGAGAAATCAGCATTTGCAAGCCCGTAATGGTAGCATATGGCAAGCCTAGATATCTCATCATGTATAACACGGTAAAGCTATCCGATATATATAGCCAAAAATAAAACAGTGATACATAAAGAACAAAGCCTAAAAATGGTTTATTCTTCATTGGCGTCCTAATAATATCACTTAGTTTATACTTCACCTTTAACAATTCACCTCCAGAAGCATTCGGAATACGCAGAAGAGTAATAACCTCTACAATACTCACCAAAAATGCAATTCCAAAAACAATAAGCAGACCTGTGTATTGCTGACTAGCATTATCTACAATTCTCCCTACCACAAGGGAAAGTATAACTGTAACAACAAGAGAAACCGTCTGACGTAGTGAGATATACTGACCTCGTTTTTTGCCATCAATAAAGTTGACCATCCAGTTGTTAATAACAACTGTCGTTTGCGCCTGTAACGTAAATGCTGTGATTACAACCATTACAAAAACGGGAACTGTCAGCGAGCCAAGTTGAAATTGTGGAATCAAGACAATTAGCAATGTGACCAATCGGGATAATATCGAAAGCAATACTGCCAACTTTTTTCTATTCGTCGCCCTTTCAATCAATGAGGAGAAAAACAGTATTAGAATGCCACATATGTTCGGAATTGCTGTGAGATATCCTATCAGAACATCGCTTGCACCAATGCTTACGGCTAGGCCACTAAGAAAAACACCACTTGTCATAAAAACAAACGCTGTAGACCACGAAAACTGGGCAATAAAATCCCGTTGAGGATTCGACTGGACAAATTTTTTGATATTTTCAATCATTTACATTCTCCTATCCCTTATATTCTCCAATTAAGGACAAACTGCAAAACATTTGGTCAACACACAGAGAAGTCAAGCCACTTTTGTAGTCGTTCCATGTATCATCCACATGTAGTACTTCTGGTAAAGTCTCTGATGGCATCTCTGCATAAAGTATATCTGCAACAATACCTATAGCTTCCTTGCGAAATGCCGGACCACCAAGGCTAAGATATCTCGGATTAAGAGTCAATATAATCCACTTTATAATTGTCGATACTATTTCTGAATATTGCATAATATTTTCTGTAGAACACAACTTTTGCACCAAAGTAAGTTCTCCACCAACTGGCATAAGACCCAACTCTCCAGAGTAATTATTCCATCCTCGTACAAGTCTGCCACCTGACAGAAAACCAGCACTGATACACCCATCATCAAACTGAATATATGCGATATTTAGTTCTTCCTCAGATTCTTGTGGAAACATCTGTTGGTGGCATCGCCCCATACCTATTGTTATGAGATTCAAATCATTTTCTAAAAGGACAGGAATACAAAAATGTTCTCGCAATACCTTTCCAACAACACATTTTTCAAATTCGCCATGGTTATTCTTCCATCTGTATCCATCTTTAACTACTATACCAGGTACACCAATACATATCGAGCGAAGAGTATCCGCAGGAAGCTCCTTTTCCAGCACATCAAGCATCTTGTTCTCCAGATTGTCAGGAGTAAATGAAAAGCTACCTTCCTTAGCAATCTCTCCGAAAAGATTAAGAATAGAATATCGAACCAAAGTATCGTTAACACTAAATGCAGCCCCATAGAATCGTTCAGGGTTCAATTGGTAACGCTCTGCTCTACGTCCACCACTAGAATCATCTTGACCAATAACAAGTATTTCTTTGTTTTCCTGCATCTCACATAGCAATGATCTTACTGTTGTTGTACTGACATTGATATGTTCTGCAAGCTCTGCTCGTGTCGCATTCCCCATTGACCGAAGCATCTCCCGTATATTTGCTTTATTTACTTCTTTCATGTTTTTAGGGTTCATAGAGATAACACTCATCTTTATCTTATCCTTTCTTTTAAAAGACACTTATATAAGTATCTTTTATTATAGAGTGAACCTGTATCACTGTCAAGCGTTTATTCCTGCTATATCTTTAATCTTAACTAGGGCAAAGGTTGTCCCTATACTTTAAAGGGGCTGGATTCTTGGTCGTTCTGCTTTATTAGCCCATAACCTTTCAGCAGGATGTAATTCTCGGGTTTTCTGTGACTTTCGCTTCGTTGCACTCACAAAAAATACCTCGCGGGATATTGCATGCGAACAGTAATCTGCATTTTTTCATTATCAGGATAATTAATAAAAATGAATTTACAATATAGCCAAAAAAAGATATAATTATATCATAGTAATGATATGGAGGTAGTAAAAATGATAATAAAGGCATCTGCGGCTTTAAGGAATGATTATGCGGCAATTTCAAACATGGCAAAGGAAACAAAAGAGCCCATTTATATAACCAAAAATGGTGAAGGGGATTTAGTGCTTATGAGTATCGATGCTTTTGAAAAGCGAGAGCAAACATTGCAACTTCGTGCAAAGGTATTACAGGCAGAACAGGAGCGTTTAGATGGTGCAGAAACATACAGCATCTCAGAAGCAAGGAAGCGCTTGAGGGAGAGAGTAAATGACATATAGAGTTGAAATCCTTCCTACTGCATGGGAAGATTTAAAACGTATAGAAGATTGGTATATCGTACAGTTTAGCATGGAAACAGCTTTAAAAGTAAGTGATGCTATACTTGATGCTATAGAACGTTTAGAGCGCTTTCCTGATTCTGGCTCATTGACACCAGATGAGTGGTTGAATCAGCAAGGCTATCGGATGATTATCTGCGAAAAACACGTTGCTATACACAAGCTGATTCACGATGTTGTTTACATCTATCATATTGGGGACACACGGACTGATTATACAAAGTTGTTTTATTAATAGTGTTAAATGAAAGCATACAAAGATGAAAGGTGTCGTAAAACAACTATGAATATGCTGTTTTACGACCCCCTCATTTGCTTTCTTATTATTACTGAATTTCTTATTATGCTCGATTCACTGAGTTCCTCCATATACCTCCTCATATTGTGCTGTTGCTTCTGATATCTGCGAACTACTCCTATTACATCGTGGCGCAACTAATGAACAATGTTTATGGCAACCAGAACAATATAATTTACTCAAATAGTCAGATAAAGACATTTGTTCAGAAACTGTATCTTCCTGCACGGCATCTATCGTAATTTCCTCTTCCTTTTTAGGTGTAATCGTGGCCTGTGCTGAGGCTATTTGTGCTACATTCTCTGCTGTGTCAGGAAATGCATATATAACAATCTGCTGATAAAGAATGAAAGTTATAAAAGCAACTGCGCAAGTAACAGTAACTACACTTCCGACTTTTTTACTTCGTTCACTCATGGAAAGTTTTTTAATAAAACTAACAAAATATTTTTGATGAAATGCTATATGAATCACTAAAAATCCTAAACATAAATAAGAAGTAATTTTGTGTGACATTACTAATAACTCCAAATTAGTTGGGTTCATTTTAAAAACTACTTGTGACATAGCAATACCTGTAATTAGTATTATAAACATGCAAACAAACAAAGTCATATTAAGTATATACATTATCGTAGACCTTTGGTTTGCTTTTCCTCGCCAGAAGGACTTGGTAACAGTTTTTATCCATGAACCATTCAAAAGCAAATGTCCAATGATTACCCCTGCAAATAATAAACCTGCAATTTCATGAAAAACTATTCCTGTCGCTTTCATACAAATCAAAGCAACAAATATTATAGTCATTAATAGATTAAGAAACATTTTTAACATTAATTTAGGCTTCATAAAAGAATACTCCTTCCTATAAATATCTCATTATCTTGGGAAACAAGTTAATTTATATTTTTATTTATATCTTTATTTTAAGATTAATTATAGAAGATGATTATGTGTAAATCGTGAAGAAGAAGTGATTATTTCGTGAAATTAATAATTCTATTTACAGAGACTAGAATCCACAGATCTTTTTTTACAATACATGATTTAAAGAACTTATCAATCTTCTCTTCTCCTATTCCTCCCCACTCGGCAACTCAACAAAAATCGGCTCATGAAGAACCCTTGGCAAGTACACTTCTAAAACATCCTTACACTTCAATTTAATACTAGAAGTATTCATACAAGGATGACAAGCAAAAAACTCTGGTTCCATAACCTCTCTATCAATTAATAACTGTACTTGATTTTCCGTATCGTTCATCAATCCCATAACACTAACCGAACCAGGTGTTATATCTAAGAATTTCTCCATAAACTCCGCACCAGCAAAAGATAATCTCGCACTATTAATCTGTTTTGATAAATCCTTCGTCTTAAAAACCTTTCTCCCTGGCATCATCAAAAGATAAAATTTTGTCTTTTGTGAATTACATAAGAATAAATTTTTACAGATACTAGTCCCTTCCCCTAATGCTATCTCAACCTTTTCACACGCTTCAATCGTATTCGCTTCCTCATGGTCAACTCTTTCATAATCAATATTTAATTTATCAAGCAAATCATAAACACGAATTTCTTTATCTAATCTACCTTCGTTTGTATCAGGTCTACCCTTTACTAATTCATACATGCTGTCGCCTCCGTATCTTCCAATTCTTTATCAATCCAATTACAAAACTCCTCCTAATGTCCAAAGACAACTCAAAGAGAATTTCAAACATCAACCTACTTTTTTACACCAAATTATACTTCCATCTCTCCAAACTGTAAAGGAGAAAAGCAAGAAACAAAATATAATAATAAATTGCTTATTAATTCTAAAGAATATATATTTCTCTTTCCAAAAACAACCACTTTTATATTTAAATTAATATGCATTTGTGAAACTCTTACTATTCCTGATTATTTCTTAATTAAGGTATGATAACACAAAACAAAAACACATCTTGTGTATAAACTACACAAATTAGAATATCAAATCGCAACACAAAAGGATGAAATTCTCCACATAACATAAAGAATCTCATCCCCCTCTTATATTTATATCCTATACACTATTGTAGCATTACAGCCCTTCTAAAGCACTTTTTGAGTTCCAATTATGCTCCCAAAAGCTCACAGTATATGCAATCAAGCACTTATAACCCCTAAGCTTTCCATAACTTTCACCCATAAAAACATCTTTTCCTAGCACAATAAGAATATTTATTCGACAACCTACTTGTACTTGTGTTTTAAGAATCTTTATTCATTCAACAACCTACCCGTACTTGTGTCCACAACATTCCCAAGCAAAACTTCACTACCTTCCTTAGCTTCTTCGTTGCTGTACACTGACTAAAAAACGATAGCGAAACACCTATAGTACTTCTTAGTGTGTACTCAATACCCTAGAAAGGCGAGGCAAGGACGCCGAGCCAGTCCGAGCTGAGGCAGGATGCCGAATCGAGGACGGTTTCGTAACTTTTAATCACCGCTCCCGTACACACTTAGAAGTACTTAGGTGTGTAGCGTGTTTTGTGTCAGTGTCCAGCAACGAAGAAGCTTCGAAAACCAAACAAGTTTTGCTCCTCAAGCACCCAAAACACAAGTACTCCACAGCCCAAAATGAATAAACCTTCTACTTCTTCTTTTTCACCGCCGCAAACACACTCTGCATAACAATAAAGAAACAAAGCAATGCAGCAATTGCAATCTTCGTCCACCAAGAAGATAATGTACCTTGGAATGTAATGATCGATTCGATCGTACCCTTAATCAATACACCGAACAAACTACCAATAACATTACCAACACCTCCTGTTAATAGTGTTCCGCCAATAACAGAAGAAGCAATTGCCTCCATTTCAAATCCACGCGCCTGCTCAACGAAACCACCGCAAGAATTTAAACAGAATACAAAGCCCGCAAGCGCAGCTAAGAAACCATTCATAACATACACACGTAATTTAATTCTTCTAACGTTTAATCCCATAAGCAATGCCGATTGCTCATTTCCACCAACGGCATAGATCGAACGACCTGACTTTGTGAATTTAAGAAACAAGAATACAATGGCTAACACTACAATTGCAATGAGAACACTTACATAAATGTAAGGATGGGTTGCCACACCCTTTTTATTGTAAGTTGTAATAAAATTAAAATTAATCTTTGTACCAGCCATCTTTAAAAATGTTTCATTCGTTATACTAATCATATCTTTACTAATGATTGCTGTCATACCTCTGGCAAAGAACATACCTGCCAAAGTAACGATAAATGGTTGGATTTTAAGATACGCAACTAAGAAACCTTGTACAAGACCAAATATTGTACCAACGATTAATACAATAATAATACTTACACCAGCACTCATGCCCTTCTTTTCCATCATCCATGCAAGTAACATACAAGTCATACCAATAACCGAACCGATGGAGATGTCGATTCCACCTGTAATCAGTACCATTGTCATACCGGCTGCTGCAATCAGTAATCCCGCATTACTGATGAACAGATTTAGAAACACTTGTGGCTTATTGAAGCCTTTATCATGAAACGCAACTATTCCAGCTAAATATAACACGAAGAATAGAAGGATCGTAATCATTAACAAGAAGTTATTTCCGTCTAATTTTCCTTTTATCTTTTTCGCTATATTCATTATGCCACCTTCTCTCCTATCTTCTCAACTCTCTTCTGTTTCTGATGATTTACAAACTTCTTGAATTCAGGTGATTGTAAAGCAACAATAAGAATTACAACAACGGCTTTATATACAGGTAATTGATCGGCTGAAACACCCATTGCATAAAGGGAAGTTGATAACGCTTGAATGGTAATAGCACCGATAACACTACCTGCAAGGGAGAACTTACCACCGCCCAAACTATTTCCACCAAGGGCAACGGCTAAGATAGCATCTAGTTCTAAGTTTAAACCAACGTTGTTTGCATCAATCGAATAGATTCTTGAAGTTGCAATTGTTCCTGCGATTCCTGCGCACAAACCGCAGAATGCATACGTTAAGAAAATAATTAAAGTCGAATTCAAACCAAGTAAACGGCTGGCTTTTGAGTTAATACCAACACTTTGTATGTACATATTTAACGCAGTCTTTTTTAGTAATACATATGTTAAAATTACTACGATAATTGCAACAAATATCGGTGTTGGAACTGGTACATGAGGTATTGTTGAGCCAAGGTATTTGAAACTGTCCACTTTTATGTATAAGATATTACCTCCTGTAATCAACTGTGCAATACCACGTCCTGCGGTAAATAAAATCAAAGTTGCAACCATTGGTTGAATCCTTAATTTTGCTACAAGGAAACCATTCCATGCACCACACAATGTTGCAACAACTAATGCTCCCACGATTCCTAAGATATAAGGCACATTATAATTTGCTCCGCTTCCTAAGATGGAACAACATACTGCTCCTGCAACTGCCATCGTTGCTCCAACAGAGATGTCTGTACCCGCTGATGATGCAACACACATTGTCATTCCAACTGCTAATATAATCAATTCACTTGAACGATTAATAATATCGATAATATAACCATACAATACACCATTTGAATTAATTGACACTTTGAAAAACGTAGGTGTTTTAATCAAATTCAATAGCAATACGATAACTAAGCAAACAATCGGCCAGAATAAACGATATTTTGTAATGTTTTTTAACTTCTCCCTATTCATCTGCTTCACCTCCCGCAATTGCTTTCATTATGTTATCTTGTGATAACTCTTCTTCCTCAAGTTCTCCAACTTTACGTCCATCACGAAGGATTGCCATACGATTTACGGTACGAAGCATCTCTTCGATTTCAGAAGAGATAAACATAACTGCCATACCTTCACCAGCCAATTTTACAACTAACTTTTGAATCTCTGTCTTTGTACCAACATCAATACCTCTTGTTGGTTCATCAAGAATTAGGAAATCCGGATTCGTCATTAACCAACGGCCAAGAATAACTTTTTGCTGGTTACCACCACTTAACTGTTTAATTGGAGTTTCACGGCTTGCTGTCTTAACTTGCAATATTTCAATATATTTATCTGTAAGCTCTTCCTGCTCTTTCTTACTGATTAGATGGAACATGCCTCGTTTTGCCTGTAGTGCAAGAATCATATTCTCCCGAACTGACAAATCTGCGATAATACCCTCTTCCTTACGATTCTCTGGACAGAATGCCATTCCCGCTTTCATCGCATCGATTGGTGCTTTCACAACTAGTTTTTCACCATTCATAAGAAGCGAACCTTCATCTGCTTTATCTGCACCATAGATTGCTCTTGCAAGTTCGGAACGTCCTGAGCCTAATAATCCAGATAAACCAATTACTTCGCCTTTATGAATTGCTAAATCGAATGGTTTAATCGTTCCTACATGACCTAATCTTTTCGCATCAATTACTCTTTCTCTTTGTTCATCCTCTGTCTGTTTTGCGTTAACCTTCTTAATGGATGCCAAATCATCAAACTCTTTACCCATCATCTTTGCTACTAACTGTACTCTAGGCAAGTTTTCTACTTCATATTCGCCAACTAGTGTACCATTGCGAAGAACCGTTATACGATCACACACTGCATATACCTGTTCTAAAAAATGCGTTACAAATACAATTCCAGTACCTTGTGCCTTTAACTTATTCATCACTTTGAATAGCTTCTCAATCTCAGATTCATCTAAGCTTGATGTTGGCTCATCTAAAATTAGAACTTTTGCTGAGATATCAACAGCTCTTGCGATGGCAACCATCTGCTGTATCGCAACGGAATAATTTTCAAGTGCTCTTGTTACATCGATTTCTATATTAAGGCTGTCAAGTAACTCTTTCGCCTTTATATTCATTGTCTTCCAATCAATTCGCCCGAATTTCATAGGCTCTCTTCCGATAAATATATTCTCCGCAACTGATAAGTTCGGGCAAAGATTTACTTCTTGATACACGGTACTAATCCCATGTTTTTGTGCCTCTTGAGGAGAACGATTGATAATTGTTTCACTTTTCCCATCAATATGAATTTCCCCTGTTTCAAATTCTTCTACACCTGTTAGTACTTTAATTAATGTTGATTTTCCTGCACCATTTTCACCCATCAATGCATGAATCTCTCCTGCACGTAGTGTAAAATCCACATCTGATAATGCTGCTACTCCTGGAAAATTCTTATATATATGCCGCATAGATAATACAATATTCTTTTCGTTTTCCATGTGGACCATCCTTTCATATAAAAAATCAGGTATGAGCCACTACCACTTGGTGGCTTTCCATGGCTCACACCTGACTATATATTGCTACATTTTTAAGTCATAACTCTTTGATGATATCCTCAAGTTAGATTAAATACCAATCTTAATATTGACGATTTGGTAATTCTTGTGCTGCTGTTTCTGCTGGGTAAACACCTTCTTCAACATATTGAATCTTCTCAACAGTTTCACCAGCCATTAACTTCTTAGCAAGTTCAGCAACTCTTGGTCCGTGAAGTGGATTACATTCAACAGATACATTCATATCACCAGCAATCATAGAATCGAAAGCAGCTTTTACTGCATCAAACGATACAATTACAACATCTTTACCAGGAGTTTTTCCTGCTGCTTTCAATGCATCGATTGCACCAAATGCCATGTTATCGTTTTGAGCGATTACAACGTCAATGTTGTCATATTTCTTTAAGAATGCTTCCATAACTTCTTGACCTTTAGCTTGTGTAAATTCACCTGTTTGCTCTTCAAGAACATTGTAGTTTGTGAATCCAGCGATTGTTTCATCAAAACCTTTTGTACGTCCGATTTCTGCTGAAGAACCAATTGTTCCTTGTAATACTACAACGTTATGTTCTGCATCGCCTGTACCTTGTTTATTCATATATTCTACTAACCAGTTTGCTGCATCTACACCTTCTTGTTTAAAGTCAGAACCAACCCAACAAGAATATAAGGAGTCATCAGAAACATCGATCATTCTGTCTACGATAATTACTGGGATACCAGCGTCTTTTGCTTCTCCAAGAACAGTTTCCCAACCAGTTTCTGTTACAGGAGCAATTACGATAACATCAACTTCTTGAGAGATGAAATCTCTAACTGCTTTTGTTTGGTTTTCTTGTTTTTGTTGTGCATCTGCGAAGATTAATTTGAATCCATTTTCTTCTGATAATGCGGCTTTCATAGATTCTGTATTTGCTACACGCCAATCACTTTCTGCACCAACTTGTGAGAAACCAATTGTAATTAAGTCCTTACTTGAATCAGAAGATGAATCTGCTGTAGTAGCTTTTGAATCATCTTTGTTGTCTTTCTTTTCGCCACAACCCACTGCCATTGTTGCCACTAGTAATACACACATTAGTAATGCTAATACTCTTTTTTTCATACTAAAATCTCCTCCTGTTATTTCATATTTTTTTATAACAAGCTTCCCCAACAATCTATCTGCTTGCTATGGTGTTATTATAAAAAAAATAATGCAGAATAGAAATGCATTATTTTTTGTTTCTTTTTAATATTTTACGAATTTAAAATACTACCTCCAAAATTTTTTCTTTTTCACAAAAAGGTATATTTTTTTTGTCAAAAGGTTAATTTTTTTTCGATTCTACTGGAATGCATACTGTCATCGTTGTTCCCTCACCATACATGGAGGTAAATGAAATTCCATGCTCAGCTCCATAACTCAACTGAATTCGCTCATTTACATTTGACAATCCAAAGCCTGACTGCGAATCTTCATAGTCTGATGGTTTCTGGGTAAGCAATGCTCGAACTCTATTCTGCTCCTCTTCCGTCATTCCAATTCCATTGTCCGCAACATGAAAATACAGCTTTTCCTCTTTTTCTTCTCCCCAAACTCGAATTGTTCCTATCCCTCGCTTATTCTTAATGCCATGATACAATGCATTTTCAACGATTGGTTGCAGAATTAACTTCAAGACAATACATTCATTTAGCTCGTTTGGAATCTCAACGGAATAGTTTAATATATCCTTATATCTTGTATGCTGGATTTGAAGATAACTCATAACATGAAGCTTCTCTTCGCCTAACGTGATATAATCTTTTCCTTTACTCAAACTTGTTCGAAAGAAATTCGATAGAGAGCTTACCATACTCACAACCTCTTCATGTTGCTTATCCTCTGCTAACCATATAATCGTATCAAATGTATTGTACAAAAAATGCGGGTTAATCTGTGCCTGCAACAGTTTAAGTTCCATCTCTCTAAGATTCATCTGCTCCTGCTTTACATCCTCAACTAAATCCCCTATCTTCTCTGTCATACTATTAAAACTCTGTGTTAACGTAGTAATTTCGTCATCGGAAGTCAATTCTGCTCTTGCAGTAAAATCTCCTGTTTCAACTTTCTTAATTGCACCACATAGTTTCTTAATTGGTTCTGTTATCGTTCTTGATATTACCTCTGTACAAAATATAATTATCAGCAGCATAATTCCGAGAATCGTTAAACCAAACTTAATTGTCGTGTAGATTTCATGAACATAGTTTGAGCGTAGCTCCTTCATCTGAAGTGTCTCATAATACACATATTCCTGTGCACTCTCTATAACTAATGTTGTCGTTCCATAGATATCATTATCCAAGATTCTATTATTCACATCATACTTCGGCCCTTCTTTTCCAAGGTTCTCTTCTATAATTTGAATACTATTTTGCAAGCTATCCAAGAAACCAAGTAACTTCTTAACCGTTCGTTTATTTTCACTAAGGATTGTTCCATCTTTCATCTTTATCACCATATCTCGCGCTTTCTCAATCTGCACATATGGCTCTTCCTCTTCGAAACTACTTGAGCCGATTACAATACGATATACGCTATAATCCAGTTCCTGTTTAAAATTCTGCCCTAGATTATTTGCAATCGATACGTTTTGATAGATCGCATCATAGTAATTGGCGTATGAACTCATTCGGTATAGCAGATAAGTACTGAATATAGTCAATGGAACTAGCATAACGAACATCATCATACGAATCCTAGACTTTAGTGTTGCTCTCATATGTACCATTCTCCCTGTATTCTTTTGGTGAACAATTCTGTGTTTTTTTAAACAAATAGCTAAAATAATGTGGATCTTTATATCCAATCGCATACCCTATCTCAGAACTTTTCATACTTGTGCATTTTAACATTTCCTTTGCGTGTTTCATACGTACCTTTGTCAGATACTCGATAAAGGTTTCGCCCATGTCCTGACTAAATATATTGCTGAAATGGCTTGGACTAACATTCACATGGGAGGCAATTAAGTTCAAAGACATCTCCTCATTTGCAAAGTTTTCATGAATGAAATCTGTTGCATCTTTAATTAACGAACGATACTTCCCTTTCGCCGATTCATTTCTTGCTTGAATTGTCAAATGAAATATTTGACTCATATAGGTAATCGTCTCATCAACCGACTGAAATGCACTTGAAGATTCCTTTAATCCATCCCCAAACTCTTTCAATATATCGATACTTATCCCCAATTGCTCCAATAGTAATCTACAACAAAAATACATATCCATTGCTATATATTGCCGAAACAGCAATGAGGTAATCGAACTCTTACCAAGACTTACAAAATACTCTTCAATAAAATGCTCCACTTCCCCTTCTTCTCCACAGGTTAAGAAGTTCATAACAATTGCTTTATCCATCTTATTCACATCAAGAGCACTAATATCCACTCTCGAATCTTGCATAATCTGATAGTTTACTAGCTTCTCACTATCCACAACTTGGTTTTTACTTAGAATATAACGATAGGCAAATGCTTTACATGCTTCTTCATACGCTTTCGGTAGTTCGCTTAATCGCTCCACTTCTTTCCCTGTCGCTACAAAATACTTTAACTTCGCAGATGATGCCCTACCCGTAACAGTATCTACTATTTGCTGTACATACATTTCCACCGTACTATGCAGACTTTTTCCTTCTTCTTGCATCACAACAAGTATCGTTTCTTCATTCTCTCTTTCAAATAGGGCAATGGCTTCCTCTTTCTGAAATGCTTCATTTAATCGATTTTTCATCCGATTTGCCACTTCCGAATAATTATGACTCTCTTCTTCCCCTTCATAGAGCTTGTAAAGAATAATATTATATCTACTTGAAGTAAGCTTGATTTCTAGATTTGCTGATAATTCAAGAATCTCAGATAAAGATAACTTGCCTGCTACCAAGTCATTAAAAAACTTCTGTCTCTTTATAACTTGAATTTCCTGCATATCTTCTTGCATCATTTGCATTTGTTTATCCTTTTTCTTCTGACTCTCAATAATCTCCTTTACTCGATTAACTGCCTCTAACAATTCATTCCCCGTTACTGGTTTTGTAATATAATCCGTCACGCCTATTGTGATTGCCTGTTTTGCGTACTCGAACTCGTCATATCCACTAAGCACAATAATCTGAACCCATGGCATCTCCTTCTTTATTAATTTACTTAACTCCAAGCCATTCATAAACGGCATCTTGATATCCGTAATTACTATATCTGGTTTTAACTTCTGAATCATCGGATAAGCCAGTTCCCCATCACTCGCTTCCCCTACGAATTCATATCCTTCTCTACTCCAGTCTATATTCTTCTTAATCCCCTCACGCACAATGACCTCATCTTCAACTAAAAAGACCTTCATTTGATTCCCTCCAAAGATTATATAGCGTTTCCGTTTTTTTCTTTCTACTATACTATATAGTAAGCATAATGCTTGAAAAATGCAATATTTTTCATTTTTGACTTGTTGGTTTTGTTTACAAGTTATGTCATACCGAGAAAAAGTAATTGCCAGTATGAAGACTAGCAGTCCATTTGGGTGCTTTTTTTAAGCAATAAAATTGTAAAATAGCTGTAAGTTACTGCTTTATTATAAGAAGAAAAACATTTCACATATTGATTTTTTCTAAATTCATGTTAAAATTTATGCTGGTGTATGCAAATAAATATACCAAAAATAATTATTTTTATAATATACAACTTAGAAAGAGGTTCTACATGAAAGACGAATCATACATAGAATATAACGCACCACTGAAATCTACAGCCACACTTCCACTTCAACCATGGAATGACTTTTTTGCCCGTATATTACAATTTGCCAAAAGCCAAGCAGTTCTTACGATTGCTGTTTTTGCAATGTTAATTACTTGCATTTTTGTTCCCATTGACAAAGCTTATCTAGGATATTTTAATCTTAGTACATTAGCGACTCTTTACTGTACACTTGCCGTTGTAAGTGCATTTTCTCATATTCATGTATTTGAAATTATCAGCAAGAATATTGTACTAAAATTACATAACTTACGAAATGCGACGTTAGGGCTTGTATTTATTACGTTCTTTGGTTCTATGTTATTAGCAAACGATATGGCTTTATTAACATTTCTACCGTTGGGATTTTATGTACTGAACAGTACAAGAAATAAACAAGCGATGGCGTTCACCTTCATTATGCAAAATATTGCTGCTAACCTTGGTGGAATGGTAACTCCTTTTGGTAATCCACAGAATCTATATCTCTATTCCTATTACCATATCGGTAACGCAGAATTTGTTTCGATTATGTTGCCATCTTTCTTAGCTGCAACTGTCCTTATCGTTATTGTTTGTTGTTTTGTAAAGCCGCTTCCTCTTACACTAAAGAAGGATGATGATTATACATTTAATAAGCAACGTACATTAATATACTCTATCTTATTTATCTGTAGTATATTAATTGTTTTTAGAGTTGTCCCTTACTTACTTGGAACAATTGCTATTACGGCGGCTTTATTTTTCTTAGATAAGAAGGCAATCAAAGAAGTAAACTATCCGTTACTCCTAACATTTTGTGCTTTCTTTGTGTTTAGTGGTAACCTTGCGAGAATACCTGCTGTTCACTCATTATTTAACACAATACTACCTATTAACCCATTACTATTTGGAATTCTATCTTGCCAATTCATTAGTAATGTTCCTAGTTCTGTATTGTTATCGCATTTCACAACGGATTATCAAAGTCTTTTACCTGCTGTAAATATTGGTGGTTTAGGTACTTTGATTGCATCTTTAGCAAGTTTGATTACATTTAGTGAATATAAGAAGCATAATTCAGGAAAAGAGAAATCGTATATTATAAAATTTTCTGCTATTAACTTTGGATTTCTTATTGTTTTATATGGGGTGCAGGTATTGTTTCGATAACTATTTATGCGCTGCAAGGTTATAGGTTACTAGCTTAGAGCAACAACGAATTCAGCCCTTTCGCTGAAGGCGAACAAGAAAAGGGCTGAATGCATTCTCTTTTGATTGCTACCAAACTATTTACTAAATTTATAAGTACTTGAATATTTGTAATTAAAATAAACATCTTCATTCTTCTTTAGTTCATAATAGCTGAGTGTAAAATTAGTTCCACCAGTATTTTTAATTGTCACGCCATCTTCGTCGTATAAGGTTTTTGGTAAAAATTTTGAAGAAAGGTTAATATTAAAATATTCTGAGATGACTGCGCTGTGTACACCTGCAGAAATAACTGAATACGAAGTGTATCTATATCCCCAGAAATTACCACTTAATGTTACAGTCCCGTCAGCATTTAAATTTAACCAAAGTTCAAGGCTTCCGTCTTTCTCATTATTATACCAGCTACTCCAAGAACCATAGCTCTTGCTTATCTGTCGCACCTCAATATATCCGTATGTACATTTATATGTACCCACATATTTTACAAAATAATCATAAAGATCTAATGCCTTTAATCGGTTCGCTACACTTACACCATTGAATGAAAAACCACTTGGAAGTGCTTTATATATCTTTCTTGCTGCTTTATAGTCCTTGTCCTTGTATTTCTCTTCAGCAGTCATAAACTTAACATTATTTATCCAGTCTGCTGTATCACTGTATCCCTTTGAGGCTTTAAAATATTTGAGTGCCGATTCATAGTTCTTCTTATCAAATTCTATCTTCCCTACTTCATAAGAGCATTCAATTATCATTTTCGATGCTTTTTTGTAATTACCTGCCTGTTTCAGATATTTGAGTGCTGATTCATAATTTTTCTTATCAAGTTCTATTTTCCCTAATTCGTAAGAACATTCAATTATCAATTCTGATGCATTTTCATATTTACTTACGTTTTTTAGATATTTAAGTGCTGATTTATAGTTTTTCTTATCAAGTTCTATTTTTCCTAATTCGTAAAGACATTTAGTTATATATTCTGATGCATTTTCGTAAGTGCGTACCTGTTTCAGATATTCGAGCGCTGATTCATAGTTCGCAGAGTTAAAATCCTCCACACCTTGATAGTAATTCGCTTCTGTTATTCTTTCGGTTACACCATCAATGGATTTTGCTTTTTTAAAATTATTTAGTGCATCTATATACTCTTTCTTTCCCATCGATTGCATACCAAGAGCATAAAATCTACATTCATTTGTTTCAGAATTTGGTAATACATCAAATGCTAAAACTGCCGAACCCCAATCCTGTGCCTCAAAGGCTTTATCCGCTACTTCTTGAAGTTTTTGTTTTGCGTCCGAATAATCCTCAGCCTTAATCAACTTGTCGACTGCTTCTGAATAGTTATTGTTACTTAACGCGGTAATGCCATTCGTATAATTTAAAGCTTTCGTTGATAGAATAATCATCTCCTCGGAATCTTGATACCCTTTTGCTAAATCAAAGAATTCGATTGCTTGACCATATTTACCATCATCAAACATTTTATTTCCTTGACTATAATAATATCGTGGCGGAATAAGTATTAAGCATAATGCCAAAATTACAATCACAGATACTGTAACTGAACCCCCAATTATATATTTCTTTTTACTATTCATATTACACACCCACCTTTGTCATTTTTTATAATTGCACTTACCTCTTGATGAAAATAGCAACTGGCTTTGCGTGAGACACATACCTCATCCACAAATTTGTTTCTATACCCTCATTTTACCATGTCACCACATAAACTTAAAGATAAATTTTAACACCTATCGACAAAAAACTAGGGTAACGTTTGCATTATTTTTGAAAAATACATTATGAATTTAGCGAAGGAATTAAGAAATAAGAGCAAAAAATTAGAGCAGAGTATAACCACCAACTCTGCTCTAATTTGCTATAGATACAATTTCATCAACAAACGTTGAAACTCCGACAAACTCTTTGCATATTCTTTAATATTTTTCCCCAGTGCTTTCGTAGCATCTTCTACTGTTACTGTTTCCTTTATCATCTCACTACCATTGTTATATTCCCATGATACCCTATCCAAATTATCAATCAAAGCTAAGATAACATACGCATACTGCGTCATACGTTCATTAAAAATCGTATCATTTTCTATTGTATCCGTAAATTCCATTGTCCAACCATAAGGTTGCTCGCTTGTCTCAAGAGAGTTAAGATAGTTTCCGAACTTTCCAATTTGCAATGCCCCTGCTGTTCGTCCATTGGCAGACATATCACCTATATAGGCATGTTTTGTATTATAAATCTCATTCGCTTCTTTTGTAATTAATATGCCATCTTCCCACAGTATCTTATCAGCAAATACAACTTGATTTACTCCACTCGGTATCTGATAACCCACATAATAGTTATTATCTTTCTCCCCTGGCATTGCATGACGTTCTATCAGTTTAATGGTTGCTATATTATCTTTTACTGTTACGACATGTTTTTTAAAGGTGCTTGTATGACTAGCCAATTCACCTTGAATGACCAACACATCGTCTCCCTCCATCGTACTTGACATTATAACATTGTAATCAGCCACACTGTCCGTTGTATTTCCTACAGCGTAAATACGGATTCCTATTAACAATATAAATACAAATGCTATCCCTACGATCCCTAGCAACAGCTTTTTATTTGTTTGCTTTTTCACCGTTTTTAGATAATCCATTTCCTTTACCTCGAATGAACTTTCAATTGGCGTTTTCATTTCATTATATAATTTCTTACATTCCTCACAAGAAGATAGATGCAACTCCATCTCTTCATTTGTCACATCACTTGTTAATCCTTCTACATAAGTCGGTAACAAATCACGAACAATTTCACATCTAAGCCTATTATCCATTGCCTCCAACCTCCTCTAACAACTTTTCTTTCCCCCGATAGTACGTCACTCTCGCCCAGTTCTCAGAACGTCCCATAATCTCCCCAATCTCACGAAAGGACAAATCCGCAGATAGTCTTAGATACATCACCTCGCGCTGAGGCTCTTTCAAGCTATGCAATGCTTTCATAATCTCAAGCTTATTCATATTACTAAGCACAATATCTTCCGAAGAAGGCACTGGATTATCTAGTAATTCCGAATCGACCAGTGCTTCTATATGATGCTTCTTGCAATAATTACGCCACTGATTTTTAGCAATCGCACACAACCAAGTTGAAATCTTACAACTTTGATCATATTTGGATTGGCAACGAACAGCTTGATAAAAAGTTTCCTGCATTAACTCTTCCGCTAAGCTCTCATTGCGTGTCATAGAAAAAAGATATTTATAAATCATCTTAGAATACTCAATATAAACCTGCTCCATAGAATCCCTCTTATCACTCAAACATCGTCTCCCCCCTCGCTCTTTACTCTACTTCTAATATAATACAGATGTAAAAGAATTACTAATGAATTTACCACATAAATAACTCTTTACAAACATTAATAGCCAAATCTTATGTTTCGTTACAAATCAAAAAAATTTCAGCCAAAATAATTTTACTTATTTTCACCTGTTTTCTAATTCCTAAATTTTAAAATAATCCAAAAACCAAAGCCGATACATCATTTCATCAAAAAGTATAAGCCTATTCTCTTACCGATTCGATGTTTCTATGTATCGACTCTCTTTTTTATTTCTTACTAATTGCTCGCCCTATAATAAACACTCCAATAATACTCTCTCCACAAGACAATCCTAACAGTAAACCAGACACAAAGCTACGGAAACCCGCTCCACCAAATTGTTGCGATAACGTCATCATAGCTATTCCTAGCAAAATAAGCGTCACTCCCAATAGCAATTGCTTTTGTTGTTCTAAG
Source organism: Anaerosporobacter sp. (assembly GCF_031551385.1). Classification (GTDB taxonomy): domain Bacteria; phylum Bacillota; class Clostridia; order Lachnospirales; family Lachnospiraceae; genus Anaerosporobacter. Next base: position 35,102 of record NZ_JAVBNS010000103.1, read on the forward strand.
TTTTGTATTCGCTCCAACATATCTATCATCTGCGCTTCATCAAAGACACGAATACTATTGTTTTCTTTCACTTCACCATCCATCAATTCCGCAATGGTGATTTCTAATTCTTTGCATAGCGATTCGACAACACTATAATCTGGCATACATTTTCCATTCTCCCATTTTGAAATGGTTTTGTTTGATACCCCAAGTTTTTCGGCAAGTTGTTCCTGCGTTAAATTTTTTTCTTTTCTCTTTATAGCAATAAATTTACCAATCATTATTTGGTTCATCTTAATCCCTCCCTATATTTTCTGTATTAAGATTACTGCTTTTGATTGCAAAACCACACCTCTTATAAGGAGAATATGAGTGGAATTACGTTTTTTTGTATTAAAAAAATAGAGCACTCACCTTTTCGTGAATACCCTACCGTCCATCTTATTTAATGAAGAAAGTTAATTCTCCTTCTGCAACTAAGTCATCCCCAACATAAGCTTTTCCTTCTCCAACGCCAACAGGGCCTTTCATCTTAGTTATCTTTGTAATTAATTTAAGAATACAACCTGGTTCTACTTGTTTACGGAATCTTGCTTTTGAGATACCCCCAAAGAAAATCAACTTATCCTTATATTTTTCACAACTTAGAATTGCAACTGATCCAGTCTGTGCAAGTGCTTCTACAATTAAAACACCTGGCATAACAGGTTTCTCTGGATAATGTCCTTGGAAAAATGGCTCATTATATGTCACCGCTTTATAAGCTGTTGCAGTATCCCCTGGATTTAAATCTTCAACACGATCCAATAGTAACATTGGAAATCTATGCGGGATAATGTTTTTAATTTCATTAATTCCTAACGTCATTTCGAAATCCTCCTCTTTTTTCTGTATAAAAATATAGATTTATATTAACAGCATGTTTTAAAATTGCTTGTGCAAGTCTATGTACTCCCCCTAGAAGGGTAAATACAGAAAAACACAATGAATTTTAAAACACGCTCTAGGACGATAAAGTCAATTAAAATTAAATTGACTTTATCGTCCTAGTATATTCATATTATAGTTTTTACTACCCACTATCTAGGTTCACGCATCAAAAGGTTAAGAATAACCTTGATAATAAATACTAGATAACATTTATTAATCACTTTACCCATACTTGTATATCATACCTATACATTAATACTAGTACATCAATAAAGTATATCTGCAAAACTTCATAGCCTTGACCTGCTTCTTCGCTGCCATACTAGAACTAAGAAACGATAGCGAAACACCTGTAGAACTTCTTAGTGTGTATTCAACTCCCTAGGAAGGCTCGGCATGGACGCCGAGCCAGCCCGAACTGAGGCAGGATGCCGAATTGAGGGCGTTTCCGTACCCTTTCAACGAATTTTCCCCATACACACTTAGAAGTTCTAAGGTGTGCAGCGTGTTTCGTGTTCTAGTATGGTAGCGAAGAAGCTCTACAAACCTACAAAGTTTTGCATCACCACATTGAAGCTATCTATTCACTGTATTTCTTAACCAACAAACTTGCGTTATGACCACCAAATCCTAATGAATTAGAAAGTGCATAATTAACTTCCATGTCTCTGCCTTTACCAGTAACATAATCAAGGTCGCATTCTGCATCTGCAACTTTATATCCAACTGTTTCGTGTACGTAAGAATCTTCAATTGATTTTACACAAGCGATAAATTCTACTCCACCAGCAGCACCAAGTAAATGACCAATCATTGATTTTGTTGAGTTAATCGCAAGCTTGCTTGCATGATCACCAAAAGCTAACTTAATTGCTCTTGTTTCAAATAAATCGTTGTATGGAGTACTTGTTCCATGTGCATTGATATAATTTACATCTTCTTTTTCGATTTCTGCTTCTTTGATAGCTGATACCATTGCTTTGGCTGCACCACTACCATCTTCCATTGGAGAAGTGATATGGAATGCATCACAAGATGAACCGTATCCTACAAGTTCTGCATAAATCTTAGCACCTCTTGCTTTTGCATGTTCTAATTCTTCTAACATTACAACACCAGCACCTTCACCCATTACGAAACCATTTCTTTCTCCATCAAATGGAATAGAAGCACGGTTCTTATCTGTTGATTCACTTAACGCTGTTAAATTCATAAATCCAGCTAAGCCAAGTGGTGTAATAGACGCTTCACAACCACCAGCTAACATAGCGTCTGCTTCTCCATATTGAATTGTACGGAAAGCATCACCGATTGAATGTGTTCCAGTTGCACAAGCTGTTACAACACTTGTACATTTACCTTTTAAACCGAAACGAATTGCAACATTACCCGCTGCCATGTTTCCGATTACCATAGGAATCATAAGTGGAGAAACTCTGTTTGGTCCTTTTTCTAATAGTTTCTTGTTCTCTGCCTCAATTGTTCCAAGACCACCAATTCCTGAACTAACAATAACTCCAATACGATCTGCATTCTCTTCTGTTACTTCAAGACCGCAATCCTTCATTGCTTCTACTGATGCTGCAACAGCATATTGACAGAATGGATCCATTCTTCTTGCTTCTTTACGATCCATATAAGCAGTTGGGTCAAAGTTCTTTAGCTCCGCAGCTAATTTTACTTTATAATCCTCTGTACTGAATTTTGTAATCTCATCAATACCAACTGTACCAGCTTTTACATTTGTCCAAAACTCTTCTACTGAATTACCAATAGGAGTAACTGCACCCATACCTGTAATAACAACTCTCTTTTTCATTGCCTCTACCTACTCATACCGCCTAGCGATATGGTCACACTTATGAAACTACCTAAGCCTGCGTGACATCCTTTCTTTTTTGTTATTTGTAGCAATTTTGTACTATGACTTTCAAGTTACATTTCTTTTATCTAATTATCAATTTCAGCTGTAATCCATAAATTTCATAATTACCTATCATTTAATTAATTACATTGCAATTCCACCATCTACTTGGAATACTTGACCTGTTATATAATCACCTTGACTTGATGCTAAGAACGATACCATCTTTGCGATATCTTGTGGCTGACCCATCTTCTTTAATGGAATTGTCTCTTCCACTTTCTCTTTTACTGCATCAGAAAGTGCATCGGTCATATCTGTTTGGATAAATCCTGGTGCAACTGCATTCACATTAATATTTCTTGAAGCAAGTTCTTTTGCAACAGACTTCGTCATACCAATCATTCCTGCTTTTGCAGCACTGTAATTTGTTTGTCCTGCATTTCCCATGATACCAGAAACAGATGAGATATTAATAATTTTACCACTGCGTTGTTTTAACATATAGCGAGAAGCATGTTTAATTGTGTTGAATGCTCCCTTTAAGTTCGTTGTGATAACATCGTCGAATTCTTGTTCTGACATTTTAAGTAATAGGTTATCTCTTGTGATACCTGCATTATTAACAATAATATCAATTGTTTTATGTTCTTTTACGATTGTATCAATCATTTCCTTTACTTCTTCATAATTTCCTACATTACATCTATATAACGAAGCACTTTTTCCCATATCAATAATTGTATCAAGTACTTCACTTGCTGCTTGTTCATTACCACTGTAGTTAATAACTACATAAGCACCTTGGCTTGCTAATTCTTCAGCTATTGCCTTGCCAATACCACGACTTGCTCCAGTTACTAGTGCAACTTTACCTTCTAGCATACAATACCCTCCAGCTTCTCTAAATCTTCTATCTTCTCTATATTAATAACCGTAACGGCTTTATCAATCTTCTTTAAGAATCCACTCAATGTCTTGCCTGGTCCAATCTCAACAAATGTTGTTACACCATTCGCAATCATAAGTTCCATTGTTTGTTGCCAACGAACTGGTGAATATACTTGTTTCTCAAGTAATTCTTTTGTTTGTGCAATATCTGTAACGATTTCTGCTTTTGCATTACATACATATGGAATCGACATAGGATTTACGGTAACATTTTGAAGTTCGTTACCTAATTTTGCTCCTGCTCCTTCTAATAATGCAGAATGGAATGGGCCACTTACTTTAAGTTCTAATGCTCTTTTTGCACCAGCTTCTTTTAATTTATCACAAGCGATTACTACCGCTTCCTTCTTTCCTGATATAACAATTTGTCCTGGACAATTATAGTTTGCAGGTTGTACACACATGTTTGTTTCAGTCTCTACTTCTTTACAGATACGTTCAATTACATCTGCATCAAGTCCTAAGATTGCTGCCATACCACCTTCGCCGTTTGGAACTTCATTTGACATGTAAATTCCTCTTTTACGAACTAATGTAACTGCATCTTCAAAAGAAAGTACATCATTTGCTACTAATGCTGCATATTCTCCTAGAGATAAACCAGCTGTAATATCAGCTTTAATCCCTTTCTTCTTAACAGCTTCCAAAATACTTACACATGCTGTAACCATTGCTGCTTGCGTATATTCAGTTTGATTAAGTTCCTCATTTTCTTCAAAACACATTTTAATCACGTCAAAATCTAATACTTTGTTAGCACGCTCGAAAACTTCCTTACTCTCCTCAACTTGTTCATAGAAATCCTTTGCCATTCCCACATATTGTGCTCCTTGGCCTGGAAATAGAAACGCTGTCTTATACATACAAACACCTATAGTCCTTTCGTTTATTCAAAAATTGCCCCAAATTGGCTTATAAAAATGCCCTAGCTAATCAAATAAATCTATGTTCCATTCCATAGTTGGAATATCTTTCGTAGATTTATGTTGATTATAGGGCAATTTCATCATATATAGAAATACAATCTTATGCTAATTTAGCTTCGATGTATTTAGCTGCTTCCGCAACTGTTCTAATTTGTGGTAAATCTTCACTTGGAATTTCAATATCAAATTTTTCTTCCATAGCCATTGCAAGTTCAAATAAATCTAATGAATCTGCTCCTAAATCTTCAATGAAGTTTGTTTCATCTTTTAATTCGTCAACATTTACGTTTAATTGTTCTGCTACTAATTCCTTTAATTCGTTTAAATCCATCTCAAATTCCTCCTAAATTACCATTCAATTAATGTGGTCCCCCAAGTAAGACCACCGCCAAATCCGGATAATATAATTTTATCTCCTCTATTTAGCATGTTTTTCTTGTTCATCTTATCAAGTAAAATTGGTATACTCGCTGCGGATGTATTACCATACTTGTCAAGATTCATTGGGAACTTCTCAATTGGTTCTTTTAATTTTTTTGCTACTGATTCCAGTATTCGTTGATTCGCTTGATGTAATACATAGTATCTAATATCTTCTTGTGTACATCCAGCCTTTTCTATAACCTGTTGTATCGTTAATGGAATTGTTTTGACAACAAATTTAAAAACTTCTTGCCCTTCCATTTTAACATAGTCAAGTGTGTCTTCGCCTGAAGGCGTATTTTCCTTTGAAACTAGCGGATTACGTATGTATCGACTTGCACACGTCAATGCATCTTTTCTAGTACCATCTGAACCTAATACAGATTCAAATATACCTGTTTCAGAAGCTTGTACTATCATCGCACCAGCACCATCTCCAAAAAGCACACAAGTTGATCGGTCATTCCAATCAAGCATCTTAGATAACACTTCTGATCCAATCACAAGTGCTGTCTTATAGATTCCTGCTTTTATAAATGAATATGCTGTGTTAAGTGCATATACAAACCCAGAACACGCGGCACTTAGGTCAAAACAAACTGCATTCATTGCACCAACTTCTGCTTGAACTTCACATGCAGTATTCGGTAAACAATTATCTGGCGACATAGTTGCAACTATTATGATATCAATATCCATTGGATCAATATCTGCTCTTGCAATCGCTTTTGCTGCTGCTTTTGCTGCCATACATGCTGTTCCTTCACCAATAGTAACCCTACGTTGTCTAATACCAGTTCGACTACTAATCCACTCATCACTTGTATCAACGATTTGAGACAAGAACTCATTATCTACCACTTGTTCCGGAAGATAACTTCCTGTACTGACAAATCTCATTTCCATGCCATGTACCATGCCTTTCCGCCATCGCTTAATAGATATCCCATGATACGATACATACTCATTATACAGTATCCTTCTATTAAGTCAAAACTTTTTTTTGCAAATTACTTTGATATTCAAAGTATATTTGTTATATGGCTATTTGTCAAGATTTATTTTCACTAAGTTTTAATATGTTATTGCATATCCATACGCGCTTAGCCGCAGCTCGATTTCGCTACGCGAGCTGGCATGGCATCTGAGCTGAATTATAACTATTTTTCCCTTCTACATTAGTGGTGCAAACAGTCGAAGCACTGCACGAATCAGTCTCATTGGTAATCTTCTGTGGCAATCTTCAATTGTTATCTGCTTGCAAACCTCAAACACTTCCAAAGCATCTTCCTTCACTTGTTGCACTACCTTTGATTCATATAAAAACACACCACACTCAAAATGTAGATACAAACTGCGATAATCCATATTGATTGTTCCCACTGTGGCTACCTTGTCATCACAAACAAAACATTTGGAATGAATAAATCCTGGTGTATACTCAAAAATCTTCACTCCATTGCTCACTAATTGTTCATAATACGATTGTGTTAACCAAAAAGCATATTTCTTATCCGGAATGCCTGGTGTTACAATCCTTACATCTACACCCTTCTTCGCTGCTAAACAAAGCGCTGTCATCATCTCATTATCAATAATCAGATACGGCGTATACATATAGATATAGTTTGTTGCTGCGTTAATCATATTGATATAGACATTCTCTCCCACGGTTTCCTGATCCAGTGGTGTATCTCCATAAGGCTGAATATAACCATCGGATTCAAACTCCTCTTCAAAATGAATATGCGGATAGAATATAGCAATATCCTTATCTGTTGGACACATCGCATTCCACATCTGCAGGAACATAACCGTAAAGTTCCAAACTGCTTCCCCTTTCAGCATTAGTCCTGCATCTTTCCAGTATCCAAATCGCTCAATATGATTAATATATTCATCTGCAAGATTAATACCACCAGTAAATGCCGTATGCCCATCAATTACAAGAATCTTTCTATGATCACGATGATTCATAGCAACAGAAAAGATTGGTATATATGGGTTAAATGCGAAACATTTGATTCCCATCTTCTGCATCTTCTGAAAATATGGATACGGAAGTGTTGTTAAACACCCAAAATCATCATACATAAGACGGACATCAAGACCCTCTTTTACTTTCTGTTCAAGAATCTCAAGTATGCTATCCCACATTTTTCCCTCTTCAATAATAAAATATTCAAGAAAGATATAATGTTTTGCTTTCTTTAACTCTTTAAGAATAACAGGAAAATTATCTTCCCCCGACTTATAATACTCAGCAACCGTGTTCTTATGAATCGGAAAGTTCGTCACTTTGTAAATGTAGTTCGATTGCAGCATTACTTGCTTGTCCATGCCTTTTATTTGCTCTATTATTTCATCATTTTGTACCAGATATTGGTTTGTTGCTTGATACTGCTGATCTAACTTCTCACTCATCTTTCTTGATGGCTTCTTATTCCCCATAGATGCGTAGAGTAACCCTCCTAGCAATGGAAATGTTAAAATCGGCACTACCCACGCAAGCTTATATGCGGGATTATCCTGCTTATTAATAATATATAGCACCGTCACTACACTCAACAGGTTAAACAGTATCGAGATAATTGTACTATATTCTCCTAGCCTGACAATAAATAGCACAAACCACCCTACTTGAAGTGCTAGAATTATCCCAACGATAACAAGTCTACTGAACATTAATTTTAATAATTTAACGCCTACTTCTTTTATCTTTTTCATACTCACACCTTATTCGCAATATATTATTTTTGCTAATATTTTATCGTTTATTCGTGAAATTGTCCAGTGTTACGCCAAAGAAAGACTTGCCCTACACCCCTTTGTTGCTGCAAACTTTTTGTTTGATCAATACTCTCTTCTATCCAAAACCATCTACAAAAACTCTTTTTTCACTTCTTCTGGCAAATATTTGGCCAACTCCTCTACTAACTCAAATACCTTCGTCCCTGGTGCAATCATTGCACTTGATTTATTTTCATTTTCTTTAATAATTCTCTTCGCATAACGAATTGCTAACTTTGCTCTGCCATATTCCAAAAGAATGTTAAATATATCAGGCAAGTTCTTCTGATATTTGCCCACTCCTATTTCTTTAAACTTCTCATTCAAAAATTTTATATATTCCGTTCTATGATTATTTGAAACGTAATTAACAAAATGCAGTATAAACCAAATTTCAATGCATTCATTACTCCATGCTGCATGATATTGTATATCTTTATTTTGCTTATTCAAACTATTAGCTATCTCTATTACTCCATTAAAATCACTTTTAGGAAAACTGTCTTTATCGTATACGCACCATATTTGCCCTCTTTCGAGATTATTCTTTCTTACGTACTCTTCAGCTTTGCCAATCACACGTTTTGTTTCAACAGCACATGGCTCAATTTCAATCAAAACCATATCTTTATAGATTGGATTGTCTTCAATTAATCTTTTAAACCCCTCAAAATACTTTGGTTCTGTTTGTTCACCTTCACAAAATATATAGTATTGAAATTCTTTCTTCTCCAAATAATCTTGTCGACGTTTTTTCTTCCAATCAGACTTGTTTGAACTTGCTCCTCCCTTGGATTTTTTAGGCATTCACATCACTCCAATCTATTATTTTTCTAAGATATGGATCAGCTCCGTATTTACCTTCAAGATACTGCTTGTCAAACTTTGCATCCTTTCTAACGGATTCCCCTTTTCCATTTTTGAATTCAACTAATGAATACAATTTTGAATTCTGTTGATTCCCCTTAGCTACAAACCATATTTCATCTCTTCGGAAAATTTCATTGTTCATCGTAGAAAGGTCATGTGATGTAAATATCAACTGTGCTGCATTTTTATTTGATATTGGATTTGTATATAGTTCTATAATATATCTCAATAATACGGGATGCATTTTTGCATCAAGTTCATCAATCACTAATGTACTTCCTAGCACCAAGCTTTTTGCTATAAAAGGCAACAACCCAAAGATTTTCTGCGTCCCACTGGACTCTTCATCTAACGAAAGCTCTGCAACATATCCATCAATACTATGTTTCATATATATTCTAAGGTCATCTTCCTTCTCTTCAACCCTGAAATCATCTATATCAAGATTCATTTCCTTTATCATCTTTAGAATTAGTTCTTTCAAATCATCTGATTTTGCAATTGCAGTTCTCATTTCTTGTAACGGATTACCGTAATTCAAAAAATCTATCCCATACTCAAACCATGAGAATACGTCCGAAACCACTTCGTTTTTCTTATAAGTAATACCCAAGTATGATATAAATGGTAAATTTTCAGAGATATCATCACTTATCTTAAATCTTGAAAAAATACCTTTAAGTGAAATATCACTCCCCTCTCGCTCAAATAATCCAGAGCGCCTTCCTGTATCTAATTTTATTCTGTCAAGACTTTCATATACTACGACATCTTCTTTCACATATAAAACATATCTATATTCTGCTAGTTTTGTTTGAAAAAAGATTTCAAACTCTGTAGGCTCTCCTTTTGTTTTTTCAGAAAATAAAAACGGCTTTACAGGAATCTTTTTAGCTTTATATCCGCATTCTTTATTATCGCAAGTTGCACAAACTGGTCGAAGCACTTTTGCTTCTAATGTATGAATTGCTTCTAAAACATTAGATTTTCCGCCACCATTTGGCCCATATATAACAGATACAGGTAGGAATGTCTCTGCTATATCTCTGCTTTTCTCATCAAGTATTTTTATTATTTTATCTTCATGCTCCGAAATTGCTGCAGCCTGCAAATCTAAAGTTATTTCATCTCTAATACTTTTGTAATTTCTTACTGTAAACTGACTTAACATAGTATCATCGCCTCCGTTTCTATATCATAATTATACCTCTTTTTTTGAGTTTGTAAACAAAATATGAGATTTTACCTCATATTTTAATTTGAAATTTTCAAAATTTTTAATTTCAAAATTTAATAAGCGCATATTAACCATAAAGTGAAATTTTAAACGTATACGCAATAAACACTGCTTATACTAAAATCCCCCTTTCGCAAACATAAATCCCGCTATCTAATTCCACACTTTTAAATCTGATTTTTATCATAAATAAAAATGCACATACATGTTTTTCAAATTACAAATCACATACGTGCATTTCTCTGTCTATTTTTTTCTCTTATACTTCTCTACATTAGCACTAATAACGGCTACCACTGGCACCGTTAAGACAATGCCTATACTTCCTGCAATCCCTCGTATAATCTCAATTGCAATACTATCCGTATTCAATAATTGTGCATATGGAATTCCGTAAGAATATATCATAAGCAGCAAGTTAAGAGACGAGCCTGTAAATGCGAGAATCAACGTATTTGCCATCGTTCCCATTGCATCTTTACCAATGTTCATACCAGAAGTGAATAACTGCTTTGTTGTAAGTGCAGCGTTTACTTCATGTAACTCATGAATAGAAGATGCAATACTCATCGCTACATCCATTACCGCTCCAAGTGATGCAATTAATATTCCCGCCGTTAGTAAATTCGTAATCTTAATACCACCGCCATTACCTGCAATCAGATACAACGCCTCTGCCTCTTCCATTTGGAAACCACCAATATGTCCAAATACACTTACTAGATGCGTCAGCAAACCAGCCAGCATAACACCTGTTATTGTACCAATAATTGCCGAAGTTGTCTTAACATTAATTCCATCAATTAAGATAAAACTTAAAATTGTAGTAAATGCAATGATTCCGATTGTTGTTGGTAATGTTGGAAATCCCATTAATAATAATGGTAGCAAAATCTTCACGACTGCAAGCAATGTTAGAATTAAACTTATTAATGCAAACGCACCTTTCTTTCCACCGATTACACATAGTAACACCATGAACAATCCTATTAATGCATACAAAAGCAAGGAACGGTCATAATTGTATACAGAAAAATTCGCTCCATCTTCATATCCCGTTACACGAACCATAATTCGTGTTCCTTCTTTTGCATACACATTAAATTGTGCACTTAGGTAATTATCCATTGTAACGACTTGTCCTTTGTAAGTGCCACTTGTAATCCTAACTTGTAATACTTGCGAACCTCTACGAACGCCTTCTGTTGCCTCATCTACCTGTGTGTTATCAGATAATACCTCCTCAACAACACCTTTATCGTAACAAATGCTCTTTTCCTCTGCTTGAATATCGCTATTGTCTATACATAATGTTACTGCCCAGATACATAATACTGATATTAAAAATGTTATAATCTTAATCCAAGTTGTTTTTGAAAACTGTAATTTATTATTGTTATTTGTTCTTGATTTATTACTCTCATTCTGTTTTTGTTTCTTCATTCTTTTTTGAGTACTCCTTCCCAACGGTTTAAATTCTCTATCTATATGCAAACCCCATAATTTTAGGTAACTATAGTTTTAAATACGCGTAATCTCGAAGAATTGTATCTTTCAATACCTGTCTACTTAAATAGACCTATTCCTATATAGCGATCCCACAAAAGTCATATTTTCAGTATGATTCAGAGCCACTCCAAAGTCAAGCCACGAATGCCAAAACCGCCAACAACCCGACAAGAATGTCGTGTCGCTGGCGGTTCTATGGCATGTCTAAAAATGCTTATCCTAAGCTTACTACTGCATTAAACGCATGTCTGAAAATTCATTGCCTTCTTCTATACGCTTCCATACAATACCCTTTATTACTTAACAGTAATTGTTGTTTTATAGCTCTTTGTAACTCCGTTAATTGTTACTTTCGCTGTAATTGTTGCTTTTCCTGCTTTCTTTGCAGTTACTTTACCTTTACTTGATACGGTTGCAACTTTCTTATCAGAAGTGCTGTAAACAACTTTTGCACCTTCTGCTTCAAGCGGTAATACAATCGCAATACTTGCTGTTTTCTTTGCTGAAATTGTTTTCTTAGAAACAGATTGTACTTGTTCAAATAATGTAGCAACGATTTCTTTACTTGCTTTTGATGTAAGTACTACATAAGTTGAACATTGTTTTATGTCTATTGTTATATAACCGTCTTTATCTACGGTATAAGCAACTTTACTGCCTTCTTCTAATCTTGCTTCGTTCTTTAATTTAGAACCAGTTGTTGCTTTCTCGTTATAACGATATAGATAAACCTTCTTACCTGCTTCCATACCTGTGTTATTACCTACATAGATACGTACTGTTGCTGCGCTTGGTAAGATTCCACTTTGTCCAAAATCAAGTGTAATACCTTGTTTTTTCGCTGTTGATGATAACGACTCAAGTAATTTATTCAACTGCGCATTCTTTGTTACAGGATTAAGTGCAATTGCAATATTTACATCCGTTACTTCGTTCTTAGAACTCTTAAGCTCTTTTCCGTTAAAGCTCCATGAATATACTACTTTACCAGTTCCACTCTTAACAGTAACAACGATGTCTTTTTTCGTTGATTTTGCATTGCTAATTACTGATTTAGCAATATTCATATTACTGATTACAATCATATCATTATTCAATATACTTGTTGGAATCGTAACAACTACTGCTAATTTGCTTACATCTTTACCATTTAATTGTGTAACCATGCTTGTTGTTGATACATTAATTGTTACTTCTACTGGAACATTTGCTGATGCATATTTCGCAGCTTCTTGCAATGCACGTTCCATTACTTCTGCTGAAATTGTACTTGTTCCATCTTCTTTTGTAACTAATACGCTATCTAGGATAACTTCTGCTTTAACTTCCTTTGTTTCTCCAGTTGTCGCATCCATAACAATTGTTATCTTAGTAACAACCGCATTATTATTAGAATCTACATCTTTTATTACTTTTGTTATTGTCTTTGTATTTTCTTCAGCATCAGTAACCGTTGTTATAGAATCGTTATTCGTACTAGTACCACTTGCATCTGCAGTACTTCCTGTGCTTGACTTTTCTTTCACAAGAACAATTTCAGAACGGTCACGTACACGTAATCTTTCTCCATCTGGATCATAAGAAACTAAACCAACTGCTGAAATTGTATTTCCTACCTTAACAAAGCTTTCTAATGTCTTACTTGAACTATCAGAATGCAATATGTAACCATCGATAAATACTCTTGCGTTAACACCAGAACTATCTTTAACCATAATTGTTTCTACAATATCATTTTTAATAACTACGTCTGTAATAACACCTTCTACTTTAACAAGTTTACCACCATTTGTTTCGTAGTTCATAGATTCTTTCGTTGTCATCTTAGTAGGTGCAACTACATTCTTTGTTTCGTCAATTACTTTTGCTGTAATAACTCTTAACTCTTTATCACCTAAGTATTGATCTAATGAACCAACTACACGTACTTTTTGCCCTACTTCAATGATTCCTTCATTAATTGGGAAGATGTTAATACCACCTGTTGCATCTTGAATATAAATGGTATCGAAGAATGCATTTCCTGATACGGTACCTGCTGTAACAATACCTTCTACACAATAGATTTCACCCATATCACCGCTTCTTACATCAGCAATATTTGTAACAGCCATTTGCTTCTTAATCGAATTCATGATATTAACAATTACATTCTTATTGATGTATGGTAAATCCCATACGTTATCTTGCTCCGCTTTTACTTCAAAATCTGACATGAAAACAGTACTTGATACGAATACATTACCGCCGCCTGTTAGAGTTTCTCTTGCTAATAGAATGGCATTTCCTTTTTCAATTTCTACATAGTAGCTATCTAAAGACTTACTGTCAAATGAATATGTTGTACTATGACCTTTCACGATATACTCTGCTTTACCACTTGCAACGGCATCCGCATCTAATAATACCGTACAACCACTGTATGCACTATATTTTTGTCCATCTACAACACCTGTTGTATACGCAGAATCTTTATTGTAGTCCGTTGGATAGATACGATATGCTTGACCACCATTCGTAACATCGTCCATCGCTTCATCACTATTCATACGGGTAGTTGCACCAATGTATGATAGTAATTTATTCTGCTCTGTTGATGTTTGGCAATCCGAAGTATCTTGATAATCGGCAATACCACAGATGATTAGTTCTCCACCACGATCTGTATATCCTTTTACTAACTCTAGGAAAGAATCTTCAAAATGACTAACTGTATATGCACCCGCATTTGCTGTTCCTGCCTTTTTCGCAGGTGCAGATATAATTAGTAAATCACATGTATCTAAGATATCCTGTGTCATCTTGTCTGTAACAATTGTTACCTTTACATTCTCATCTGCTGCAATTTTTGTAAAGTTACCCATGTTTGCGCCATAGTAGCCAGTTACATAATCATTACCATGTGTACCATCAATAACTACATTTGTTACCATACTTGGTGCAACATAGGTTAATTTTAAAACTCCCTTATACACTTTATCTACACCATTAAGTGTCGCATTTACTGTAACATTGATGTTTACGCCACCTGTTCCATCATGTGTATAATCAAAACTATACGATTTTGTTGCATAAGAAGGAATACTTGTTAAATCTGCTTTACTCAAATCAACAGAATGAATAATAGTGTCATCAATCGAGAAATCAATTGCATTTACTTCTAAATCTGTTGCTTCATTATTGTATAAATCTAAATTAATATCTAATGCTTCTCCCTTAACAGGTAATGCTGCTGTTGTTGAAACACCTGAGATACCAACTGCTTCTACTTTACCAACCCAAACTGGCGCTGTAACTGCGGTATCTTTATCTGGTTGTGTTACACGGATATAGTAGTAAGAATAATCTGCTGGTAATGTAAAGTTTACTTCGGCAGAACTTGTTGTTACATTTTCCGTTGCTACACTTAATCCACCATTAACGATTACCTCTACTTTACCAATTGCTGCATCGGTTGGGTCATTTAATGTAACCTTAATCTCTGCTGTATCTGGAGTTTGATCAAGGATTGTACCCATGATTTCTCCATTCAATGTGTATTGAATCTCAAGGTCGTTATCTTCTGTTGCATATGTTCTCATGTTTCTAAGTGCATCGTAGATATTATCTCTTGTTAAACTATCTGCTAATATTACTGTTCTTGCCGTATTGGCATCTCCCCAATACCCTTTATGGTTATCTTGGTTATTCGTTGGTGATACATGCCAGCCTTTATCAAGTGCACGAGTATAATACTCATAAGATGGGAAGTAACCATCACTTCCGATTGCACCTTCGCCATTACCAACTTCGATTAATGTGATTAAACTGTCAATATCTTCATCATAGTGTGCGAAGTCACTGAAATCACCAAATGTTGTTCCTGGATGGTTGAATTGGTTAATCGAACCTGTATCTGTCTTTATTGTTGTATAGTAATTATTAAGTGCTGTTGAATAGGTTGAATAGCTGGATTGTGTACGGCTTTGGAATCCTGCTGTGTTAAATGTATTCATATGTCCAAGTCCGTTTGACCAAGTCATCTCATAGCCATAAAGTCCAACGAAATCGGAATCGGTATATTTGTCTGCTAACTGATGTCCTTCAACCCACTCTGTACTCATAGAACCATCTAAGATATTCGCTTTATCTGCGTTATCAAATGAGTTAGAGTGATCTGTTACTGCTAAGAAATCAATTTGTTTTGCTGTATTTTTTGCATAGTCAAATGCTTGGTCACATGTACCTGCTCCATCTGAGTAATCTGTATGGGCATGGATTTGACCAAAATATATATTATAGTTTTCATTCTCGCGTAATGTATAACTACAAGTTGTTGTTTCACTATCCTTACAACCATTTACTACTGCTTTTGTAATAATTGTTGCTGGTAACACATCAAGTGAAATCTTCACATCTGAATTGTAGTTCAACCACGTTGTTCCATTGTCCATAGAATACTGAATTGTTGCACCTTCTGTTGCACATGATAACTGTACTTTTGTTCCAAGCGTTCTTGCTCCACCGTTTGGACTTGCTTTCACTGGTGCTACTTGTTCTTGTGTGTATCCATAAGTGATAAATACACTATCAAATAATCCATCTTTCTTCGCATAAGCAGTTACTGTTGCTGGTAATTCTGTAAATGTTGGTTTGTTATTCTTATCATATACTAAATATGATACACCATCAAACGAATAATAGATTACTGCATCTTCTGTCTTTGTTGTAATTGTAATCTCTTGACCTAAACGTGCAGTTCCTGCATCTGGTGTAATATCTGGATAGCCAGTAATATTGTCTGCAACGATTGGACTTCCCGTAACAGAAACTTCGTTGAAATAGTTTGTTCCAGTGCTTCCAATTGTTGCATTACTAATAGATATTGAATTTGCTACTTTAAGTCTAATATATAATGTCTCTACATTATTTGCGCCATTTGGTAATGTTACGTTAAATTTTTCATATGTACTGTCTGTAGTAATTGACTTTGTTCCTACACTATTAAAAATAATTCCATCTGTACTATATAGAATTTCGAAATTCTTTGGTCCAGTCTTAGAACCTTTCATTGAATAATTAAGCTTGATATTCCCAAGTAGTTCCGTACTTAATTTAATTTCGTAGTAGTCCCCTGCCAAACTTCCCTTTGATCCAAGTGAATAACTTGTGCTTCCTGTTGAAGTACTTGTTGATGAAAGCAATGGAATACTTCCTGATGAATGTGTAATGGACGCTGATGTATCCAAGAAATCGTTTGCTGTATATTTGTCTGCATAAACAGTTGGTGTTGTAATCTCACCACTACCTGTCCAATTAGCAATTGGCAATGTAATTGATGTATCTACTGTTGAACCATCAGCACTCATTGCTACATAATCTGTTGATGCACCGTTTCTTAGTTGATATGACGTATTATACTTAGACCATGCACCATAAAGGTTCACTACACTACCTGCTGCAACTCCATCTGGAAGTAAAGCACCCTTATATAATGCTGTTGTTCCTGTTGCATCTGTAATTGTTGTAGAACCAGTCGAACTATAGTTTCCTAATGTAGCATTCTTAATCAATACATATTCGGATAAGTAGCGATCTCCACCACTTAATAATTGTGCAATTGTAAGTACTTGTGGCTTGAATAATGTTGCTGTTCCTACTTTCTCTACTTTTGTTACACTGGAGATTTGGCGAACACCATTAATTGTATCAATCTTGCCCGTAATTAATACAATATCACCTGTTGTGTATGTATTTGAGTAGTCATAGATTTGAAGACCCATAATCTGCTCATCGATAACATCTTGTATAATAATACTATTAATACTATTGGCATTGTTATATACATTACCAAATTGGTAAGCTACTTGACCAATTACAGTAACGGTATCATTACTTGTTGCTGCATAGATGTCTGCAATTGTTTTTGCACTGTATTGGCTAACCATCTCTGCTGTAACTGGGTCTGTAACACCTGTTAAATCATCGTTACCATCATCTCCATTATCTGGAGCATCTGCTGTCTTAACAACATCGCTTGCTTGTACTACACGAAGTTGTAATGCATTATAGTATCCTACTACTGCATCTAATTTAACGGTTGCATTTTCCTCAATTCCTGTAATAGCAGGAATCTTATATATATTCGTTGTATTCGTGTCTTGCTTTAATGATGTGTTTCCTGCTATATTAATCGCTCCAATAACAGCATTTTCAATATGTACACGACGACATTCATAATCATTAGGGTTTGCTAGTAATTCAGCAATTGTTGCATTCGTAGAATATAATGTATTATCACTTGATACTTTGGTATAAGTAACTTCTGTTAATTGCTCTAATCCATTATATGTCCCTTTTTTACCTGTGGCTAATACCTTATCTCCAACAGCTATATCGCTTGGAGCTGTCGCAAATGATAAATTAATACCTGCTGTGTTATCCTCAATATAAACGTTTTGTGTATCCGTAAAGTTAACGATACCTTCCACTTGAACTCGTTCTGTACCATCTGCTTTACTACGTGCATCTGCAATTGTTACTGTAACTGCTTCTGTTGTATAATATCGATACACAGAATATGCACTTTTCTTACCATTTAACTCTGCATATGTTGTAATTGTAAAATCTGTATTGTCATCATTCGCACCCAAATCTGCTAATGTAAATGGAGTTGTATACTCTGTATATTCTCCATCATTAACTTTCATCATAATTACAGCACCCTCGTCAGAATCTGAGTATAGTGTGATTTCATCTGTAGGGTTTACTACTGTTCCTGTTGTATAGGTAGCTGTTACTGGGTTTACTGTAACTGGATTATAGCCTGCAATCGTTGTACCTGAAAGAACAACGGAACCGATGTTTGTAACACCACTCGCTACTGCTTTTTCATTTTCTGCATACTTCTCACTTGTTCCTGCACGAGCTGAAATATCACTTGTAGAAATCATTCTTATATATAAATTTTCTGCATCTGTAACATCTGTAGGCAAATCACATGTTACTACAAGACTATAATTGTCTGTCGCTTTATATTCAGAACCTTCAATTTTAGTCCATGTCTCTCCATCAAGACTGTAATGTACTTCAAAGTCTCTCAGTCCCGTACCTGATGACCTTGGTTTAAATGAAATTGTATAGTTCTCATATCCACCTGCTGGAAATTGAAGAAGCCAATAATCCCCCATCGTCCAACCCGACATACCTAATACAGGTTTGGATGTAGCATTTGCCACCTTTCCAGCTTTAGCATAGGCATCAATAGTCGTACCACTTTTTTCGTCCACACATGGCAATTTAGATGGATATGTAATTATCTCTTCACCATCAGTTGGTGTTATGAAACTCAAAGAAGCAATCTTTGTTTTCGCTACATCTTCTGCATAACTCATTTTGGCTGGCACTACAGACAATACTGTAGATATAACCATAACCAATGCTAATAACATCGCCATTGGTTTCTTTACTGCACGTTTTGACATCTCTTGTCCTCCTCTTACAATTCGAAATACACCTTGTTAAACTCTCTTTTGGCTCAAATATGATTTCCAAGCCCACGTTTATATATAATAACTGCCCCTTATTTCCCTTGCGTAAACATATTGTTAATTTAATGTTAAGACATTTTCCATTAACCCCGTTTTTGTTTTACAATAATAGAAATATAGACAGATTATTTTAGCCCAAAACCTACTAAACAGTAGACTTTCCCCATTGTCTACTATCTTAGAGATTATGATTGTATCATAAGGTTTTTAATAATGCAATATAAGATATCCTAATACTCTATATAATTCCTAATTATACCAACTCATTGTTTTACTAATTCATCGATAAATTCAGATATTTTTCGTCAAATTCTTTTTTTTCATCTTCTTGTCGCTTTTTTTCTTTTCAAAGCTATTTTTTTCCCACAACTACACCTTTAACTTGTACGCAAAAAAAACAACTTGTATTCCTGTTAGCATACTAACTTAGAAATACAAGTTGTCTCTCAATTATTCTTACACTTAATTTTTCACTTATAGCAAGTAGCGAATAATTTGGAATATTACAGACGTCACTCCAAATGCTGTTTTCTTCCACCAAGGTAACTTAGGAAGTACAACATCGTCTCCTGCTGTATATTTTCCATCACCGCTAACTTCATAAGATTGCTCTTTCATTGCATTCATTACTGTTTCTAGTTCTTGATTGAATTCCTCACCATGAACGACTAGCATTGTCTCCGTATCAAGATATACGCTTCGCATATCAAAATTGTAAGAACCGATAATGGAGATATCATCATCAATCAACACCGATTTATCATGCATGGAATGTGCCCCAGCGAATTCATATACAGTAACACCTGTATCTAACACATCTTGCTTGTTAAAAAGATAATCTGATGATGCCATATAGTTATCTCCTACTTCAACAGAGTTAATTAGCATATCATACTGCTTTAATTTCCCTTGCAGCTTTTCAAGATCTGCCTTCATTGCCTTATTCATTACCACATAAGGTGTTTGAATAATTACACGCTCTTTTGCATTTTGCATCAATTCATTTATTTGATACCAGATATACGGCTCTTTTGACATTATGTTAATTGGATTCGTAATTAATGTAATCTTGTTCGTTGGAACAGTGTATGCTGCATAATCAAAATCGCCTGTCATAAGATTTGAGCGTTCTGATAATAGTTTCTGATACGTCTCTTCTAGCATCTGCTTTGCAGATACAATTTTTTTCTTACGAGAAAAAGGAACTTTGTCAAATACAATTCCACTATCTTTGCAATTCCACAACGTGTAAAAATACTCTTCAACCTCATGAATCACACTTTCTTTCGATTGCTCTGTTCCTGCTGCCGTATTATATACAAATATATCACGGTCATAACTTAATACCTCTGTATTATAAGTTCCTAGGAAATAATTCGATGTATTTCGTCCACCAAGTATTAACATGCTATCATCGATTATCACATACTTATCATGTAATCGTCCATCAAATGTCCAAGGCTTCAAGAGATTGAACATATTGTAATACTTTATCGTAATATTTTCATGCGCAGCTAACACATAATACATCGGGTCTCTCTTCATATCAACTCCCGCCGATAATCCATCTGCAATAATTTCAACCTTTACTCCACGATTCGCCGCCGCTAATACAACCGAAAATATCTCTTGGCAACATCTATCTGTCTTAAATGAAAATGAGGACATAATAATCTTTTCTTTTGCTTCATTTAACATTCGAAGGCGAATATCCAAAGCTTCGTCACTATCTTCAACAACTGCTGCCCGATCAACGGAGATATCATTTCCATAGAAGCGATTTATATCTAGGTTTTTCTTAGTCGCTTCACTTACTTCCTTTTGATGTATAAACGGCAAAGTAGCACCTAATATTACATAGACAAGAAAAAGTAGTAGTACGATAACAACTGTTTTTATTATTTTCTTTTTATTTCTAGCTAACAATCTCACACTTCCTTTATACTGACTTTAGACGACATCATTACTTATAAGTCATTTACTACGAAAATAACTAGGACAAAATTGTCCTAGTTACTGTTTTTTCGCTACATCTACAATATTTCAATTGCTACATTTCCACCTCTTACTACTTGCACTTTAGGGAACTTCTTCATTAATTCAACTATATCGTTATTCTTCTCTTCTGTATTTGTTGACTCAATAATTAAGCCCTGTGTATTATAGTCTACAATTTTCGCCTCAAATACACTAGCAATCTGAAGAATTTCACTACGATCTGTTTTATTACATTCTTTCACTTTGATATATAGAAGTTCTTTCTTAACAATCGCCATATCAGTTAAATCAATTACTTTTACTACATCTACCATTCTGTTTAATTGCTTTTTAATTTGTTCAAATACTTCATCATTACTGCTTCCGCCAATTGTAATACGAGACATTGTTGGATCTTCTGTTGTTCCTACTGTAAGACTTTCCATATTATAGCCTTTACCTGAAAACAATCCTGAAATTTTAGCTAATACACCTACATTATTCTCTACATAAAGTGCAATCCATCTCTTCTTCATAATCTACTCTGCCTCCTTTTCTATATATCAAGTATCATGTCTTTTAATGCATTGCCTGAGCGAACCATTGGTAATACAATAAAATCACTGTCTATCATACATTCAATAATTGTTGGTTTCTTCGTCTCTTTCATAGCTTCTGAAAGTGCTTCTGAAAGTTCGTCCTTATTCCATACTCTTTTACCAGCCGCGTCATAACTCTCTGCTAACTTAACAAAGTTTGGTGAATATGGTGGACATGCTTTTTTCCCTTCTCGGCAAGCATAGTTACAGCTCTTACGGTAACGTAAGCATGTTGCTGAGTAATGCTTATCATAGAATAAGCTTTGCATCTGACGAACCATTCCAAGGTGATTATTATTAACAAGTAAAATAATAATTGGTAATTGTTGCGCAACAGCGGTTGCCATCTCTTGAATATTCATTTGCATACCACCATCTCCAGAGAGACAGATTACCTTTTTATCTGGATTACCAAGCTGTGCTCCAATTGCTGCTGGCAAACCAAATCCCATTGTTCCTAAACCACCTGAAGTAACCAACTTCTTCGTTGCATCCATATGAAGATTTTGTGTTGTCCACATCTGATGTTGACCTACATCAGTTACAACTACAGCTTCCTGCTCTTTAATTGCTGCATTTACTTCTTTTAAAATCTGTTGTGGTGTCAAGCCTTCGAAATCTTCCATCTCTGTATCGATTGGATATTTCTCATTCCAAGTTTTAATATCTTCTCTCCATGATGTAAGATCACGCAATTTACTAAAATCACATTCTAACAGACTTTCAATTGCATTCTTAGCGTCTCCTACAATTGGGATATCTACTTGAATGTTTCTTGAGATGGATGCCGTATCAATGTCAATATGAATAATCTTCGCTTTTGGTGCAAACTCACTAATCTTACCTGTAATTCTATCATTAAAACGTGTACCGATTGAAAATAGTACATCACATTCTTCAATTGCTTTGTTACCTGCATAGCATCCATGCATACCGATGTTTCCTACAAACAATTCATGGTCTGTTGGAATCGAGCCACGTCCCATAATACTTGTTACTACTGGTATCTTCGTCATCTCAACCAATTTTGTAAATTCTGCATTGGCATGAGCTATATTTACACCACCACCAATTAAGAATAATGGTTTCTTTGCCTTTTCAAGCATGGTAACTGCTCGTTTGATTTGCCCTGGATGTACTGCAGTATTTGGTTTGTAACTACGAATACTAACACTATCTGGATATACTTCATCTCCAAGTTGCTTCATAATATCTGCTGGTAAATCTACTAATACTGGTCCTGGCTTACCAGTTTTCGCTATATAGAAGGCTTCTTTAATGATTCTACCAAGGTCTTTACGATCTGTTACCATTACACTATGCTTTGTAATGCTTCTTGTGATACCTACAATATCTACCTCTTGAAATGCATCGTTTCCAATTACACTAGTTGGTACTTGACCTGTAAAACATACTAACGGTACGCTATCGTAATTAGCAGTAGCAATACCCGTAACTAAGTTTGTTGCTCCTGGTCCACTTGTAACAAGACATACACCTACTCTACCAGTAGAACGTGCATAACCATCTGCTTCATGTATTAACCCTTGTTCATGTCTTGGAAGAATTAAATCAATGTCTGATTCTCCATATAACTGATCAAGCAGGTCTGTTATAAAACCTCCTGGATATGCAAACAGGGTATCTACACCTTCTTCTTTTAATGCTTTAACAAACAATTCTGTTCCTTTTATCATACTCATTACCTCCTATTTTTAATTGGAATTGAAATTTGAAATAAAATAACGATTCAAGAATACAGCCTCCAAGTTACATATATACTTATGTGCTATTATTTTCTGAATAGTTAAAAAATATGATTCTGATACATAAAAAAGCCCCAAGTAAGAAAACCTACTTAGGGCGAATATAATCCGTGTTACCACCTAATTTCAAAGCTTACGCTTTGCACTCTACCAGTACGGGTCATACATTACATATGCCTGATACTGTCTTCCTTGATAACGGTGGAAACTCCGTTGAAGCCTACTAAAAACACCATCTGTTTCTTTCGGTTCACAGCTCAAAGGCTACTTCCATACTTCCTTCATGAAGATTCACACCAACCATCTTCTCTCTTTGTTTCGGGTGAGTATGTACTCCTCCTCGTCATTGCCTTATTGATATTATTATTACAATTATAATCGTCTACACCTATTTTTGTCAAGCAGGAAATCTTTTTTCGTTTGAGCATACTTCTACCATACTTCAGGTACTTGTGTATTCTACTGTTTAGAATGCAAAACTTTGACTGTCTTCAATGCTTATTTGGTGCGGTTCTCTAAACAAAAACACACTTTGCACCTAAGGACTTCTAAGTGTGTACGCTTTGTCTCTTGAAAAGTCACGGACACGCCTTCGATTCGGCATCCTGCCTCAGCTCAGGCTGGCTCGGCGTCCATGCCGAGCCTTCCTAGGTTTTCTTGTACACACTAAGAAGTTCTATGGTGCTCCGCTATCGTTTTTTTATTAGAGAACCGCACCAAATAAGCAGGGAAGGTATTGAAGTTTTGCATGGTTATGTTGTTGATACACAAGTACGCGTACTTTGACAAATGAACAACGTACTTAGCAAATAAATTAGTATTTGCATTTTCTACAAACATGAGCCCCTATTTAGCAAAGAGAATGTAGATTTTACAAGCTATTAGACCACTTTGTTAAAATTGCAACTGTCAAACATCCGCGCACTTAACCAATGAATAAATATTTGCATTTTCCTAAAATATGATATACTCTAAAGAAGAAATGCTACATAGAATATGTAGTGAGCAATTAGTAACTACAGGTATTTGCGAAACTCTCAATACCTTTGACTGCTTCTTGATTAGCGCACACTAGCTAAAAAACGATAACAAAACATCTTAGTACTTCTTGGTGTATACTTCACAGCCTAGGAAGGCGAGGCATGGACGCCGAGCCAGCTCACGTTGAGGCAGGATGCCGAATCGTGAGCGGTTCCGTGACTTTTGAGTATCCTACCTGTATACACCTAGAAGTACTTAGATGTGTCGCGTGTTTTGTGCTAATGTGCACTAATCAAGAAGTTCCACAACCTAGATGAGTTTCGCGCCTACTCATCAGCGTTTACCAGAAAGGAGATTTATATGTCAGATTTTAAAGTTATAAAAGCAAGTGAAATAGACGAAAATGTTATCAAGTTAATCGGGAAGGATTGGATGCTTGTAACAGCAAAGAAGGATAGCAAAGTCAACACAATGACCGCTTCTTGGGGTGGTCTTGGTTTTATGTGGGGCAAAGATGTAGCCTTTACTGTTATTCGTCCTCAACGTTTTACGAAAGAATTCATAGATGGTTCTACTCATTTCTCATTATCCTTCTATGATGAAAGTTATCGAGATAAATTAGCTTACCTAGGCAAAGTATCTGGACGTGATGAGGATAAAATCAGCACTTCAGGGCTTACTGTGGCAGAGGAACTGGATACTCCATACTTTGAGGAGGCAAAACTTGTACTTATCTGCAAGAAGCTATTTGTTACTCCATTTGAAGAAAATAGTTTTCTTGATTCTTCCTTAGTTGATAAATGGTATCCAAATAAGGATTTTCATGATTTGTATATCTCTGAAATTGAGAAAGTTCTTATAAGAGAATAAGAGCCAAAACAGAAGCAGGCAGAACACCACTTTAACTTCTTAGGTGTTCTGCCTAATTTCTTTACGAATTACGCTTTCTATATTCTGCAAGCATCAAGTCTACGACTTCACCGTAACTTTGCTCCCCATTTGTCTGATTGTTTGCCTTCAAATAGGCATCATTAATCTTTGAAGATACAGAACTCACAATATCATTATGATACTTCTTCCAATAGGCAGAGCTTGCCAAACGGTCTGCTAACACTTCCTCACTATACATTGCTCGAATCTGTTTATATAATTCTACATCATTATCATACAATTGACTTGTGGCGTATGATAACGCATCCATCGTTCCACTGTATTGAAACTCCAGATTATCCGAATTCACACATGCCAGATATGCAATATAGTTTGCTTCATCTTCCCTCATGTAACCTTTCTCATGTGCAAGTTCATGACACATCGTTACGGGTATCCCATAGTCCGCTACATCTACGTTCACATTCGCTTCCATTGTTACTGTAACAAATATTCCTGTTGTATCTGTATAGGACATTAGCCGAGACGCAAATATCGGTTTCGGAGTGTTATAGTATCCCGATAACGAATCATATGTTTCTCCTAGCTCTGTCATAACTTTCTTCGCTTGTTTCGCTATCTCATAATCCGAAGCAGATAACTTGAATATACCATCTTCATCTACGCTTGTAATCTGTGCTCTTAAGTCATTTGCTTTTAATGCAAGTTCCTCACATAAACCATATAATTCCTCTATCGAATAGGTCTCTACTGTTAAGTCACATTCCTTGCTAAAAGGATAGCGGTAATAATTCGCTCCACAAAACACCATGAACAGAAAATATCCTGTGCTAATAACACACAATACATTTATAATATAACAACCTATTGTCTTCTTACGATTTTCCTTATCCACTACTAATTTTCTCACTACACGAAAAACGAGGTATATCATTAAAAATGGACTACAACATATGATTATTTCAATTATGGATATTGGTATCATACCTGTTACGAAACTCCATGTCTGCGCAAAGATTCGATAAATCCCTCTTGCAAACCAGTACTCTGCTATGTATTCATTGTGCTTTACTACAAGCAATATTAGAATTCCTAATGGAAATAAGGTAAGTAACCATATTCTTTTTTTCTTCAACAATTCTCGCATCAGCAAACACTCCTTCCCCATTATTATACACATTTCTACCGTAATCTACAACCGACACATTTACCCAAAAAGGGTGCTGATTCTCATTACTCGAATCAACACCCTATTATTGTTTTACATTCTTATCTTTTTTCCCCGCCTTAACGACTTTCATTGTTCTCAGCACCTACCGTACAGTATGTTTTTTTATAACATTGTTTCATGTAGGCAATCAATCCGAATAGCACCGCTATTATAAATATTTTCTTAGTCATACATACAACCTCCCACCAATATCTTGTCTTTCTATAGTTATAACACATATATATTAAGTTTATACTAGTATAAAAATTAAGATATTATTAAAAAGATCTAAAGACACTTTATATGGCGGTTTTCATTTGAATATGAATTGTGAACATACCCTCGTTAAGTTCTGCTTCGATTGTTCCTCCCATTTTCACTACAAATTCCTTGGCAATCGCCAATCCTAACCCCGTGGATTTTTTCATTTTCGATAAATCTGTTGTGTAAAAACGTTCGAATATATAGGCAACATCTTTTTCCTCAATTGCATTTGTTCGATTACTAATGCTAAGACAAGCTGTCTCCTTTACTTGTTGCAATTCAATTTCTATTGAATTCTCACCATATTTTATAGCATTTCCTATTATATTCTCTATTACACGAACCCATGCACTTGCATCTCCGAATATCCAAAGTGGCTTCTCTTCAATTCTAATGTTTGGTTCAATCTTATTCTGTATTAACTCATCATAGAACATCGAGATTGTATCACACAGTATTGCATTCAAATCAATCCGCTCATAATCAAGTTGATAAACACCAGATTCTAACTTTGTATATTCAAACAATTGATTTAACATTATATTAACGGAATCGATTCGACTCTGTATTATTTGAATATATTCTTTCTGCTTTTCTTCAGTTACATTACCTTTGCTTAACATCTGAATATATCCAGACGCAGATGTTAGAGGTGTACGCAAATCGTGGGAAATACTTGTGATAGACTGCTTAAAAGAATCCTCCTGTTTGCGTGTCACATATTCCCTCTTCTTCGTATCTTTTAACAGCTTATTAAGCACGATTGCTAAGGAGTTAAAACCTCTATGAGGAGTGACAATTGATACTTCCAAATTCGTCTCATTGTTAATAATAAACTCCACTTGTTTTTTTATAGACGATAACTGTCTTCGATTTAGGAACAATCGAACTGACAACATTATTATAATAAGGACTAATATACCAATTACCATCCTCGATTTCCTCCTATTTTACATCTGCTTTCCTGAAAATAACGCAGGATAGTATCGTTGATACAATTACATATCCCAAAAACAAAATTCCCATATGTGTTAATGCTGATGTCGATGCATCACTATAGATAATCTTCTGTACTCCTGTTGTTATTTGAATCTTAGAAAATGGTATTTTCCAAGTACTTTCTATTGTAGACAGAATGTTTGGTAGTATCACAATCACCAATATATTCACGATTAAAGAAATTTCAATATTACGAATAACAAATACTAATAGCGTATATAATGCAGTAAACGCAAGATAACCTGTTACAATACCCAAACAGCAACGTACTTGATTTGTTAATTCTGCACTTGTACTATCATTAATAACGCCTGTTAGCGCTCCTCCTATTACAATTGCACTGGCAAAAACACACACCATCATAACAATAACAGAAACAAGGCTTACTATCATCTTACTTAGTACAATATGCTCTCTTCTGTATCCTTTTGCAACCATGCTTTTAATGGTACGTTCCTTAAATTCCCCGCCAACCATAATAGTTATCATAATCGCAATGATAAAGATAACAATAGAACCTTCCTGCACGACATCACTCGCCAACCTTGTTCCACTCTGAAGATATGTCTTTGACAAATCCACACTATCAGACATTGTTAAACTAACACCTGTTCCTGAGTTTGTTGCTGCCTTCTCTTCAAACGCCGCTCTCTTATCCGCTGGCATATTATCAACATAAGAATATGCTGTTGCCATGATACCTACAAAACACACTAAGATAAATGTACAAACATAGAATACCTTTGTATGAAACAATTTATAAAAATCTGCACGTAATATATTAATCATTATTCTCTTCCCTCCATCAATTCAACGAAATATCCTTCAAGGTCTTGACCAGCCGTAGCAATACGTTCAACCGCTACATCACCAAGTACCAGTTGTCTGTTTACCTCACTTACTTTGTCTACATGACTAAATATTCGTATTATATTATCAGGAAGAACATCAAATTCTGTTGTACCGAATTTTTCTTCAATAATTGTTGTTGCTCTTTGCGTATCGTCTACTTTAATCTTAATACATCTTCTGCAACGTTCTGCTAACTCGTCTTTTGTGAATTCATCTACTAATACACCATTATTAATAATTCCATATCGAGTTGCTATCTTCGATAATTCCCCTAGAATATGACTTGATATTAATATTGTAATTCCCTTCTTGTTAAGTTCAAGTAGCAGCTCTCGCATTTCCTTAATACCAAACGGATCAAGACCATTCATTGGTTCATCTAGTAATAAGAAGTCTGGATTTCCTAGTAAGGCAATTGCAATGGCTAATCTTTGTTTCATTCCCAATGAAAAGTTCTTGCTTTTCTTCTTGCCTGTGTCTTCTAATCCCACAAGTTTAAGCATCTCATCAATTGCATCTTTTTCTGGAACTCCATAAAGGCGCACATAATATTCAAGGTTCTCTCTTGCTGTCATATTCGGATACAACGCAGGGTTTTCAATTGTTGTTCCAATTCTTTTTCTCTGCACATTTAACTCTGTACTTCCAAACAACTCTACATCGCCTTGTGTTGGCAATGCTAACCCTACCACCATACGAATTAGTGTTGTCTTACCAGCACCATTCTTACCTATAAATCCGTAGATATCTCCACGCTTGATATTCATATTTACATTACTAACAACGCTTTTTTTAGAATAAATCTTTGTTAGATTATTTGTTTGCAATATATAGTCCATCGTTATCCTCCTACACTCTCTCTGATTTGTTGTATCTCTCTTTCGATGTTTTTATTATAT
>NZ_JAVBNS010000170.1:0-4686 GCF_031551385.1 Anaerosporobacter sp.
CAGGCTATGATTATTCTCGTCTTCAAAACCCAACGAGACAAGAGCTAGAGAGAACAATGGCAATTCTGGAAGAAGGATTAGAAGCATTTGCATTTACAAGTGGACAAGCAGCGAATATGGCTGTATTCATGAATTTGAATGAAGGCGATGAAGTTTTATTAACAGATGATATCTATGGTGGAACATATCGTATGGTAGAAGATATTTACCGTAGATATGGTGCATACTTTAAATATATTGATATGTCTAATGTAGAAGATGTAAGAGCAGCAGTTACAGAGAAAACAAAGATTATCTTCATTGAGACACCAACGAATCCAGTAATGAAAGTAGCAGATATAGAAGAAATCGCTAAGATTGCAAAATCAGTTGGAGCATTGACTGTAGTTGATAATACATTCTTATCACCATATTTCCAAAGACCACTTACACTTGGAGCTGATATCGTAGTGCATAGTGCAACGAAATTCCTTGGTGGTCATAATGATGCCCTTGCAGGTATTGTTGTTGTTAAAACTCCAGAAATGGCAGAGTTTATTCGTAGTCAAGTTAAAACACAAGGAAACATGTTAGCTCCATTTGATAGCTGGTTATTACTTCGTGGTTTAAAAACATTACCACTTCGTATGGAACGTCACAATGAGAATGGTATAAAAGTTGCAAACTGGTTAAAAACACAACCAAAAGTAAAGAAAGTATATTATGTCGGATTTGAAGATCACCTTAACTATGAAGTGACAAAGAAACAGACATCTGGATTTGGTGGTATGATTTCATTCAATGTAGATAGCTACGAGACAGTTGAGAAGTTGTTAGCGAATTTAGATATGGTTATGTTTGCTGAGAGCTTGGGTGGAACGGAGACATTAATTACGTATCCACGTACACAAACACATGAATCATTGACAGAAGAAACAAGACAAAAGTTAGGTATTACAGATACATTCCTACGTTTATCAGTTGGTATTGAGAATGTGGAAGATATTATTAATGACCTTGAACAAGCATTAAATAGTTAAGAGTAATTGACTTAGGGAAAGGATAAGTGCAGGATTGCAAGTAAGTTTGCGATATGTAGGGGTATCATGATGAGAATTCGTTTTACAAAGATGCAAGCATATGGAAATGATTATGTATATATTGATGCGATTAATCAGAAATTGAATAATTTGCCAGAACTTGCGAGATATGTAAGTGATAGACATTTTGCCATTGGTTCAGATGGTATGGTATTAATTTGTCCTTCCGAGGTAGCAGATTTTAGAATGCGTATGTTTAATCCTGATGGAACAGAGGGAGAGATGTGTGGCAATGCTCTTAGAAGCGTTGGCAAATACGTATATGATCATAGATTTACAGATAAAGAATTTTTGACAATCGAAACACTTGGTGGCATTCAAAAACTACAGTTATTCGTTGAAGATGGTTTGGCAGTGAATATTAAAGCAAATATCGGAGAGCCAAGACTTAGTACGAAAGTAATTCCTGTAAGTAGTGAGTTAGAAGAGTTTGTAGAGCAACCAGTAACCGTTCTTGATATGGAGTTTCATACAACAGCAGTATCTTGGGGAAATCCTCATTGTGTATCATTTATTGATGATGTGGCATCTTTTGATGTACATGGTTACGGAAGAGCTTTTGAATATAAGACAGACCTGTTTCCAAACAAGACAAATGTAACATTTGCGCAGGTAGTTAGTAGAGATTACATTAAGATACGTGAGTGGGAGCGAGGAACTGGAGAAACAATCGGTTGTGGAACTGGTTGTTGTACAGCGGTAGTAGCTGCTGTTTTAACAGGAAGATGTGACCGAAAAGTAACGGTAGAACAAATTGGAGGTCCGTTAGCAGTGGAATGGGATGAGGAGACAAATCATGTATTTATGATTGGGCCATCTCATACGATGTTTGAGTCTGATATTGAAGTTGGACACATTGTTACGGAAGAATAAAGAGAAATATTATCCCCTATTCTTTGAAAAAAGAAGAGGGGATATTTGTGCGTAAATAGTGGAGCTTTATATTTTGTCTATAGGGGGGTAATTGCGAAACTCTATTTATGTTGTGTAGGCTTCTTGATTAACCTATGCTAACACAAAACACGCTGCACATCTAAGTACTTCTAGGTGTATACGGATATGATAGTCCAAAGTTACGGAAACGCCTTCGATTCGGCATCCTGCCTCACCTCGGGCTGGCTCGGCGTCCTTGCCTCGCCTTCCTTGGTTGTAGAGTATACACCAAGAAGTACTAAGATGTTTCGCTATCGTTTTTTAAGAGTGATCTTTACTCTTTGGTAGCTTAGGTTAATCAAGACGCAGTCAAGTGTATTCAGAGTTTCGCAATTACCTGTTATCGAATTTAACTATAATAATTTAACTATAAATTTAAGAAAGGAGTCATGCAATCTCTCTAGGCAAAATATATGAGGGAGAAGTAAGAAAAGTTATATAAATCATATGAGTTATATAGCGATTATTACATTATGCATGGAATATAAGATGAAATTACAAAGTTTATTGGAAAAAATCAACTACCAAGTATTAAAAGGAAGTTTAGACAAGACAGTTTCAGATATTATATATGATTCAAGAAAAGTTACAGAAGGTGTTGCCTTTCTTTGTATTAGTGGTACGGCGGTGGATGCTCATAGGTTTATTCCGGATGCAATTGCTAAGGGTGCTAGTGTTATTGTTGTTGAGAAAATGGTTGAGGTGGAAGAGGATGTAACCGTTATTAAAGTGGAGAGTACACGAAAAGCATTGGCTCTTATGTCGGCGGCGTATTTTGATTATCCTGCTAAGAAGATGACGGCGATTGGATTGACTGGTACGAAAGGGAAGACTACAACGACGTATATGCTTCAAAAGATGTTTGAGGAAGCGGGAAAGAAAGTTGGTATCATTGGAACGATTGGTGCAGTTATTGCTGGAGAAAAGATAAAGACAGAGAATACAACTCCAGAATCGTATGAACTGCATTCTATCTTTAATAAAATGGTGGAAGCTGGTTGTGAATATGTAGTGATGGAAGTATCCTCGCAAGGTTTGAAGATGGATCGTGTTGCAGGGATAGAATTTGATTATGGTGTATTCACAAACTTCTCTGCAGACCATATTGGGCCAACAGAGCATGCGGATATGGAAGAGTATCTATATTGCAAGAGTCTGTTGTTTAAACAATGTAAAGTGGGTATTGTGAATAAAGATGATAGTAATTGTGAAGGGGTGCTTGCAGGTCATACATGTGAAGTACAGACATTTGGATTTGGCGAAAATGCAGATTTGCAAGCGTCTAATATTGAATTTTTGATGATGAATGGGCATCTTGGGATTGCATTTGATGTAGAAGGAAAATTAGATGCACATGTAGAAACGAATATACCAGGAAGATTTAGTTCTTATAATTCGATGGTTGCATTGATGATTGGTGTGAATGTTGGATTATCAAAAGAAGTAATGTTAAATGCGCTTGCGAATATTACTGTTCGAGGACGTGCAGAGATTGTTAAGGTTTCTGATGACTTTACAGTTATGATTGATTATGCGCATAACGCAATCAGTGTTGAGAGTCTATTAACGACAGTTGCTGAATATAATCCAAAGAGAGTTATTTGTGTTTATGGCTGTGGTGGTAATCGCTCTAAATTACGCCGTTATGATATGGGCGAATTATGTGGTAAGATGGCAGATTTATCAATATTAACATGTGATAATCCTAGAGACGAAGAAGTAGCGGATATCAATGAAGATATTAAAGTCGGACTTGCTAGAAGTAATGGAAACTACATTGAAATCGAAGATCGTACAGAAGCAATTTACTATGCTCTTGACCATGCAATGACGGGTGATATTATTATTCTTGTTGGTAAAGGTCATGAAGAATATCAAGAAATTAAGGGCGTAAAACATTACTATAATGAGCGCGAAGTAATTGAAGAGTATGTAAACACTAGAACATTTGCATTAAAGTAACACATGTTGAATAGTTACTATATAATAGGCATAGCGATATAATTTAAAAATGGGAGTGAATGCATGAAGCTGCAAACCTTGTTACAAGATGTTTCTTATACTATAGTGCAGGGGTTTATAGATGTTGAGATTGCGGATATATCTATGAATTCAAAGAATGAACAAAAGAGTAACGCATTTGTATGTATTGATGGAGCGACTGTTGATGGACATACATTTGCCAAGGAAGTTGCCCAAAAGGGCGCAACAGCTATAGTAGTGGAACAAGAGATGACAGGTATGGAGCAATATGACATTACGATTATCCGTGTAGAAGATACGAAATGCGCATATGCGGCTATGTCTGCAGCGTATTTTGGATATCCAGCAAAAGAACTGACAACGATTGGTGTTACAGGGACGAAGGGAAAGACGACAACAACATATATGATTTGGTCGATTCTTCAATATGCAGGTCTAAAGACAGGTTTAATTGGAACGATAGAATCGGTTATTGGCGATGTGAAGATTCCTTCGGATAATACAACACCAGAAGCGTATACATTACAGAAATATCTTCGCCAAATGGTGGATGAGGGGTGCAGATATGCAGTAATGGAAGTATCTTCGCAAGGCCTAAAATTCGAGAGAACTGCAGCGATGATTTTTGATTATGGAATATTTACAAATCTTGAAGAGGATCATATTGGCCCGAAAGAACATGCGGATATGG
>NZ_JAVBNS010000088.1:0-11663 GCF_031551385.1 Anaerosporobacter sp.
AACGGGATTTAACTGGAAAGACCCAGATCATTTTAGAATTGTATATTTGCCAAATGTAGTTGAATTAAAGAGCGCAACAGACAAGTTAGCAGATTTCTTAAGTACATATCGCCAAAAATAATAAGATAACGCTAAGAAAATGTTAAGAATTCCTACTTGGAAAATTTATAAGTCTATGATAAAATGGGGAAGAGAAAATCGTAAATCGTTGATAGAGGTTAGGGCGACGGGGGCCTACAAAGGTGTACTGTCGACAAAATAGGGGAAGGTTTATGAGATATAGTCAAGAAATGAATGTAAAAATTGAGGTAAAGAATAGGCGTCAACTTCTGTATAATAAAATGCGAAGATTTGGGGAAATACTAAGCCAGAAAGAGACGATTGCCTATATTATTGTAGGAACACTTACAACAGGTGTAAATCTTACAGCGTATTACTGGTTCTATAATATTTCAGGAATAAGTAATCTGGTATCAAATGCATTTGCATGGATTGTAGCGATGTTGTTTGCGTATTATGCAAATGCGAAATATGTATTTAAACCAACGAAAAAGGGACTCGTTGGAGAACTCCTACAGATGAGTAAGTTTTTTACTGCAAGATTTCTCTCTTTCTTAGTAGAAGAAGCAGCAATGTTTGTGTTTGTAGATATACTATGTGTGAATAGTATGTTGATTAAAGCAATCATGAATGTAGTTGTTGTAATCATTAATTATTTCTTTAGTAAATGGCTGGTTTTTAATGATAGTAAGAAAAGAGGTATGTCATGGAAATTGAAAAGAAATATAGAGTCAAGCAATTACCAGAGCAATTAGATTTATATGAGAAGAAGATCATAGAACAAGGCTATCTCTGTACGAATCCCATTGTACGGATTCGACGTAGCAATGATGACTATATTCTGACGTATAAGTCTAAGTTCGGGATAGAGGAAAAACAAAATCAGAATGCCTGTATATCGAACGAAGTAGAAGTACCACTGAATCAAACGGGTTACGAGCATCTGAAAACAAAAGTAGATGACCATATCATTGCAAAGACTAGGTATATTATTCCGTTAGGGAATGAATTGAAAGCTGAGCTTGATATTTTCCATGAACAATTAGATGGGTTGTATTTTGTAGAAGTGGAATTCCCAGATGAGCAGTTAATGAACGAATTCATTCCACCAAAATGGTTTGGTGAAGATGTAAGTGGAGATGTACGTTTTAAGAATAACTATTTAGCTACGTTGGAGAACTATCAGGAAGAGATGTTTGCGTAGGTGAATTGGAATAAAATAGTGATATACGATAAAAGTCTATCTATCGTATATCACTATTTTTTATGCATTAAATATAAGATTCTTATTATTTGTACTATTTAACTTATGCAATTAAATGATTAATAGAAGCTAATTCATATAATGTAAAAGGGTCAATATCAATACATTGTGTTACATCTCTGTCACCTTGCATATCCCATGCTAAAGTATTGTTTAATATAGTACAAGATTCTTTAAAGAATTGAATGTCTCGTAAAGGCTTTAATGCATCAAACTGTAAATCATTATTTGCATCATATTCAATTATTTTACCATCATCAAAAAATACTTGTACATGATAATTATCTAATGGTATTACTTGCACCACAATTGGAAAATAATCTTGCATAAAATCCCCACTTTCTATTATCAATTATCTTGTACTTTTGTATCAGTAAAGTAGCTATGCAAAACTTCATTACCTACCTTGCTTCTTCGGTGGTGTTCTATAATTAAGAAACGGTAGTGAAACACCTATAGTACTTCTTGGTGTGTATATTCAAAACCTAGGAAGGCGAGGCATGGACGCCGAGCCAGCCTGAGCTGAGGCAGGATGCCGAATCGAAGGCGTTTCCGTAAGCTTTCAATAGACTATCTATACACACTTAGAAGTACTTAGGTGTGTAGCGTGTTTCGTATTATAGAACACCACCGAAGAAGCTATAGAACATATAAAAGTTTTGCATCGAAAATGTATCGCATTTAATAAATCCTAGGAAACGTAACAATCGCCTTAAACAAATCCCCATCCAGCACAATATCAAACGTAGCATTTTGCAAGCTGGCTAAACTTTGAGCGATAGACAAACCAAGACCAGTCCCTTCGGTGTTACGGGACAAATCCCCACGAACGAAACGTTCCATAAGTTCATCAGCGCTAATGTTAAGCTTAGTAGCGGAGATATTCTTAACAGAGACACTAACATGTTCCTCGGTTGCTTCTAAGTCAATATAAACTCTTGTACCGTGCAACGCGTATTTGTTGACATTCGATAACGTATTCTCAAGGATGCGGAACGTGCTTCGGCCATCGGCATAGATGTATAGCGGTT
Organism: Anaerosporobacter sp.; assembly: GCF_031551385.1. GTDB lineage: Bacteria > Bacillota > Clostridia > Lachnospirales > Lachnospiraceae > Anaerosporobacter. Next base: position 2,356 of record NZ_JAVBNS010000088.1, read on the forward strand.
CTTCTACATCAGTTAAATCAATTTCTAAATCATTCTGGGCCAAACGGTCTTCGAATTCACCAATTGTCTGTTTCATGAGTTCCACTAAATTAATCTTTTGCATATGAAGAGTGATAGCACCACTAGAAGCTTTCGAAGCTTCCACCAAGTCTTCGATTAAAGTTTTAAGACGCTGGGCTTTCGCGTCTAATACTTCAATATATTGAAGTGCCGTTTCGTTATCAAGAGGTTCTTTTTTCAACAAATCAACATAGTTGATAATGGAAGTAAGAGGGGTCTTGATATCGTGCGATACATTGGTAATCAATTCTGTTTTTAAACGCTCACTTTTCAACTTCTCGTCCATAGCATCCGATAGACCATTACTAATGTCGTTGATATATCTGCTTAAAACACGAATACCAGGAAGGATTTCTTCCTCATTAATCTTGTGTGTAAAGTCACCATCACTGATTTTTTTTGTTTCTTTAATAAGAAAACTAAGCGAAACAATTGCATGAAGAAAATATTTTCCGAATATAAGAAACAGGATGCAAAGCAAAATAATCGCAAGGAAAGTAAAAGCAGGAAGTTTAAAAGATAAGGCGATTATTAAGGTAAGGGTAAAGAGAATTACCCATATTGCAGTTGCTTGATACGTCAGCTCTTTATAAGCAAAAAATTCCTGTAACCATATATGGATACAATTTCCGATGCGAATAAGCAACATGTTTGAACGCAGTGTATTACATTTTACTCTTCGAACAATACTAAAGAAGTTGTAGATAAAGATGGGATACATAGCGATGTAGATACCAAACAGGCGTAAAAAATACTCATTTTCATCAGAAAACTTAGAGTTAATAAGTTCGAATAGAGAATTAAGTAAAAACAAAAAGGTTACAAGCGAAAGAACAGCAGCTGTTTCTGTATTTATTTTATCATAAGCAAGTAGATACAAGGACTTTGAACGTTTTCCATAGCCAGCAAACTGTACCCCTAAGATAAGAAATGCCAAGAAGACAATAAAGATAATTGGCAGATAGAGGATTGCTGCTTTATAGGATTGGTGCATGGTTTGAAAACTATGATACGCGGGTGAGAAATCATCGCCACTATAAGGAAAGTCATTGATGGTAGCGGTATAGAATACATAATCATCTTCTTTTTCTGTACGAACTGCTACGTCTGCGGTATTATCAACGGAGGTCTCTGAGTCAGTGGAGTCATTTGATGAAGAGGGAAGGGAAAGCTGTGTCTTGACACAAGTAGACATCCACTCTAATGTACGGGAATCTAGGAGTCCCCATTTGATAACATTCGTATTGTATATGGTACTATTCGTGTTGAGTACAAGATAAGCATCACATTTGGATATGTTCTTCATAAAATCCGAGGTGTTTTCTTGGAGAAGCGAAGGCATATCAAGAGAATTCTCAAATGCTACGGATTCTTCCGAGGATTCAAGAGATTCACTGGTGTTTGTTTTAACAGTACTTGTAACAGTTGTAGTAGGTGCATAAGGGCTGATATATGTTTCAGAAACAAAGTTTGGAGAGTAATATTCAGCACCTGTTGTTAAGTTTTTTACATAATAGATGAAATTACTATCATTTACATTCAGAATTTGATTATAGTATTCGAATTTATCTTGGTCACTTACGAGTTCATTCATAAAGAATGTTTCATTAATGTGAGTGGTAGGAAATTCTTCTTCAGTAGGAAACGTTGTAGTATACTTATTCTCACGATACATGACATAAGCGGCAACTCTTTCATTATATTTTGCAAATGTTTTCTCAAAATAATAGGTTTCAGTAAACTTCTCATCATTGCTTCCATAATAATCAGGATAATGAAATATGTGATAGAAGCATAGTAAAAGAAGAAATCCGAATACCGCTAATCCCAGTTGGATAACCCATTTGACCGTAAGGGAATATTTTATTCTTTTCATGGAAACCTCCAAGGTATTAAATAGTACAAGTATTGTTTGTGAAAGACAGAGGGCTTATAAATCTTCTACTTTATAGCCAATACCCCACGCAACTTTAAGATACTTTGGCTCTTTTGGATTAATCTCTATCTTTTCTCGGATATGTCGGATATGAACAGCAACAATGTTATCAACACCAAACGAAGGTTCATTCCAAATCTGCTCGTAGATTTCGGAGATAGAGAATACTTTTCCTTTGTTTTTAACAAGTAATTTAAGCAGATTATACTCGATTGGAGTCAGCTTAATTAATTCATTATCAACCCATACCTCTTTCTTCTCATCATCAATAATTAAGTCGCCAGTTTGATAGAGATTTGTGCTTTCTGGAATACTCCCGAACTTGGTATAGCGGCGTAATGCTGATTTAACACGAGCAATTAATTCAAGAGGATTAAAAGGCTTTGAGATATAATCATCAGCACCTAGATTAAGACCAACAATCTTATCCGTGTCTTCTGATTTGGCAGAAAGGAAGATAATTGGCATGGTATTGTCCTCTTCTCGTAATGCAATCACGGTATGGATTCCATCAAGGATTGGCATCATAATATCAAGTAAAAGTAAATGAATTGTTTCGTTATGGATAATATCAAGTGCTTCTTTTCCATTATATGCTTTTCGAACTTGATAGTTTTCTTGCGTTAAATATATTGCAACTGCGTCAACAATTGCAGGATCATCATCACAAATTAAAATTGTGTACATAGTAGTCCTCCTGGTTATATGGTTAAGTATATAGTACTAAATAGAATGTCTTTTTTTTAATAGAAAATTCTCAGTGAAAGATAGTATATCTCCTTACTATGTTATACCATAAACTAAATCTTTTGTAAGCTATTTTTGCAGACAAGTTAAAAAATAAGTAACAAGTATCTTGTTGCAAAAGACAGAATAAAAACGAAATTGGTGTAAATGGTTAAAAAAATGACAAGCAAAAATGTTAAAACTGGAACAATTATGTTAATTTTGCAACAAATGCTTGTTAGAAATAAGTAAAACTGATGAATAATGGAATGAAAAACAAAAAAAGATGATAATAATTGCACAACTCGTATTGATTTTGAAAATAAGTGTGTTATAATATAAACGAACACAACATCAAAAGTATTACAGAATTTTAAGGAGGATATGCATTATGATGAGATTTACATTACCAAGAGATATGTACTATGGAAAAGGTTCAATTGAACACTTAAAAAATTTAAAAGGTAAAAAAGCCATAATCGTGCTTGGTGGCGGTTCGATGAGACGTTTTGGCTTCGTAGATAAAGTAGAAGCATATTTGAAAGAAGCTGGTATCGAAACAAGATTATTCGAAAATGTAGAACCAGATCCTTCCGTTGAAACAGTTATGAAAGGTGCTGCCGAGATGAGAGAATTTGAGCCAGATTGGATTATCGCTATGGGCGGTGGATCACCAATTGATGCTGCAAAAGCTATGTGGGCATTCTATGAATATCCAGATACAACATTTGAAGATTTAATTACACCTTTCTCATTCCCAGAATTAAGACAAAAAGCAAAATTCTTAGCAATCCCTTCAACATCAGGAACAGCTACAGAAGTTACAGCGTTCTCTGTAATTACAGATTATGCAAAAGGAATCAAATATCCTTTAGCAGATTTTAATATAACACCAGACGTTGCTATTGTTGATCCGGATTTAGCAGAAACAATGCCAGCTAAATTAGTAGCACATACAGGTATGGACGCAATCACACATGCAATTGAAGCATATGTATCAACATTGAATTCACCATTTACAGACCCACTTGCTATTAAAGCAATTCAAATGGTTGTTGATTATCTTCCAGCTTCATTTGGTGGAGACATGAATGCAAGAGAGCAGATGCACTATGCACAATGTCTTGCAGGACAAGCATTCTCTAATGCATTACTTGGTATTGTTCACTCTATGGCTCATAAAACAGGAGCGGCATTCTCAACAGGACATATCCCTCATGGATGTGCGAATGCAATCTACCTTCCATATGTAATCAAATACAATGCAAAAGTAGCAGCAAGCAGATATGCAGATATTGCGAAAGCAATTGGAATTAATGGTACAGATGAAGAATGTGTAAAAGCATTATGTGATAAGATTGATGAATACAATGCTAAATTAGACATTCCTAAGACATTAAAAGAATTCGGTATTAACGAAGATGAATTCAAACAAAAAGTTGCAGATATCGCTGTGAATGCAGTAGGTGATGCTTGTACTGGATCAAATCCAAGACCAATTACACCAGCTGAGATGGAAAAATTATTCACATGCATCTACTATGGTACAGAAGTTGATTTCTAAATCATAATAATTACGGAGTTCTAAATCGTTTGGGTTTAGAACTCTGTTTTAAATTGTAACTAAAAATGGCTACTGTTCATCACGGAGAGAACAGGTAATAAAAATGCAAATAAAGTTGAAAAAGTGAGTATAAGTACTAGATTTTTGCATGATTATAAATTATAATTAATAATTAGAGCAGATTGAAGAGGTTTGTTAATCTGGCGAATGTATTTACTTAATAAAATTATGAATCATTGCGTAACTAATTGTAGTTGCCAATCATAAATTATAAGATGTATGGAGGAAAGATATGTTTACAATACGTAAAAAAGAAGTGTTAGCGAACAATATCTATCTTATGGATATTGAAGCTCCACGTGTAGCAAAATCATGCTATCCAGGACAATTTGTAATCGTTAAGATGGATGAAAAGGGAGAACGTATCCCATTAACAGTATGTGATTATGATAGAGAAGCTGGTACAGTAACAATTGTATTTCAAGTTGTTGGAGCTTCTACAGAAAGAATGGCAGAATATGAAGTTGGTGAAACATTCAGAGATTTCTCTGGCCCATTAGGATGTAAATCAGAATTAATCGATGAAAATCCAGAAGAATTGAAAGAGAAGAGTATCTTATTCGTAGCTGGTGGTGTTGGTACAGCTCCAGTTTATCCACAAGTAAAATGGATGCATGAACAAGGATATGATGTAGATTGTATCATTGGTGCTCGTAATAAAGACTTAATTATTCTTGAAGAAGAAATGAAGAAAGTTGCAAAGAATGTATACGTTGCAACAGATGATGGTTCATATGGCTTCAAAGGTAATGTTAATGATAAAATTAAAGATTTGGTTAACAACGAAGGCAAAAAATACGATTTAGTAATCGCAATCGGACCAATCATCATGATGAAATTCGTTACAATTTTAACAAAAGAACTTGGAATTCCTACAATCGTAAGTATGAATCCAATCATGGTAGATGGTACAGGTATGTGTGGTGCTTGTCGTTTAACTGTTGGCGGAGAAGTTAAGTTTGCTTGTGTAGATGGACCTGAATTCGATGGACATCTTGTTGACTTTGATGAATCTATGATGAGACAACAGATGTATAAGACAGAAGAAGGAAGAGCAACATTAAGACAAAGAGAAGGAGCAACTCATAAAAATGGTGGTTGCGGATGCGGAGGTAATCACTAATGGATATGTTAACAAGAATTCCAGTTAGAGAGCAAGAACCTAAAGTTCGTGCTACGAATTTTGAAGAAGTATGTCTTGGCTATAACGTAGAAGAAGCACAGACAGAAGCAACTATATGTTTAAAATGTAAGAATGCAAAATGTGTTACAGGATGTCCAGTATCTATCGATATTCCAGGATTCATCAAAGAAGTAGAAGCTGGTAATATGGAAGATGCTTACCAAGTAATCAGTAAGTATTCTGCACTTCCAGCAGTATGTGGACGTGTATGTCCACAGGAATCACAATGTGAAGCAAAATGTATTCGTGGTATCAAAGGTGATGCAGTATCAATTGGTAAATTAGAGCGTTTTGTAGCTGACTGGGCAAGAGAAAACGAAATTAAACCAAAAGCAGCTGATTCAATGAACGGAAAGAAAGTTGCTGTAATCGGTTCAGGCCCTGCAGGTCTTACTTGCGCAGGAGATCTTGCAAAACTTGGTTATGATGTAACAATCTTTGAAGCACTTCATGAAGCAGGTGGAGTATTATCATATGGTATTCCAGAATTCCGTTTACCAAAAGGAACAGTAGTACAATCTGAAATCGAAAATGTTAAAGCATTAGGCGTTAAGATTGAAACAAATGTTGTAATTGGTAAATCAACAACAATTGATGAATTATTAAATGAAGAAGGATTTGGTGCAGTATTTGTTGGTTCTGGAGCTGGTCTTCCAAAATTCATGGGTATTCCGGGAGAGAATGCAAACGGTGTATTCTCAGCAAACGAATACTTAACTCGTAGTAACCTTATGAAAGCATTTGATGAATCTTATGATACACCAATCGTTGCTGGTAAGAAAGTTGCTGTTGTTGGTGGTGGTAACGTAGCAATGGATGCTGCAAGAACTGCATTAAGACTTGGAGCAGAAGTACACATCGTATACAGAAGAAGTGAATCTGAACTTCCAGCCAGAGTAGAAGAAGTACACCATGCAAAAGAAGCAGGAATTATCTTTGACTTACTTACGAATCCAAAAGAAATCTTAGTAGATGAAAAGGGTTGGGTTAAAGGTATGACTTGCGTTAAGATGGAACTTGGCGAGCCAGATGAATCAGGAAGAAGAAGACCACAAGAAGTTGCAGGTTCTGAATTTACACTTGATCTTGATACAGTTATCATGTCACTTGGTACTAGTCCAAATCCTCTTATCTCTTCAACAACAGAAGGATTAGACATTAACAAGTACAAATGTATCGTAGCAGACGAAGAAAAAGGACAAACATCAAAAGAAGGCGTTTACGCTGGTGGAGATGCTGTTACTGGTGCTGCAACAGTTATCCTTGCAATGGGAGCTGGTAAAGCTGCTGCTAAGGGAATTGATGAGTATTTATCAAATAAATAAGAATCATAATTAAATAATATAAGACAAAGAACATGGCGGAGTATATGAAGTAGTATACTCCGCCATGTTTTTGTCTATAAACTGATATTTAGCTAGTAAGAGATGCGCAAATTGCAGCGCATTTTATGCTCTAACATCAGCCGAATTGAGTTACATCAACATAATATCTAAAATTAGACCGCATCGTAAAGTTTCGTTCTGTGGCAAAAACACGAAGTTCCGTTGTGGAATAAAGTTCAAGGCATGCGCCCCAACGAAAATGACCAACACCATAACTGTCCATATGCTTTTCGGAAATTTTTTCTGTGTATATATTATCATCTCCATCACCTAAATCCCAAAGATCCATATAATCTCGATTCAAAGACTCCATACGGAATCCGATCATATACAAATGATTGTCTTCGCTTGTGACAAGATTAATTGAGGAATAATTTCCGTGCATAAGAGTGGATTCTCTTAGATGCGAGAAACTTGCAGTAGTAATGTTGTCAGATTGCGAACGATAAAAATCAATCTTTCCATTGTCGTAAACAGCCATAATATAATATCCAATACCATTGTTGACATAGTGGGTGATGCTGACTGCGCCAGCTTTGGCGTCACTACGGGTAAGAATATTCTTAACAAACTCTGGTGAACGTCCACATGCTGCACTCATATTTTTTATATCATAAAGCTGAATGACAGAGGAGGAATCGCCTTCAAGTGGGATTAACACATAATCACCAAGGATTTGAAATCCGCCCGCATGGTTATAGTTATTATAATTCTGCATGTCTCTTCTTACAAAGGTATTATTGTCCATTGTAATCAGTCTTCCGTGTTTATTTCCTTCGTGATTATGAGAAACGAGATAATGTCCATGATAAACACCAATACCCTGAATATGAGAAATAGAATCCGTTCCAGAATTTCCTTTGAGTGTAAAGGAGTAACCGGTAGTAGGAATGTCACGGAAAGCAGCTTCGACATCAACTATCTTGGCATTTTGGTAATATACTGCGGGTACTGGATTTGGGCAGACCATGCGGAATGCAGTAGCAATGGTGTAAGGTTCTGTAAGTTCTGTGATAGAAAATGTTCCATTGGCAACGATAACAGTATAGATTGTGTCGCTAAGGATAAAGCTTTCAGGAACTGCAGTCTCTATCATGGAGTATTCTCCATCAGGAACATGATAAAAGTTAACATAGCCATCGTCACCAGAAGTAGCAGAAAATAGAAAATTACTATTTTGTGCAAGACTGAATTCTGTGCCCTCTAACGGATCACCGAATATGGTGGTGCTAAGAAACGTGACGGTTACATCGACTGGTTCAGGAGGATAACAGCAATCACAACAGCAATCACAACAACAGTTACAGCAACAATTGCAACAGTGCTTACAGCAGTGACTCGACTCGCATGAGGAAATGTTTATAGTCGAATTAGAAGTTTGGTTTGTTTTAGAATTCATATATTTTACTCCTTGTGTGTGGGCATATTACACCGCTAGGAAGTAGTGTAGGTTTATAGTGTCTTGTGTCACAAAAGGTTGTTACAGAATATAATATGCATAAAAAAGCTGTTTTGTGACAGATGAAAATGTAAGATAGAACACCTGGTCAGAAAAAACTAAAAAAAACAGACCTTATAAAAATTACACACCTTTAATCCTAACTTAAAAATCTTATAATTAACTATATAACTTGAAAAATAATCGTTTATTTTAACGAAAATAGTTTTACAAATGCTACTTGTAAAAGTAAGTACTAACATCGAAAAAACAAACCTTAAAGGATTGGAGGCTAAAATATATGTTATCATATCAATTTACAGACAATAAGGGAACATTCAAGGTAGTAAATCCAGAAAACACAAATTATCTGTATTTTCCTATTGCCAATGAAACAGGATTAAAGAGCTCAATATCACCATTACTCGGTGGAGATTGTAAGATGGATCAAAACAGCTTCGTGTTACAACCAGTTAGTAGTGAGGATTTACATAATAATAAGGCAAGTAGAAACTTCTGGTGTGATATTACTGGGAAGGGCCTATGGTCAGCTACAGGAATGTCAATGAAACAGTTAGACAATCAGTTGACAGATAAGAAAGAGAAAACAACACTTGAAGCTGGAATGCTACATCACACAATGTATAGACTTTCGGAAGAATACGGAATAGGTTCTAAAATTCTTTCCTTCGTACCGATTGAAGACAATGTTGAGATCATGAAAGTGAGTATACGCAACATTACAGATGAAGAACTTGAATTTACAGCAACAGCAGCAATACCAGTATACGGAAGGTCAGCAGACAATATTCGAGATCACCGTCACGTAACATCATTGCTACATCGAATTGAAACAAAAGAATATGGAGTATACGTAAAACCAACATTTTCATTTGATGAAAGAGGTCATCAAAAAAATGAAATGATTTACTATGTAGCTGGATGTACAGCAGAAG
>NZ_JAVBNS010000212.1:0-4646 GCF_031551385.1 Anaerosporobacter sp.
CAAGAAAGCTCTTATCGGACAACCAGTAGCAGTGTATATTATTTATACTCTAAGGAGGCATACTATGAACCAAAAAGGCAATCACTATTTTGAAGATCTAGAACTAAATAAATATGGATTTTCTTCTGAAGAAAAAGAGAAAATCTGCGAATTTTATGACCTTTGCAAGACAAATGATTATGGTATATATCCAGTTAGTAAATCCGAGTTTGAGGAAATGCAAAGTTGGAGTGAAGAATTTCTCCCTGAGATTTGCTTGCTTTGGACAAATAGAAATTCTAACTATGCAGGTGTATATATTTCAGGGCTGTTAAAAGGAAAGGTTTGCATTGTTGACCATGAGGAAGAGATGTATGCTCCTTTGTTTCGAAGTATTAATTCGTTTATAACCACTATTGTATCGCATAAATTGGATGATTTATATAATCAGGATATGTTAAAGGTAGATTGGGCAGATTATCCTAGTGTTAATTCAAGCCAAGCAGAAAAAGATTCTGATTTACATATTGTAAAAACAATAATAGAGCAAATTAATAAAGATTCGGAAAGAGATTATTATCGTAGTGGAATGATTGTATGTTATCTTATGCCCAATACGCATTTAGATTTATTAAAGCCTTTTCTATATGAAGAAAATATGTGGGTACAAGAAACCGCCTGTTATGTACTAGCTATCCATAAATATGAACCAGCAATAGAGTGGTTAAAAGAAATTAGTCAGATAGGAAAAGGAAATGAAAAGTTTGCGGCTACCCGATCTTTAAAATATATGTTGGAAGGTACAATATGACAGAAGTATATTTTGTTCGACATGCTGAACCGAATTATAATAATCACGATGACCTAACTCGTGAATTGTCTTTAAAGGGTTTAGAGGACAGAACGCTGGTTACTCAATTTTTAAATGATAAAAATATTGACATAGTGCTATCAAGTCCATATAAAAGGGCAATTGACACCATTAAAGAATTTGCAGATTCTCATGATTTACAAATTGAACTTATCCAAGATTTTAGGGAGCGAAGAGTAGACAGCGGGTGGATAGAAGATTTTCAAGCATTTAGCAAAAAACAGTGGGAAGATTTTGAGTATAAACTTTCGGATGGAGAAAATTTAAGGGAAGTACAAGATAGAAATATAGCGGCACTGAAACAAAACTTAGAAAGATATAAAGGTAAAAATATTGTTGTGGGTAGTCATGGAACAGCATTAAGTACTATAATCAATTATTTTGACCCTTCCTTTGGATATGATGATTTTGAACGTATTAAAACTTTGATGCCTTGGGTTGTAAGATTTACGTTTGAAAATGGTGAATGTGTGGAAATAAAAGAGTACAATCTATTTCTAGATAGGTAGTATTTGCTTATGATAAGAAAAAAACAGCAAGGGCAACGTCCAAAGTTAAAGACTAACTATTCTATATAAACTAAATGCTAAGGAAGGAGTTTCTTATATGTATTATATAGAAAAACATAAACCATTTACATTAGACCAAATATTAGATTATGCTAGAGTGAGTTCCAGTGAACAAAATAGCGAATTCGAATCCCTTTATGTCTATGTTAGAATGAAGACCATTGAAAATGATGATATCAGTTTGAACGAAGAGTGTTTCTTTGATGATGCTCCCGCTGGTGGTGATGATGACCAAGACGTTTTTCCTTTATTTGTACAGGAAAACAATTTAGAGGTCTTGTGTAGTTGTGTGCAGATTGTTGATGTAGTTACTGCTGCATTGCAGCAAAAGCCAAATGTTTCAACCATAGAATTGCTGGAATCACTGGATTACTATCTAAGAAGAGATGGTTTTCTTGAACTTAATAAAAAGAGAGAGTCACAAATTCATTTTGTCATTATGCCGAGGCTTACAAGTGAAAAATTCTATTCCCTGATAGAGGGTTTTGGAGAGAAAAGGTTGCATACCTATCAGCTTATTTCATTTAAACAAGGTCTTGTTTTTTATACCTATGACAAAAAAAGTGATTATCCTTCACTTGCAGGCTATATTGATAGACAAAATGGAAGTGCTCTTGCCATAAGTATTTGCGAGAATTTCTGGTCTCATTTGTTGTATTTTAATGGGTTTTGCAGCCCAGCAAGATGCATTATGCCTGGTCAGGAAAAGAAGAAAAAGCCAAAGATGGAACATGCAGCTAATCTAGCAGAATTTCAGAAAGCTTTCCCAAACACAGATGTTATAATTATGGAACAATATCTTTTTCAAGAAAAGTACAGGGGTTTAGAGCGAAATGCACAAACTATCAAAGAGTTCTATCATTTTAACGGAATGTCAGAAAAGCTCTTTCAGCGAGAAGGGGAGTGTTATGTTATGGAAGAAGATAGATTTCCAGTTGGAAATAGTCGTCAGGCATTTGATTTTATGAGGTATCTAGGATACGACCTTTCTGTTAGTTTGTTTTGTTAAGTGCTTGTAGGAGAGTTCTATTATGGAATAGTGATATATGAAAAACAAGAAAATCGTGCAATAGGATGATTAAGAAATAGTAAATTATTTAATTGAAACACTGATTACCCGACCTAATAGCAAGGAGAATACCATATGAACCAAATAACCCACCACTACGACTCACCAAGCCAAACAGCGAGGTGAAAATCATAGGAATCTTCAATAAAAGAAACAAAATAAAAATAGAAAAAATTTACCCATGGATAAAAGTCAACCTAAATGCCGAACAAGAGAATCCATTAGAATCAAAGTTGAAACAGAATTTGCATTTATTATTACTGCAGTTAATCTCGCAGTATAATTCTGAGTTAATAAGAAAGGAATAATATATGTTAGAACACGACATAGCAATTGCTTTTCAAAACTATCCAGATATACTTTACGGCTATACTGACCTTGCCTATAGTGAATTTGGCAAAGAATACGCATCAGCATTAGTGTTTGCCATACCATATAACAAAAGGTTTACTTTACATAATTATTCTGAAATGGCATTTGAAGAAGCTATTGTTCAGGCAAGAGAGATTGTAAATTCTTTGCAAAATGAGTTAGAAACAATCTTGATTAATCATACAGTGAAATATTGTATTCCTCCAACAGCACAAAAAGATGAGGAGAGTTTAATAGCTCCATTTTCCTTCAAGTATGCAGCAATCAAAGCAGGATTAGGTTGGATAGGAAAGAACAATGTTTTAATTACAGAACAATACGGACCACAACAAAGGTTAGGAGCTATCTTAATTGATTATGTTTTTAAAGAATATGGAATCAGTAAATCAAGTCAATGTCCAGAAGAATGCAATGGCTGTGTGGATATTTGCCCTTATCATGCAGTTAAGGGTTTGCAATGGCATCCTGAAATTAAAAGAGAAGAAATGATAGATTATCAGTTATGTAATAGACAACGTAGCAAATTTATTGAAAAGCATGGAAGAAAAAGTTCTTGTGGACTTTGTATGCTTATGTGTCCATAGGCTTTAATGTAAAGAGATATAAGCTAAAAACTTTTAGCTCTCTTTTTCCTTTCGGGCACAATTAGTATGCCAGTTATTGCAAGCGATATATTCGAAGTAAGTATCCATGGTGAAGAAGTAGTAAAATTGGATATTATTTATTTACATGAAAGGGGATTTCTGTGATTCTATGGACGATACAGCATTATCTTGCTTATGAAAAATTACTTGAAACTGGATTTTTAACCGCAAATGAAAATTATCTCATCTGTGAAGATAATTTTAAATTTGCATATGATTGGATAGCTCGAAGAATGCAAGAACATGGCCTTAATGCCCCAGAAGGGATAAAGTATCCAATTTGGGCGTGGTATCAGTGGGAAGGTAAACGCAAACGCCGAGACATGCGAGAAAGTGGTTACGCAAGGCGAGGCGAAAAGATTGTACAACTTACGATAAATATTCCTGATAATGATATAATGCTTTCTGATTTTGAACTTTTTCATTATGTACTAAACTACTGGTATCTACCTATAGACGATGCAGATGGTGATACTTTTGAAGAAGAATACAAAGCATTAGGCTATAGTTGGAATGATCTTAGTGACTTCAGTATTCATACAAAAGAAATGGATGCTATTCGAGAAAAAATACAAAAGAGTTGGGAACGGATTTTTATCTTGGAACGCATAAACGAAAATATAATTTGTGGCTTGGATTATGAAAAATGCATTCAAGCCACCTTTTGGAAATTGAAGAAGGAGCAGGTAACTAGGGCTGAAATATTTATTGCTAAGTGAGTAGACCTGCCGATGATGGGAAACAGTACAATACAAAACATAATAATTTGCAGGCGACAGTAGCAGTGCATATTATTTGTTGTATAAAATTATTATTATGGACAAAATATCGGAATTGATATAAAATAATTACTGATAAGTATACATATTGTATTCAAAAATGGATAAAATATATATTGTAGAAAAATTCATGAAGTTACTTTGTGAAGAGGAGTCGGTAAATATGAACGAGAAGTATATTGTAAGAATAATAAAAAGTGAGTTAGAAAATTTTAAAAATGTTCGATATGGTGAAATTAAATATATGAATTATCGGAATGTAGAACGAGATGCAAAGATAGAGAATCATGATATAGTTGGAATTTATGGTCAAAATGGTTCTGGAAAAACGGCAATGATTGAAGCATTTGATATATTAAAATG
>NZ_JAVBNS010000214.1:0-17915 GCF_031551385.1 Anaerosporobacter sp.
TGCTAGGCGTGACTTTCTTGCAAGATGTGAATGGACAAGGTGTATTCATTGTCGAAAAGTCATTGCGTGACAAGATATTAAAATTAGAACTGCGAGGATACTGTGTAGGCTGTAGTCAAGTGCATAAAGGACTTGATCAGATTAAAATAGCTTATCTAGAGGCAGTGAAAGCTAGAAGACAAGCATTTATATCAGATAGCGAACTTGTAACGTTTGAGTCGATAGAAGGATTTGGCGAAGTGATACATCTAGAGCAGGAAATCGAGCAAATTGTTCAGATGATAGGAACAGATAAATGCGAAGAGGCATTAAAGCTACTCGACCATATTTGCTATCAATTTAAGATTGGTAAGATATCGGATTCAACGATAGAAGAGATGTTTGCACTTATCAAACAAAAAACCTATGCGACTTACCGAAATGCACTGAAAGAAATCCAGCAAGAGGAAAAGGAAGATTTACTTAGCTACGGAAGTTTGTCTCAATATATAACGCATATTAAAGGCTGGATAAGAGATCTGAATGGACGATTGTTAACACAGTTTGATGATTACCGTAATAAGCAAAAGGTTCAGGCTGCACTTGTATATATCAACGATAATTATAAGAGTGACTTGAATATGGCAGTTGTATCGAATCATATATCAATGAACTATTCCTTATTCTCTTATGTGTTCAAACAATATACAGGTTGCAATTTTGTTAATTACCTAAAGCAAATTAGAGTAGAAGAAGCGAAAAGATTACTTGGTACAACAGATATGAAGATTGCAGATGTAAGTAAAGCGGTAGGTTATGATAACGATAAGCATTTTATGAAGATTTTTAAAAGCCAGTGTGGAGTTTCTCCTACGGAATACCGAAGAAATACCTTGCTAGGGAATTAAGATGATACACCGATTGGAAAATAAAAACAGGTTAATTTCATTATGGTTGAAATTCATATAATGAAATTGACCTGTTTTTGTTTTATAATTTATTCTTCTAATAGAGTAAATAATATGTCAGGTGTATAAAATTGAGCAGAATAACTTAGTGCTACAGTATATGTTTTCTTATGGATAAGAAGATAGTTTTGAATATATTTTTCAATCTTATTCATTAAGCTAATAGCATCTTCTTCTTGAGCGTCTTGCAATAGTAGAAGAAATGTATTCTTCGTTGGACGTGAGCAGAAGAGCGAATCGGATTGATTACTTTCAAGTGCTCTTGCTAAAATCAAATGGCAAAGATCAGATTCTTTTGAACCATATTGTGAATGAATTTGTTCTAAGTCTTTAATTTGAAGAGTGATGGTAAGAATCGTATCGACTTGATAATCACTCTTAGTAAGTAATGATTCACAATGTTTCTTGAGACCTTTATAGTTCCATAAGTGTGTAAGTTCATCTTTTAGATACAAAGTTTCAAGGCGGTCAATTAATGCAGTACGCTCATAATTATTGACAATTGTTTGGAGCATATTATTAATATTTCGCAACCATAATATAAAACTAAATGTATGTGGAATATAGTTGTTATTATAGGAAAGAGCAACATAGCCAAAGTTTTTATCTCTAAAATATAATGGCATATACAAAAAGGCAACAGCACTATTACTGTATATCGATTCTGGAAGAAGTATGTCGTTACTAAAACTACATTCTGGAATACGTTTCCCATTCTTGATACCCATTTTTAACAGTTTCAAATCATTTGAGTAAATATCATCATCTTCCTCATCGGTATAATCAAGAATAGAGTTCGATAGAGAATCCCAATCAGGATAGAGACATACGTAAAATCCCTCAAGATCTTCTATGGTATCGGTATATCTAGCTAAAACATCCATTCCTTCATCAATATCTGTGATATTAAGCAAGGAAGAGGAGAGATTAATATCTGTAATCATCTCTCGTTCACGTTTGTTAATGATATCAATAAGAGTCAAGTTATAGTAACTATTTCGTTGTGTAGATGGATTAACACATCCACATGAGGCATGAATAACTGGGTGAGCAGATGCGGTAATGACTTTATCTAACGTTTCACCAGCATGTAATCGAATCAGTGTATCAACAGCAAGTTCTCCTAACTCCTGAATAGGAAAATCAACAGAAGTAATTGGTGGAACGTTGTGACGACCAGCTTCAATATTATCATATCCAGTAATCGCAATATCGTTTGGTATAGAGAATCCTTTTTCTGTTAGAATCTTGGAAACCATAAGGGCAAGCGAATCATTGTAACATACAATTACTTCAGGTTGATTATCTGGTTCTGAAAGAAGTGCATCGATTGCTTCATGAATGGAATCCAAATTAGGGTGACACCATGCAATCGTATTGTCTGACCAGGAAAGACCATGTTTTGTCATAGTTTCTTGATAGGAAGCAATTCTTTGCTCAGAAAATGATTTATCTTGCTTATTAGCTAAGAAGGAAATTCGCTCGTATTTATGTGTTGTAATTAAGTGTGAAACCAATTCTTTCATTGGTTGTGTATTGTCAATTAGGATTGTATAAAATTCAGATGGTTCTTGATTTATATCAACAATGGGACAGGAACAGTTTTCGCGAATTGTTTGAACAATCAAGTCTGTTAGCCCTGAATCAAGATATGTGCCAGAAGCAAAGATTACACCACGATACGTTGAGAAACTTGGTATTTTAAGGATACTACTTTCGCCTTGTCCAAGTTCGTCTGTGGTTTCACCATCGCTAGAAACAAAGATATCAACATGGTAGCCATATTCGGCAGCTTTTGAAATAATGCCTGTACATAGATTTTTTTGATATTCTCCAAATATATGAGAAATAAATAGAGCAATTTTTGTATTATTTTGCATTATAAACACCTCTGGATAAAATTCTTACAAATTTTGTGCACTTTACATAATAAACACATTATAACACATTTTTTTTGTATTGCAAAATGAATAATAATTAAACAAAAAGATAATAGCCTGTTAATCAATATTTCTATAGTAAATTTGCACTATATTAAATAGCAGAAATTATTTAATATATAGAAATTTAGTTTTGGAAATTGCGATTAGCCAAAATAGGTTGGAAAGGCTTATAAACTATGGTATAATCAGTTGGATATTATTATCTAGTTGTTATTGAAGTACTAGGGGAGGTAATATGTCATGACTATAAAGTTAGGCATACTAGGTAGTGGAAGCACTATTTATGAAATTGATAAAACATTATGTAATATAGTAATTGCGGTATTTGCAGTATTGATTCTTGTTATAATTGCACTTGTAATAGCGATTAAGAAACGTGCAGATACACAGCATAAAGCTAATTTGACGGAAGAAAAGTTAAAGGAAAGCTATGCAAAACTTGAAAACGCATATAAAGAAGCTTCCATAACGCAAAAGGAACTATCAACGAAATACGAAGAATTAAAACGTAGTGAAGAGAATAATCGAAAAATTGCATATACAGATTATTTAACAGAAATACCGAATCGAACTGCTTTTACAGAACATTTGGATCATGTGATGAACACGCTTCGAAAAGAGGAAGTAGTTGCGGCAATGTATATTGATTTGGATAATTTTAAGAACATTAATGATATTCTTGGACATTCCTATGGAGATGAATTACTAATTGATGTTACACATCGTTTAAAACAAGCTATTGATGAAAATGATTATCTGGCTCGTTTTGGTGGAGATGAATTCGTTGTACTATCACAGAATATTGAAGATATTGGTCTATATGAAGAAAAAATCCACAAGATACAGAAAGTGTTCTCTTATCCATTCGTATTGTCGTTAAAAGAATTCTTTGTGACAATCAGTATTGGTGTAGCATTTGCACCAAAAGATGCGAAAACAACACAAAGCTTAATTAAAAATGTTGATTTAGCAATGTATTCCGCAAAGGAAAATGGTAAAAATACATATTGTTTCTATAATGAGAGTATAAACGAACGTTTAATGAACAAAATCGAAATACAATCAGAATTGAGACAAGCGATAGATTTCAATGAGTTTGAAGTATTCTATCAAGCACAAATTGATTTGGAGTCTAACAAAATTGCAGGTTTTGAAGCTCTTGTTAGATGGAATCACCCAGTAAAAGGTATTATTGCACCAGGAGAATTCATACCGATTGCAGAGCAGACTGGATTGATCGTACCAATTGGAAAATGGGTAATGCAAGAGGCATGTAAGCAGTTGAAGCGTTGGGAAGAGAAAGGATTTTCCGATGTTACTATGGCAGTAAATCTATCAGGCAGACAATTTTTTGACACGGATTTAGTTGCGATGGTGAAAGAAATATTGGATTTAACAGGAATAAATCCAGCGAATTTAGAACTAGAGATAACGGAAACCGTTGTGCTAGATAATATTGAATATTCTGTTGATGTTGTGGAACAGATTAAAGCGTTTGGAGTACGATTCTCGTTGGATGACTTTGGAACAGGCTATTCAGCTATGAATTATCTACGGATGTTACCTGTAAACAATATAAAAATTGATAAATGTTTCTTAGATCGTTTGATTGAAAACCAATCGGATCAAAAGATTGTTTCTAGTATTATTAATCTGGCAAAAAATCTTGAAATGGATGTAATTGCAGAAGGAGTAGAATACGAGGAACAAGCTGAATTCCTAAGAAGTGTAGATTGTAGATTAGCACAAGGGTTTCTATATAGTAAGCCATTGCCAAAGGCTGGTGCGAATGAATTATTAGGAAGATATAACAAAAAAGCATAATTATTCTATCCATAGTAAATAATATCTCCATGATAGTGTGTCAATATTCGCTTATTAAAGGAGAATGTTCAAATGGTAGGGACGGATAAAGCAAACAAGATGATACAATATGTATATTGGAGCATTCAGATTATGAATTATCTAGTGTTTTTAACATTAGATATTAGTAAATCGTATCCTCTAACTAGTTCAAGAGTTAAGTATGCTAGTATCATCTTATGCTTTTTATATGCGATATACAGTAAAAAGAAAGAAAGATCTGCATACATACTGGCAGGTCTTTTTTTTACGGTTATATCGGATTATTTCTTACTGTTTACAAAGGATTTTGCATGGGGAATGCTCAGTTTTTGTGTTACCCAGACGATGTATAGCATCTATTGCAGTAAAGATAAAAGGCAGTTTCTTATAAAAGAAGTGATACAGATTTGTGCTATAGGGGGGATTATGCTAGTGCTTCCACAGGTGGTGTTCATTAAGATAGATATTGTAATTATAGTATCAGCCTATTATTTTATTCATTTGCTAAGTAATGTGCTGTTTTCATGGATTTGCAGCAAGGAAGGGCGATATAGAAAACTTTTTGCAATTGGTATGACACTGTTTTTGCTATGTGATATCCATGTTGCCATGTATAATGCAGGGAGCTATCTGAATGTTAGCTCTTCTCATGTTTATCAAAAGATATATGAAGTAGCTACCGTAGCGATGTGGTTTTACTATCTGCCATCTCAGGTGCTAATTGCGATGGTGGGGAGAAAGAATTTAATATAGAATTTAATTGAGGTTGAATTTGAATCAATGTTGAACTTGGTGTTGCAAAAAAAGAAACGAGATGGTAAAATATAGAAGTTGAAAGTGTTTTTTGGCAAATATAATTCAACTAATTAAGGAGGTTTTATGCAATATGAAGATTTTTTGGCTCATATGCAAGTATGCATAGAGCAGATGGCTGCGCCAAGATATCAAGTTCAATTTCATTCGGTTATTAAAAACAATGATGTAGAGCAAAATGGAGTTGTCTTGATGAAAGAGGGAGAAAGAGTATCTCCAACCGTTTATGTAAACACCTACTATGAGAGGTATCTCCAAGGCGAATCGATTCCAAAACTAAGTAAGGAAATTGTAGAATTACGAATCCATACGGTGCAGGAACATTCGTTAGAAGAAGTTGCGGATGATATGAGTCTGGAGAAATGGAAAGATAGGATTGTTTACCGAGTGGTAAATCGTAAGAGTAATCGAAAGCGATTAGCAGAGATACCATTTATGCAGTTTGTGGATTTAGCAATAACATTTCATTGTGTAGTACGTAATGATGATAATGGAATCGGTTCATTTATTGTAACGAGAGATTTGATGGAGAGTTGGAATCTTACGGTAAAAGGACTATATCAATTCGCGGGAGTGAATACACCTAAATTATTTCCATCAAGTATTCGAACAATGGAAGAAGTTTTGCAAGAATTGTTCATAGAGGAATTATCACCTTCAATAATTACAGAAGAAGTGATAGAGGATGTAAAACAGGAGATTGCAGCACAAGCAGAGTTTGTACATTCTATGTATATTTTATCAAATTTAAATAATATTAATGGAGCAAGTGCACTGTTATATCCGAATGTAATCGAGAATTTTTCAAATCAGATTCAATCTAATATCTACATACTACCAAGTAGTATTCATGAAGTTATTCTAGTACCTTTTCAAGAAGAAATCGATAAATCTCAATTAATCCAAATGGTAAGTGAAGTGAATGAAACGCAAGTTGCAGCAGAAGAAGTACTGTCGTCTAATATATATTATTACGACCGAATGTGTAAAGAAATTATGTTAGAAGAATAGAAAAAAGAAAGAAAGGTATAGATGGCGGAAACCAATTATACCTTTCTTTTAAGTATGCACCTAACAGGATTCGAACCTGCGACCCTAGGCGTCGGAGGCCTATGCTCTATCCAACTGAGCTACAAGTGCAAAGCGATACCAAAGACATTATACTTGATTGTAATCAAAATGTAAAGTTGGCAGAATGAAAAATGTGCTAAAATAATAAGAAAATAATATCCCCTGAATAGTTACGAATGTATTACAAAGATATTAATAAATATCACGTAAATATTAAAAGAAAAGACGCCGAATGTTGAAGGATATGTAATAATTATGTTGATTTTTATAGACAACTTTGCTAATATGTAAAGTGGAGACTAAACACGATGTGTAAAATTACAAAAATGAACAGTTTAATATTTGTTGCTTATATAAAGCAGATAAAATGTAACCTTTTATAAGGTGGTTTTATTAAAAAGAAGTTGATATTTGCTATAAAGTCTCGGAAATTTTGAAAGGAGTATATTAGTTATTATGAAGTTAAGATATAAGAAAATGATATTAATCATATCGATGAGTGCAATGGGAATAGGAATGGTAACATTATCGTTAAGTAAGCCAAAGGAAAAGGCAGAAAAGGGTGATGTAGCTGTAACAAGAACTATTGATGATAATACAGATGCAGAGACTACAGATGTAGAAAAAGATACAGAGGAAGGTACAACTGCAAAAATTGAATTAGTTGGAGAGCCAAATGATGGAGAATTGCGTATGGATATATATCCTGCAATTAATGATTTGATTAAGAAGTATATGACAGCAAAAGCAGCATGTGATTATGAGACAATTCGTACATTAGTGGGTGATACTTCTGTAATTGATGAAGATGATTTACGTGCAAAATCTGAATATATTGAAGAATATAGAAATCTTGCTTGCTATACATTAAATGGACCTACAAAAGATTCTTTTGTAGTATATGTTTATGAAGATTTAAAAATCTTGAATATCGAAACGTTAGCACCAGGAATGACAAGACTATATATAAAGCTTGATGAATCTGGTAATCCGTATATTTATCTAGGTGCAGTTGATGATGAAACACAAAAGTTCATACAAGAAACATCGAATAATCAAGCTGTAATTGATATTATTACTGCGGTTAATACAAAGCTTGAAGAAGTTTCAACAAGGGATGAGGAATTAAAGAAATTCATTGATGAGCGTACTGGTGCAGCAAGTAATAGTGCTGATAAAAAGACAGATGATACAAAAAAAGACGATACAAAAGCGGATGATAAAAAGTCAGATGATTCTGCAAGCAAGGATACGAAGGATAAAGAAGCATCAGACAAAAATTAAATCAACGATAGTGTTTGATTAGTAGAATAGGAATTAAGATGAAAAAAAAACCAGTTATCGAAAAAGATATTCAAGAAGGAATTCGTGTTAATAAGTACTTAAGTGATTGTGGAATCTGTTCAAGAAGACAAGCAGATCGTTATGTAGAAGAAGGACGAATTCAAGTAAATGGCGAAGTTGCTGTAATGGGAACGAAGATTTTTCAAGGTGATGTAGTTAAGTTTGATAATAAGACAATCAGCAAAGAAGATGAAATGATTTTTCTTGCTATGAATAAGCCAAGAGGAATAACATGTACAGCGCAAAAAGAAGATCCAGATAATATTATTGATTTTTTAAATTATCCAAAGAGAGTATATCCAATTGGACGCCTTGATAAAGATTCAGAAGGACTTATCTTGCTAACAAACGATGGAAGTATTGTGAATAAGATATTAAAAGCAAGTACATTTCATGAAAAAGAGTATATAGTAACCGTGAATAAGCCGATTACTCTAAAGTTTCTTGAAAGTATGCGTGAGGGAGTTCCAATCCTAGATACAGTAACTAGAGAATGTGAAGTAACACAGATTAATAAATTTACATTCAATATTATATTAACGCAAGGATTAAATCGACAGATACGCCGTATGTGTGAGTATCTAGGCTATCGTGTTGTTTCATTACAGAGAGTTCGAATTATGAATATTAAGATTGGAAAGCTAAAAGTTGGTACGTGGCGTAAAGTTACAGAACAGGAGCTTGAAGACTTGTATAAGCTTACATCTACATCTCAGAAGAAGCAGACTGCGAGTTCGAATCGTAGTAAAAGCAGTAAATAACAAAAGAAATTAATAAATTGCCAAGCTAAAGAAAATGAGACTATTTAGCTTGGCTTGTTTAAGTTAATAGAATATAGGGGGCGTCAAAAGGTTTTGCAATTATTCAAATGAATACTTGGAAATATTTATTCATTTGTACGGAATAGATGTACTTGTGTACTATGATGTTTATGATGCAAAACTTTATATGTTTGTATAGCTTCTTCACTGCCGTATTAGAACACGAAACACGCTACACACCTAAGAACTTCTAAGTGTGTATGGGAAGATAATGAAAAGTTGCGGAAACGCCTTCGATTCGGCATCCTGCCTCAGCTCAGGCAGGCTCGGCGTCCATGCCTCGCCTTCCTAGGTTGTTAATTACACACTAAGAAGTACTATAGGTGTTTCGCTATCGTTTCTTTGTTCTAATACGGCAGCGAAGAAGCAAGTCAAGGTTACGAAGTTTTGCATATATACTTTGTTGATACACAAGTACAGGTAAGTTGGTGAATGAATAAATATTACCAAGTATTCATGGTCAACGTTCTTCTTAACCTTTTGACTCTTGAAACAGATTAATAGAAGATAAAAGATAAGAGATTAAGAAAGGTATGGTAAAACGATGAGTGATAAATTGCAGGAAATAAAAGAGCGAGTGGAATTATTGAATAAAGCTGGTAAGGCTTATTATCAAGAAGATAATGAAATTATGAAGAACTTTGAATATGATAAGTTGTATGATGAGTTGGTAGAGTTGGAGAAAGAGACAGGTATTGTATTGTCTAATAGCCCGACGCAAAATGTTGGTTATGAGGCTTTAGATGAACTTCCGAAGGAACGTCATGAATCAACGATGTTGTCGCTTGATAAAACAAAAGAAGTGGAAACTTTACGTGATTGGTTAGGCTCACAGGAAGGTTTATTGTCTTGGAAATTAGATGGATTAACAATTGTTTTGACATATGAAGAAGGAAAGTTAGTAAAGGCGGTTACACGTGGTAATGGTGAAGTTGGTGAAGTTATTACCAACAATGCAAGAGTATTCAAGAACATTCCACTGACGATTCAATATAAAGGAACATTAGTACTTCGTGGAGAAGCTGTTATTAAATATTCTGATTTTGCCAAGATTAACGAAGAAATCGAAGATGTAGATTCAAAATATAAGAATCCAAGAAATCTATGTAGTGGTAGTGTGAGACAGCTAAACAATGAAATTACGGCGAAGAGAAATGTGCATTTCTTTGCATTTTCGCTTGTTAATGCTTCGGACGAGGATTTTAACAATTCAAGAGAAGAGCAGATGAACTGGTTAAGCGCACAAGGTTTTGATGTTGTTGAAACAAAGAAAGTAACGGCAGAGACAATAGCTGATACGGTAAAATGGTTTTCTGATACCATTGTTGAAAATGATTTTCCTTCCGATGGTCTTGTATTAGTATTAGAGGATATTGCCTATGGTAAATCATTAGGTGCAACTTCTAAATTCCCTCGTGATTCCATTGCTTTCAAATGGCAAGATGAAGTTAAAGAAACAAAACTAAAGGAGATAGAATGGAGTGCTTCTCGTACTGGCTTAATTAACCCAGTAGCCATCTTTGAACCAGTAGAGTTAGAAGGGACAACCGTAAGTCGTGCAAGTGTTCATAATGTAAGTATTGTAGAAGCTTTGCAATTAGGTATTGAGGATACGATTCAAGTCTATAAAGCCAATATGATTATCCCACAAATTGCAGAGAATCTAACAAGAAGTAATACCGTTGTAGTTCCAGATACTTGTCCGGTCTGTCAAGGTCAAACGCAGATTAAGCAAGAAAATGGAGTAAAGTCATTATACTGCATTAACCCAGATTGTTTGGCAAAGAAGATTAAATCATTTACGCATTTTGTTGGAAGAGATGCAATGAATATAGAGGGATTATCTGAAGCTACGATTGAGAAATTAATTGCAGAAGGAATGATTAAGGAGTTAGCGGACTTATTCCATGTTGATAAGTTCAAAGACGTAATTATAACGATGGAGGGCTTTGGTGAAAAATCGTATACGAATCTGATTGCTTCTATTGATAAGGCGAGACGTACAACATTGGCGAAATTCATCTACAGCTTAGGAATCTCTAATGTAGGCTTATCGAATGCAAAGCTAATCTGCAAAGCATATAAGAATGATTTAGATGCTGTTCGAAACGCAACGGCTGAAACGCTTGTTGAGATTCAGGGGATTGGAGATATTATTGCAGAAACATTTGTCGCTTTTTTTGAAAAAGAAGAGAATCGAAAAATTGTGGATGATTTGTTAGAAGAAGTTACTTTTGAAGAAGAAGTGGTGGATGAATCGGATTTGATTTTTGACAAGATGAATTTTGTTATTACAGGTTCGGTAGAGCATTTTGCAAATCGAAATGAAGTAAAAGCTTTGATTGAATCAAAAGGTGGTAAGGTAACAGGTTCAGTTACATCAAAAACAAACTATCTTATTAACAATGATAATTTATCCAATTCTTCAAAGAATAAGAAGGCGAAAGAATTAGAGATTCCTATTATTACAGAGCTTGAATTTATGGAGATGATAGGGCGTGTCTAAAAAATCATTTCTAAAAAATAACTGCCCTATATAAGAGTTTTTTGATATATCTTGGGTATGGAATAAGCGTATCCATGTGTTGATTTTAGAGGATAATCGTGTTAAAATTGTGGTTATAGCTGTATGAAAAAAGTTTTGTAAATCACAATTATGATGTTGGGGTCAAAGGGGATTTTGTCCTCAACTGATACACGGATTGCTACGCATTACATGTTCTCGCAATCCTAAAATATTTGAAATTAGATACCTGCATTTGCAGAAGGAGGGGGATAGCCATGCCTATCAAAGTACAGAAAAACCTGCCTGCTAAGAGAGTCTTAGAGGAAGAAAATATATTCATGATGGATGAGAATCGTGCGGTAGCTCAGGATATTAGACCGCTTCAAATAGCAATCCTCAAACTTATGCCATTAAAAGAAGATACGGAAGTTCAATTGCTTAGAAGTTTATCCAATACGCCATTGCAAGTTGATGTGACATTCTTAACGACAGAAACCTATGTTGGCAAGAACACAGCAGCAAGTCATTTGGACAAATTCTATCTAACATTTAAGGAAATAAAAGAGCGTCGTTTTGATGGATTGATTATTACTGGTGCACCAGTAGAGCAGATGGAATTCGAAGATGTAATCTATTGGAAAGAGCTTACAGACATCATGGAATGGTCAAAAACAAATGTAACATCAACATTACACATCTGTTGGGGTGCTCAAGCAGGTTTGTATTATCATTATGGTATTAACAAGTATTCATTAGATAAAAAAGTGTTTGGTATATTTGAACATAAAGTACTAAATCGTAAAGTGGCACTTGTCCGTGGATTTGATGATTATTTCTATGCACCACACTCAAGACATACTGGTGTTAGTACGGAAGAGATTGCAAAGAATAAGAATCTTGAAATTCTTGCTGAATCAGAAGAAGCAGGCGTATTTATCGTTATGTCAAAAGACGGGAAGCATGTTTTCGTTACAGGGCATCCAGAATATGACCGTATTACGCTTGATGGTGAGTATAAGAGGGATACGTTAAAAGGGCTAGAAATTGATAAGCCTAAGAATTACTATCCAGACAATGACCCAGAGAAGCGTCCAATTCTTTCTTGGAGAGGGCATTCGAATACGTTGTATACGAACTGGTTGAATTATTTTGTTTATCAGGTTACGCCGTATGAGTTGTAGAAAGAACTATAGCTACAAGACTTTGATGTTGTTGAGGAATAACAACAAACTATCGTAAAGTATCGCAGAATATCATATGTTTTGATGTCAGAAATGGGGCGAAAAGGTGTAAGTATTGAGTGGTGTCATTTGGTGAAAAAATTCAAGAGATATGAAAAATTAATTTAATTGTAATGATGAAAAATGAATGCAGAAGATAACCTGTGATATGAGAATTGGTACATGGAATGTATGTGAAAGCAGTATGTTTTAGAGTTTCCTGTAGTGGGGAGCTTTTGCATGTTGCTTTTTGTTTTTCTTTTATCTGTTGATGAATGATTAGAAGTTGAATTAATTGTCATAGGAAAGGGCGCTTCTAATGAATGAAATATATGCAAGGTATAATGAACAGAAAATTGTGTTGATGTGACGATATATGAGGTAGGAGGTATACTATGGATGATTGTTAGACATGGGAAGAGGGAATTAAGAAGTAATAATGTTCAATTGATCAAATTCTTGTAGTACAGCTCTTTTGTTGTGGAAACATTTGGAAATTAGGATAAGCATAGAAAGATATGCATCAGATACGGTTCAGGTCACTAGTGAACTTATTAGGGGAAAAACCATTGGATTGAGGGCACTTTTTGCTATTATACTTGAAAAGTGATGGTACTAAATGCTATCACCTATTTAAAAATGATGTAACAGTGTTTTTTATACCAAATCTGCACATTGAATATTCAATTTTCTATAGTTATATACTGTTATGATCAGATTGAATAAAAAAACAGTATGTGGTAAAATTAACAAGTAAAAGGAGGTTGAGAGATGGCAAATAATAAGGAATGTTTTTGCAATCATTGTAATAGAGAAAGAACATTTTTTCTTGAATCTGACCTTATTTGGTATTGTGATGAGTGTCATAATCCTTTAGATAGTTTTCCTATAATAGAAGATGAAGAACAGGAAAGTGAATTAGTTGAATTTGAAGAAAATTATGGTGAAGCTGTTTATTGTAGAACTTGTGGTAATTTTGTTTTGATTGAATATATCTTAGAAGACCCCATTTGTCCATATTGTGCAGATGAGTTAGATACTGAATTGGAAAACAAAGGATATGTTTACGATTATGAGAATGATTTCTATATAAAGATTATAAATAATTTGAAAGAGATGTAGAGGTGATATTGTAAATTATGAGAATTAAGCAATTGAGAATAAAAGGTTTTAAGGATGAACAAAGAATTGTTAATATTGAATTTCCAGATGACAATATAGCAATATTATTTGGTAAGAATGGTTGTGGAAAAACTTCTATACTACGTATAATAAGTGCAATATTGGGAAAAACAGAAGATGTTTTACTGGAAGAGAAAGTAGAAGAAGTGGAAATTGTTTTATCGGATACTAAACAGGATAAGACATATAATATTCAGAGATATAATGAAGATGATATTAATGATAAAAATAGAGATAGAGAAGATCTTGAAAGTAAATATAAGTGGGGAGATTTTCCGAATAATGTTTCTTCGATTCTATTTGGTGTAAATCGTGCAATTTCGTACAATATGAATGTAACGCCTATACAAATAGAAAGATTTTTAAGAAGTGAATTTGGTAGAACATATAGAAGTCTACTTCGTAATCGTGGAGAAAATTTTTCTGAAGATTTGGTACACTACTTAAATAGAGTAGATAATAGAAGTGAGAGTAGATTAGGTTTTTCAAATAAATATAATCAGCTTATGAGAAATAACGTTACAATAGAAAAATTAGATATGACATCAGTTGAAGAGGTTTTAAATAGAAATTTTAATAGTGCAAATAGACAAAGAAGTTTAAGAGTAAGGGACGCTGTATTTAATACTCTCTCTGATATTGTTGAATTTGGTGCAGAAAAGAAAGAAAAAATTTATCAAGAACACATTAATTTTAAAGATGAAATTATGAAGAACAAAGATAAGTTATTGGAAGCTTTAGAGGAATCGACAGATAATAGTCTGCAGAGATTATTAATTAATACTTTGAAAAAAACGAATGCAGATGAGATAATTGAAGATTGTGAGAAAAGTGATATTATATTGAATCTATTGGCAAGGATGTTAGAAGAGTTAAATAAAGAAGATGGAATGCTAAAGGCAATAAATTATCTTTTAGAAATATATAACGAACATTTATCAGAAGGTAAATCGTTAAAGATTGATGAAAAGGGAACATATATAGAGTTTGAGAATAAAAAAAATAATCATATTTTATCTCAACTTTCAAGTGGAGAAAAACATCTTCTATCATTATTAACAGGCTGTATGATTATTGGAAGTAATAAAAATATAGTTATGATAGATGAGCCAGAATTATCTTTAAATGTCTCTTGGAAGAAAAAAATACTTTCTACACTAAATGATATATTACCAAATGCTCAAATAATAGTAGCTACACATAGTTCATCTGTTGTAAATAATAATTTTGATGCAATGGTAGAACTAGAATAGGGAGAATTGTTATGGCAAATGATGATTTGAAAAAAACTGCAGGAGAGATATATGCTGATGCAATAATGGAGCATACACCAGTCATTATAGTTGAAGGAAAAGATGATGTTCCATTTTATGATAGGCTTTGTAATATAATAAAAAAAAAGGTAACTATATACCCCATTGATGTTTTAAAAGAACATAGTGGACATAGTTGTGACGATGTGATTAGAGCTGTTAAGTCAGTAGAGGAATGTACAGAAAAAAAGCAACAATGTCAAAAATATTTACTTGGTATAATTGATAGAGATGCAAGATTTTTTCGTGGTTATGTGCCTGATAACTTATGTATTTTAATTTTAAAGTACTACTCGTATGAGTCTCATTTAATTAACCGTAATAATATTAAACAACTGGTACAAGATTATACATCAATAGGAGAGAGCTTCATTGATAACCGACTTATATCTTTTTTTGAAAGAGCTGATGAAGAAATGCATAAATATATATATTATGCTTGTTTGGAAGCTTTAAAAGGTGCTTGTACAGGAACGGAGTATAATGCATCAGTAGGTTATTCCAAAACAATTGAATTTATCTGCAAGAACGATAAAAAAGAAGAGATAATGAATAAAAAGACAGATTTAGATGATTTTGCTTCTGAAAAAGATATCGCTTATAATGATGAGTCTTTTAAAACGATTGTTAAGGGGCATTGGTTTTTAAGATTGCACGCAGGACAATTTTTGCGTAAAATACAGGAACTTCCAGTTAAATGTAAAAATGCAGAGATACAGCAATGTCAATATTGTAAGATTGAAGAATATGATCTGTGTTTATATAAGAAAAATAAAAATATACAAATTAATGATATTGAAAACAGTTTAATTAAGAATTATGATTATAGTGATGTTGATTACATAAAAGATAGGATTATGCAGTTAGCATAGTCGATATATTTTACGTGAGGAAAAAACGGATAATGATAGTGTGTAGTGAAGTAAGTTTGATGATAAGTAATGCTATTATTGAAAGAGTGAGAGAACTTCAATTAATAGCGATATCACATAAATAATAGATTACATTTAACGATTTATAAATATTAAGACCATTACACTAAGTGTTAGGATCTTTTCTCAAAAAAGCATGTATAAAAGTCTAGACTTAAAACTACTCTATTTTATAAACACAACGAGAAGCTTAATAAATATGCTCATTTGTTTAATTGAAAATTTTAAATGCAATGGAAAAATATTATTTGTGTCACCAGTGGTGACACAAAGTAAATGAATAAGTTCTTCATTTTCAAAAAAGTGAAAAATATCTTGAGAAGAGATTGTTTTTAGAAAATCTGGAAAAGTGATGAATATTATAAAGTCTTAGGTGAATGTGACCATGGTGCTGATTCAGGAAGAGATTTATTGAATTTCTGCTAAAAGCTATCTATGATGCATTATATGAAATTGCTGATACCGAACAAGTAACCGATCAAGTGACCGAACAAGTTGAAAAGTTGTTGGCGGCTATGGGTGATAACGAATACTCAACCAAAGATTTAATGGAATTGCTAGGATTAAAGCATAGACCTACATTCAGAGAAAATTATTTGTTACCAGCTTTGGAACTTGGCTATATCGAAATGACAATACCAGATAAGCCAAGTAGTAGCAAGCAAAAGTATAAGAAATGCTGAAATGCAATTAAGATTGAACTAAATGCTGGTTCAATCTGTATGTTTGTTAAAAAAGTTCAGATTGGGGAAAATAATAAAACGATAAAATTATTGACGACAAACGATGCTACAAAAATATTAGGTAATCAAGATGTTTCCTATTGTTTTTATACCAATAGTGGAGAATGAAGTTACAAACTGGATGAGGCAATAAAAGGTTCTGGCAAAGATGTTATGACTAGAATAGAAGTAAATGTACTTACTGAGAAAGTTGCTTTGCTTGAAAAAGAGGTTGCTGAACTAAAAAATAGAATTGCATAATATATAAATCTACTAGATGTAAAGTCCGTTGATTTATTAACATTTTATACATTTATAAGAAGCTATCACATTTCAAATATGAACTGTGATGGCTTCTTTTTCCATATCTTTCTTGACTATAAAAAGCAGAAAGGTATCAGATACTTCAGATTGGAGAACTTGTTCAAATTACTTACGAAACCCTCCAATATAACACCAGACTTTTGTGGTATGCTACAATTAAGATGGGGGTGATTATGTTTGAAGACATACAAGACTTCAGAGGTTGCTAAGGTAATAGGAATACATCCGAATACGGTTCGTTTATATGAAGAATGGGGACTGATATCTCAAGTAGAGCGGAAATCAAATGGATACAGAGTCTTTACAGATTTTCATATTGAGCAGATAGAACTTGTGCGAATTGCTCTTAAAATGGAAGTGGTTCAGAATGGGTTACGCAAAAAGATTGTAGAAACAGTAAAAGTTTCTGCAAATAGAGATTTTGACAAGGCTCTTATTCTTGCACAGGAGTATTTGAATCAAGTACACCAAGAAAATAAAAATGCAGTGGAAGCAATTTGTATAGTAAAGCAAATTTTAGAGGGGAATACAACCTCGGATACTCTATGCTTAAAACGAAAGGAAGTATCGGATTATTTAGGTATTTCTATGGATACACTCAGGAATTGGGAGTTAAATGGTTTACTAAGAGTGAAGCGAAAACAAAATGGATACCGTTATTATACAAGTGAGGATATTAAGCGGTTAAAAATAATAAGGTCGCTTCGATGTGCAAATTATTCATTAGAAGCAATACTGCGCATGTTGAATGCACTTACGGCAAATCCACAGATTAACATAATGGAAATTTTGAATACTCCAGAAGACGATGCAGATATTATTTCTGCTTGTGATAAAATAATAATATCGTTACAGGAAGCCGCCCAAGATGCTGAAGTGATCATTCGAAGTCTCAAGGATATGAAAAGAAAATATAAATAACCCTCCATTAT
>NZ_JAVBNS010000024.1:0-14837 GCF_031551385.1 Anaerosporobacter sp.
AGTAAAATCAAGCAAAAAAAATACTGCTACAGTAGTAATTAACAAAAGTTCTGAAAAAGTAAGTGGATATCAAATTGCATATTCTACAAATAAAGATTTTAAATCAATTAAGAAAGTAACAACTACAAAGACAAGTTATACATTAAAGTCACTTTCAAAAGGAACTTATTATGTAAAAGTTAGACCATTTACAAAGGTATCTGGAAAGACTGTATATGGAAAATATTCGAAAGCAGTAAAGGTAAATCTAAAATAATGAAAATTGAAATTTGTAAGAAGAATTTCATCAGAAACGGATGTCTAGCGGTAGCTGGCATCTTGTTTCTGTTGTTTCTCTATAATCTAAATCAAATTGAAAAAGAATCTTTCTATGATACAGAAGGAAGAAACTTTGTGAAAGCTAAAGTAGTAGAAATTATTGAAGATAATGAAACAGAAGGTGGGAACTATATTGGTAGTCAAACCGTTATGATTTCTATCTTATCAGGTGAATTTAAAGGGGAATTGCTTGAAGCAAATAGTTCCAGTAGTTTCCTGTATGGTACACATTGTGAAGTGGGGAAAAAGGTAATAGCTATTGTAAGTGAATCAAATGGTACATTTGTTGCTTCAATTTATAGTGTGGATCGTGCAGCTATGATTTATCTTATCATTGGTATCTTTATGTTGACAATTATCTTAATAGGTGGAAAGAAAGGATTGGCATCGGTTGTAGGATTGGGATTTACGATTATCTGTATCCTATTCTTATTCTTGCCACTTATCTATCGTGGAGTATCTCCAATATTGGCGGCTGTGGTTGTAACATTGATAACGACGTGTGTTACGATGTATTTGATTGGTGGTTGGTCGGTTAAAACATTTGCATCAACAACGGGTACGGTAATTGGAGTAATTATTGCAGGAGTGTGTGCAATTTTATTCAGTAAGATGACGCAAATAACAGGATATAATGTAAGTGATATAGAGGATTTGATCTATGTTGGAGAGAAGACTTCAATACAAATAGGGCAGCTTATGTTTGCAGGAATATTAATAGCAGCACTTGGAGCTGTCATGGATGTCGCTATGTCGATAGCTTCTACAATTTTAGAAATCAATGAGAAGAATCAAACATTAACTAGAAAAGAGTTATTTCGTTCAGGGATGAATGTTGGTAAAGATATGATGGGAACGATGTCAAATACGTTAATACTCGCATTTACTGGTGGTTCTATTAATACGTTAGTATTTATCTATGCATATAATTATCAATATAATCAAGTTATGAATCTTCATTCGATAGGAATCGAAATTATTCAAGGAATTGCTTCGAGTATGGGAGTTATCTTGACCGTTCCTTGTGTATCGTTAATTACGTGTATGTTAGTGAAGAGAAAAGAAATGCATAGGGAAGTTCAAAAATAATATTTTAATGAAAAAGACAATCCTCATTTTTCTATGAAGATTGTCTTTTGACATGTGTGGATATTTGTATTCTCTATCTAGTAGTAGTTTGTCCAGAGAATTTTTGTTTTGCTTGATTGATTTTTTCTTGTTCAGCGGCTGGTGTAGGGTAAAGGCC
The DNA here is from genome assembly GCF_031551385.1 of Anaerosporobacter sp. GTDB lineage: Bacteria > Bacillota > Clostridia > Lachnospirales > Lachnospiraceae > Anaerosporobacter. The sequence continues at coordinate 1,565 of NZ_JAVBNS010000024.1, forward strand.
ACGTTCATGCATGATATTGAATACTTGATATTGAATATCATGTTCTTCATTTAAGATGTTCATGTATGTGTCTCTAAGGTCTTTGTGAACACATTCATTTGCAAATAGATTGTAGTTTGCAGTTTCTTCTTTTTGGGCGCAAAGTGCATCATGAAGCATCTCTTTATCGCCGAAACAACTTGATTGAATCATATAGACACCTCCTTATTGAAGTTTGGAATAGATAGAATTAAAATGGTTTTGATGTTTTTGGGAAATACTTGAGAATGTATCTTTTAATTCTTGGTCAGTTGTAGATTCCGCTAACATTTGAAATTTCTTAACTAATTGCTCTTCACCATTTAGCAAATCATTCATAGAAGATAATTCTTTTTCTGTTAAATTAGCCATGATAATACCTCCTTATTTAATTTACACATTTATTATGTCTCGTTATTAAAAAATAATGCGCATTAAAAAATGGAAATACATGAAAATTAAGGAATACATGTTGCCTAACATTGCGAAACGAATGGGATTATTATATAATTTATTTGATTTATAAAAATCAAACAGGGAAAATGATTATGCTTTGATAGAGAGGCTTTGCAAGTTATTATTTAATAGAAGAGTAAGGAGGAGTATAGAATGACTTCAATATTATTAGCAGTAATATACATTGCATTTATAAGTTTGGGATTGCCAGATTCGATATTAGGTTCTGCATGGCCATCAATGTATGGAGAACTCAATGTAGCTGTGTCGTATGCAGGTATTATTAGTATGATTATAGCTGGTGGTACAATTGTATCAAGTCTTTTTAGCGATAAGTTAATACGCAGACTAGGAACAGGTGTAGTAACAACGATAAGTGTTGCAATGACAGCAATTGCTTTGATGGGATTCGCATATTCGGATTCATTTTGGCAATTATGTTTGTGGGGAATTCCCTATGGATTAGGTGCAGGGAGCGTTGATGCAGCACTCAATAATTTTGTTGCATTACATTATAAGTCACGTCATATGAGCTGGCTTCATTGTTTTTGGGGAATAGGAGCAACGGCAGGGCCATTTATTATGGGACTTTGCTTAACGAATGGTTTGCGATGGAATGTCGGATACCAATCAATTGGAATTATTCAAATTGTACTAGTTATTGGACTTATATTTACATTACCGTTATGGAAAACAAAGCAAGTAGAGAAAGAGGAAGAGACGCAAGTTGCGAAGAGCATTGGGTTAACGCAAGCAATTAAGCTACCAGGAGCAAAATCTATTTTAGTAGCGTTTTTATGCTACTGCGCCGTTGAGTCAACAGCAGGATTGTGGGCAAGTAGTTATATGGTACTATATAAAGGAATAAATGTTGAGACGGCTGCGAAATGGGCATCTCTATTCTACTTAGGTATTACCATGGGAAGATTTGCGTGTGGTTTTATAACGGATAGATTAGGCGATAAAAGAATGGTTCGTTTGGGTCAACTTCTTGCCACAATTGGTATTGTTGTTATGTTGTTACCACTTGGTAATATAGTAACGCTTATTGGATTGATTCTATTAGGACTAGGTTGTGCACCCATCTATCCAAGTTTACTACATGCAACACCAGATAATTTTGGTGCAGATAAATCACAATCAATTATGGGGATGCAGATGGCATGTGCTTATGTAGGAAGTACATTGATGCCTCCGATTTTTGGACTGCTAGCAGATAAGGTTACGATTCAGCTATATCCGTTCTATCTTATGGTTTTTGTCTTATTAATGGTAGTTATGGTTGAGCGAATGAATAGGGTTCATAAAGAATAGAATAAAGTCGAACATTTTCATAAAAGGTCGAATATAATAGAAGTAATTATATATTGATGTGGATATGAAAATGGATAGGGATATAATTGATTTTAAACAAATAAGAAAAGATTTAAATCATGATCGATATGAATATATTGGTTCAGGATCATCAAGAAGTGTTTATGATTTAGAGAATGGTTATGTAGTAAAGGCTGCTTTGAACTACGGTGGACTTAGCCAAAATCGGCTTGAGCATAAGATTTATATGCAGGAACAAGCGCCTTTATTTGCGCCAATACTTACGATATCGGAAGATGCTATGTTTCTAATTATGAAAAAAGGCGAAAGATTATCGGATCTCAATCAAGTATTAGAGTATTATCAAGTGAGTACGATGCAGCAGTTAATACGTGAAGATTATTTTATCAAAATAAGAGAAACATACAGATTAGCCAGTGGGGATTTACGCAGAAAATCTAGTTGGGGAATGATTGATGAAGTTCCAGTATTAGTTGATTATGGCTATACTGGTAGTAGAAAATGTCGCAGATAAGACGATAAAGGGAGAGATACAATGTCAAAGGTAGTGAGAAGAGGATATCAAAAAGAAGATGTTCGTGAATTTCAAGGAGTGGAAAAGACAAAGTTAGAAAAAGCTGCATATGAATTATATTTCTTATTAAATCAAGGTTATCCGATAAAACAGGCAACTACATTTATCGGGAATCACTATATGTTTTCGGAGAGACAGCGGTTAGCATTGGCACGAACTGTCTCTTCTAATGATGATTGCTCTAGCAGATGGCAAAAACAAATAAAAGAGTTTTCTGAGGTAGAAACAGTGCATATTGATGGTTTTAATGTAATTATTACATTAGAGGTTGCGTTATCTGGTTCACCTGTTTTTAAGTCATTAGATGGAACAATACGAGATTTGGCAGGGCTTCGCGGGAATTATCGTATTATAGATAAAACAGAAAAGGCAATTCATCTGATTTATCAATGGCTTGTCTCAAAGGGAATTAAAGAGGCAATCTTTTACTTGGATTCACCAGTATCGAATTCAGGGAGACTTGCTGGTTTACTTAAAGAAATGGCAGAAGGGTACGAGCTACAAGTACAGACAGTTGTTATACCAGAAGTAGATGTAACATTAGAAACGAAAGCAAATGTAATTACGACGGATGCGATTATTATTAATAAATGTATTAGCTGGTTGAATATGAATACGGAAATAGTGAAGCAGATAGAGAATGTGTGGGAAGTTTTGCTTTGTGAAGAGATACAATATCGTGAGCTAGATAAAGGAATAGCAAACATGCAAGGCTATAATTGTATTATGGTATATAACCAAAAGAAAGATAATTTACTATTTTGCAAACGAAAGAAAGATCCGTATCTAGGACTCTATAATTTTGTCGGTGGAAAAATAGAAGAAAATGAAGAGGGCATATTAGCGGCATATCGAGAGTTAGAGGAAGAAACAGGGATCAAGCAAGACAAAATCGAGCTTAATCATATGATGGACTTTGTCTATTATAATCAAGATTGCTATGTTGAGGTGTATGTAGGATTTTTAAAAGAGGAAGTGGAATTAAGAGAAGAAGCAAATCCTCTTGAATGGCTTGATTTTAACCATGATTTTTTTGATTGCAACGTGTTTGCTGGTGAAGGCAATATTGGACACATGGTGGAACAGGTAAAGCAGTTTGGTTGTCTGTCACAGAGTATGGTAATGTAATCTTTACCTCGCTTTTCGTGTATCTAAGATTGTTTCGCATGTATGAAAGCATGGACGAGGGTACACTGACGAAGACAAAAGAAATCCTCACAATAGCAAGCCATTTCCACCAAAAACAAAATAATATTAGGTATCTAAAACTACCCCCGATTTCCATACTTGATTCTGCATAAAAGAATCGGAAATCGGGGGTAGTTTTTATACAATTGCGTGTATTGTGGAACAAAATGCCAGACCTTATAATGAGAGCCAATAGAACACATACAGAACGTTCTATCAACAAATTACAAGTAGAATAAATACTTAGAAGATGGAGGTAAGTGCTATGAGACAGTTGGCTATCTATGGAAAAGGTGGAATTGGAAAATCAACAACAACACAAAACTTAACGGCAGGACTTGCAGAGATGGGAAAACAAATTATGATTGTAGGTTGTGACCCGAAAGCAGATTCAACCAGACTTGTATTAGGAGGACTCGCACAGAGAACCGTACTTGATACACTTCGTGAAGAGGGTGATGATATTGATCTTGACCAAATCATGAAAACAGGCTATGGAAATATTCGTGGTGTGGAATCAGGTGGACCAGAACCAGGTGTTGGTTGTGCAGGGCGTGGTATTATCACATCAATAAACTTGCTCGAACAACTTGGTGCTTACACCGATGATTTGGATTATGTATTTTATGATGTTCTTGGTGATGTTGTATGTGGTGGTTTCGCAATGCCAATCAGAGAAGGAAAGGCACAGGAAATCTATATCGTATGTTCCGGTGAGATGATGGCATTATATGCCGCAAACAATATTTCAAAAGGTATTGTAAAATATGCAGCAACAGGAGGCGTTCGTCTTGGTGGTTTAATCTGTAACTCAAGAAAAGTAGATGGGGAAGAGGAACTTGTAATGGCAGTTGCAGAGAAGATTGGAACGCAGATGATACATTTTGTACCTCGTGATAATGCTGTTCAAAAGGCAGAGATTAATAAGAAAACCGTTATTGATTATAGTCCGGAAGAACCACAAGCAGATGAGTATAGACAACTTGCAAGAAAAGTGGACGAAAATCAGATGCTTGTTGTTCCAAAACCAATGAAGATTGATGAGTTAGAGGCAATTCTTATGGAGCATGGAATGTTAGATTAATGGAATCTTGAAGCATTATGTGAACGATAGAAAGGAGAACGACTATGTACTTAGTGAGATCAATTATTAGACCAGAAAAGGTAAACGAGGTTTTGTCGGAATTATTATCGGCAGGATTTCCAGCAGTAACAAAGATGGATGTATTCGGACGTGGTAAGCAAAAGGGTATCCGAATAGGAGATGTTACTTATGATGAAATTCCAAAAGAAATGCTATTAATGGTAGTTAAGGATGAGGACAAAGATGATGCAATTCGAATTATCATGAAGTATGCAAGAACAGGCGAAAATGGTAATTTTGGTGATGGTAGAATATTTGTCAGTCCTGTAGAAGAGGCTTATACAATCAGTACGAAAACAAAAGATTTATAGGGGGTGCTGCGATGAAAGAAGTCTTAATTATAGTTAGGCAGGATAAAGTTAGTAAAACAAAAGTAGCACTGACAGAGGCAGGAATTCTTGGCTTCACATGTAGAAAGGTTATGGGAAGAGGAAAGAAATTATTCTCACCAGAGCTATATTCTGTATTAGAGGCAGGAGAAATGCCAGCGAACTCAATAGGAGAATGCTTTACGGAAGGAAGTCGTCTGATTCCAAAGCGACTCTTTGTAATAATGGCACAGGATGAAGATGTAGAAAAAATCGTAACAGCAGTTATGGAGGTAAACAGTACGGGAACTCCGGGTGACGGAAAAATCTTTGTCATGCCAATTATGGGAGCATATCGTATCAGAGATGGAAAGCAACAGGAAGGTTCGGATTCATACTAGAAGGGAGGGATAGCATGGTAGCACATGGTAACGAATTAAGAGAAAAAGTTCTTGAAAAATATAGTGCAAAAGTATATAGAAACAGAAAGCAACATATTCTGTCAATTGATCCAGAAGCAAGCAATGAAATCCTTGCAAATGTTCGTACAATCCCCGGTGTCATAACGCAAAGAGGTTGTTGCTTTGCAGGATGTAAGGGTGTAGTTCTTGGCCCAATGAGTGATAATGCAATTATTGTCCATGGCCCAATCGGTTGTTCCTTCTATACATGGGGAACGAGAAGACATAAGCAGGTAGAGACGGATCGGCATGATGAACATGCAGACTGCTATGTAGAATACTGTTTTTCTACGGATATGCAAGAGCCGAATATCGTATTTGGTGGAGAAAAGAAGTTAAAGAAAGCAATTGAAGAATGTATGAAGATCTATAATCCTAAGATGATAAGTATCTGCTCCACCTGTCCTGTTGGTTTGATCGGTGACGATATTCACGCTATCGCAAAGTGGGCAAGAGAAGAGTATCCCGGTTTAATGTGTGTTGCATTTTCTTGTGAAGGTTATAAGGGCGTTACGCAATCGGCAGGGCATCATATCGCATCAAACCAGATTATCCGCTATATTGTTGGTACAGGTGACCACAAACCGGAGAAGAAATTCTCTATAAATCTATTAGGTGAGTATAACATCGGTGGTGATGGCTGGGAGATTGAAAGAATACTAAATCGTTGCGGAATAGAAGTTGTGAGTGCTATGACAGGAACGAGTTGTTATCGTGATATGAAGAATGCACATTTGGCTAATTTGAATCTAGTGCAGTGTCATCGATCGATTAACTACGTTGCAGATATGATGAAGGAACGATATGGAATAGACTGGATAAAAGTTAATTTCATCGGTGTAGATGCAACAAAGAAATCATTACGGGCAATTGGAGCATATTTTAATGACACAGAACTTAGCGTCAGAATCGAAGAGATCATCGCAGAGGAAGAGACTGCCATTGCAGATGAGATGGAATACTACCATAGCAAGCTAAAAGGAAAGACAGCCGCAATCTATGTTGGAGGTTCTCGTTCCCATCATTATCAATTATTGTTACAAGACCTTGGAATGACAACGGTGTTAGCTGGTTATGAGTTTGCCCACCGAGATGATTATGAGGGAAGAAGTGTACTGCCTGATATTAAGCCAGATGCCGATTCCAAGAACATTGAAACGTTGACAATGGAACCAGATGAGACGTTGTATAATCCAAATCGAATTACGCCAGAACACAGAGCGAAGCTAGAGGCAGATCCAGATGTGGAATTAAATGATTATGAAGGTATGTTTGCAGGAATGGAAAAAGGTTCGATTATTGCGGATGATTTAAATCATTTTGAAACGGAAGAATTCATGAAGGCACTGAAACCAGATGTATTTTTCTCTGGTATTAAAGATAAGTTTGTAGTTCAAAAAGCGGGTATGTTATCAAGACAGATCCATTCCTATGATTATCAAGGGCCTTATACTTGTTTTCAAGGTGCAGCCAGATTTGGGCATGACCTTGTTATGGGATTATATGTACCAGCATGGAGCTATATTAAAGCACCATGGAAGAATCAAGCCACACTCGTAGGTAAATTAGGAGGTGAGGAATAATGCTTAAATATACACCAAAAGAAGTTGTAGATCGAGAGGCACTTGTTATTAACCCTTGTAAAACTTGTCAGCCAGTAGGTGCGTTGTATGCTGCCCTCGGTGTTCATGGGTGCCTTCCACATAGTCATGGTTCACAAGGCTGTGTGGCATTTCATAGAATGTACCTCACAAGACATTTTAAAGATCCGATTCAAGCATCATCCAGTTCCTTTACAGAAGGTGCGTCAGTTTTTGGTGGTGGTTCGAATTTAAAGACCGCTGTAAAGAATATATTTGATTTATATAATCCAGAAATTGTTGCAGTACATACGACGTGTCTTTCAGAGACAATTGGTGATGACTTGACTTCCTTATTAATCGATATTACACCAACACTACCAGAAGGAAAGTATATTGTTCACGCGAATACACCAAGTTATTTTGGTTCTCATATTAACGGATTCTTTAACATGGTAAATGGATTTGTGAAATATCTTAGTGTATCAACAGGTACTTCAAATGGAAAATTAGCGTTGTTTCCAGGCTGGTTAAATCCAGGCGATTACCGTGAGTTAAAGAAAATCATGAATCAAATGAACGTACCATACATTATGTTACCTGATACAGATGGAGCAGTTGATACGCCAACAACAGGCGAATACGTAATGTATGAGAAGGGTGGAACAACGATTGAAGAGATTAAATCGTTAGGCGATTGTCCAAAATCACTTGGAATTGGTATGACGGTATCATCACCAAGCGTTGATGCCCTTGATAAAAAATGCAAAGTAAAAGGAACGACAATACCGTATCCAATCGGTATTGAAGCAACGGATGCGTTTGTACTAAAACTACAAGAATTTTCTGCCGAGGAAGTACCAGTGAGCCTTGAAGTGCAAAGGGGACACCTTGTGGATATGATGATTGATACGCATCAATATACCTATGAAAAGAAAGTTGCAATCTATGGTGACCCTGACTTTGTTATTGGAATGATGTCTATCTGCTTGGAACTTGGAATGATTCCAAAGTATTGTATTACAGGTACGCCAAGCCCTACGTTTGAAGAGGAAGGAAAGCATCTTCTTGAGAAATACGGTGTTAAAGAAGATTGTAAAGTGCAGGCAGCCAACCAGTTAAAGACAACAACCGACCTATTCCTTCTTCATCAATGGATTAAGAACGAACCAGTTGATATATTAATTGGTGGAACGCATGGAAAACATATTGCAAGAGCAGAGGATATTCCTCTTGTAAGAGCTGGATTTGATGTAATTGACCGTTATTGCCATTCCTACTTCCCGATTGTTGGATATGAGGGAGCAATGCGAATGGTAGAGAAGATTACAAATGCTCTTATGGATTATCAAGACAGCCATTGTGAAGAGAAAGATGTCGAGATGGTAATGTAGGCAATCATACTATATTGGACATAGTTTAAAATAGTTAACCCCCAATGCTATAAATGTAGTTAGTCGTTAAATCAAATCTTATAGAAAGAATATAGTTCTTGATACTTAAATTAAACAAGAAAAGAGCAAGAATATTCCCTAACATATTCTTGCTGTCAAAGGGCGATGATGTCACACACCTCAAGAAAACGACGGTCATCGCCCTTTATAAAAAAGGAGTAGTGCGAATGAAAATAGAGGAAACATATATAGAAGCATTAAAAGGGCAAAAGTTTCTCTTATTAGAAGATATGGAGGAGTTTGTTAAGAAAACATTAGGTGCATATGATGCCTATGCCGAAAGAGGCACGGTTTATGCTGTGATGAAAAGAGGCGATAAAGAGGAGATTGAAATTGCGTATTCTTTTTATGATAAAAACTATCATTTAGAGGTATAAGCACTACAACGAAGAAATGCATGTTTATCCAAAAAAATTAATAGTTATTACGAATATAGGAATATGAAATAGGCATCATAGAAATTATCAATGGCTTAATCAAGAAAAAAAGATTGACGAAAGTGGTAAAGATGGAATATTATAACATAAATTCATAGCGAGGGGAAAAGACAACACCGTCTTTTTACCCTCGCTTTCTGCATTTTTTATTTAGTGCGAGTAACTGTATTCAATAAAACAATGTGTGCTATATTCATAGTTCCCAATTTAGAAAGGAGCACGTTTGCCTATGAGAAATAATCAAGAGGTTAACATTTTAGAAGAAAGAAAGCAGTTTATCTTGTTTAAAGATAATGTCGGCTGTAGTGGGAATGGGATTAAGTGTGATTCTGACTCGGTTTCGGGGGCGGTTAGCCAACGGGCTTGTGTGTATTGTGGGGCTAGGGTTGTTCTGAATCCGATAACGGATGCGTATCATATTGTTCATGGCCCGATTGGCTGTTCTAGTTATACATGGGATATTCGAGGAAGTCTTTCTAGTGGAAGTGATGTTTACCGAAATAGCTTTTGTACGGACCTTCGAGAAACAGATATTATATTCGGGGGAGAGAAAAGGCTAACGGCTGCAATTGAAGAGCTGGCTACAAAACAAATGGCAAAACTGATATTCGTATACGCAACTTGTATTGTAGGGGTGATTGGTGATGATGTTGAGGCGGTATGTAGGGAGATGTCTAAAAAGTATGGGATTCGTGTGATTCCTGTTAAATCTCCTGGATTTTCAGGCAATAAGTCAACAGGATACAAGATGGCTTGTAATGCTATTATGGAATTGATTTCTCCATATCGCAGTGAGAACAAGATAGAAGGTGTGAATATTTTAGGTGATTTTAATCTTGCGGGTGAGATGTGGATTATTAAGAATTATCTAAAGAAAATCGGAGTAAAAGTTGTCTCGACATTCACGGGGGATGCCAGTTATAAGAATATGATAGAAGCACCGAAAGCGACGTTAAATATTGTTCAATGTGCAGGTTCTTCGGTTTATCTGGCAAATCAGATGGAGGAGCAGTTTGGAATTCCTTTTATAAAAGTCAGTTTCTTCGGCGTTGAAGATACGTCAAGTTCCCTTGTTCGAATTGCTGAGGCATTGAAAAATGAGAGTGCAAAGAGAAAAGCAATTGCTTTTTGTGAAGAGGAGTCGAAGAAATTAGAAGGTTTTCTTGATACGTATCGCATGAATCTGCAAGGAAAAAAAGCAGCGATATACGTTGGGGGAGGTTTTAAGGCAATCTCACTTATTCGCCAATTTGCTTTCATGGGAATGGAAACCGTTGTAGTTGGTACACAAACAGGAAAGCAGGACGATTATGAAATGATTGAACTGTTGGTGGGAGAAGATGCGGTTATTCTTGATGATGCAAATCCAGCGGAGTTGGAGACATTTATGAAGGAAAAGGGAGCGGATATCTTAGTGGGAGGAGTAAAGGAACGACCACTTGCCTATAAACTTGGTGTTGCGTTCTGTGACCATAATCATGAAAGAAAACACGCACTTGCTGGATTTGAAGGAGTATATAACTTTACGAAGGAAATCAATCAAAGTATAAACAATCCAGTTTGGCAATATATAAATGATGCAAAATACAGAGAGCTTGGAGAGGAGGAATTTTATGAAGACAAAAGTACAACCGCTAGTTAATCTGAATGTGAATCCTTGTAAGATGTGTATGCCGATGGGGGCAATGACAGCATTTTGCGGTATTAAAAAATGTGTGTCGATACTGCATGGTTCACAAGGATGCAGCACGTACATAAGACGTCATATGGCAACACATTATAATGAACCAATTGACATTGCATCATCCTCTCTTACAGAGCAGGGGACGGTATACGGTGGAGAATCAAATCTGAAAAAGGGCTTAACAAATCTGATAGATCTGTATCATCCGCAAGTTGTGGGGGTAGCGACAACGTGTTTGGCAGAAACTATTGGTGAGGATACGAGCCGAATGATTCAGACGTATTATGAGGAAAATCCAGATAAACGAGAAGTAACCATTGTTCCTGTGCATTCGGCTGGATATGCAGGAACACAATTTGAAGGATATTTTGCTGCATTAGCGGCTATTGTATCAGAGATAGAGATGAATTCCAAACCGCATAACAAGATAAATGTAATTGCATCATATATGAGCCCTGCGGATATGCGAACGCTGAAAGAACTCTGTAAGGAATTTGGTTTAGAGATTATTCTTCTACCTGATTTTTCTGAAAACCTCGATGGTGTATTCAAGGAAAATTATAATCGGCTTCCAGAGGGTGGAACAGATATTGCCGATATCAAACGAATGGCAGGAGCAAGAGCGACAATCGAGATTAGTAATATGGATATAGAGAATTCTCCGGGGAAGATTCTGAAGGAGAAATACGGAGTTCCTTATATCAGAGTAAATGTGCCAGTGGGATTACGGGACAATGATGCATTTCTCAAAGTATTAAGTAAGATTAGCGGGAAAAAGATTTCCAAACGATTGAAACAGCAGAGAGGACGATATCTCGATGCTATGATTGATAGTCACAAATACAATGCAGAAGGCAGAGCAGTAGTGTTTGGAGAACCTGACTTTATCATATCCATGATTCGAATCTGTGAAGAGAATGGAATTATGCCAGTTATTACGGCAACGGGTTCGGTATTTCCGCATCTGGATGATTATGTGAAACTATCGATTGAAGAGATTGCAAAACGATATTTTGAAGAGGACTATAAGATTATAGATGATGTGGATTTTAAGGACATTGAAACGGCAGCAGAACAATATGACTGTAATCTGATGATTGGAAATTCAGACGGAAGAAGAATAGAAGAACATCTGCAAATCGCATTAGTAAGAAGAAGTTTTCCAATTCATGACCGCATTGGAGGACAAAGACTGAAAACGATTGGATATGAAGGTTCGCTCACCTTGCTTGATGAGATAACAAATGCGATTTTATCAAGAAAAGAAAGTACGTTTCGAGAAGTGGTTTATAAGGCATATTATCGTGATGAGAAATCGAAAGATTTGTCTCGTATAGATGATGAGATGAATATAGGAGAAAAAGAGAACGCAGACTTACATAAAAACAATTTATCCCTTCTGACAGAGGAAGAAAAAAGGCAGCAGGAAATCCAGAAAAAAACAGAGACACATCCTTGTTACAACTGTGCGGGTCATAAATATGCCAGAATGCATCTTCCGGTAGCGCCAAGATGTAACGTGCAATGCAACTATTGTGTACGAAAGTTTGACTGTCCGAATGAAAGCAGACCAGGTGTTACAACGAAAGTACTTACGCCAGAGGAGGCGTTTAATAAGTACAAACAAGTGAAGGAAAAAGTAGAGAATCTAACTGTCGTTGGTATTGCAGGACCGGGAGATGCCCTTGCGAATTTTGATGAGACAAAGAGGACTATGGAATTAATTAAAGAGTATGACTCAGATGTTACATTTTGTCTATCCACGAATGGATTACTGTTGCCTACGTATGCAGAGGATATTATTAAACTAGGCGTTTCTCATGTAACCGTAACAATTAATGCAGTTGACCCTAAGATTGCAGGGAAGATCTATAAGCATATTAACTTCATGGGAACTCGGTATGAGGGAGAAAGTGCAGGAGCAATTCTGTTATCCAATCAATTGAGCGGACTGCGAATCCTTGTTGCACATGGGGTGATCTGTAAAGTAAATATTGTTTCGTTGAAAGGGATTAATGATACACACATTCCGAAAATTGTGGAGACAATGAAAGAAATCGGCTGCTATATTACAAACATAATGCCAATGATTCCAGTAAAGGGAAGTGCATTTGAGAATATGACTTCATTGACAAACAAGGAAATCGAAAAGTTACGAGCAGATTGTGGATTAATATTGAAACAGATGACACATTGCAAGCAATGCAGAGCAGATGCGATTGGAACGCTTGACAATGATTTGAGTTTAGAATTTCGAGGATATCAAGCAAAAACGAAAGAGGAGACAGAGCAAGTGTATCGTTTTGCCGTTGCCAGTAAACATGGTATGCACATTGATGAACATTTTGGACATGTTACAGAGTGGTATATCTATGAATATAAGAAGGGAGAGGTTTCTTATATCGAGAAACGTAAGGTTGGTCAGTATTGTGAAGGGAGTGATGTTTGCGACGAAAAAGAGGATAAGATTGCGGCAATCATACAGACAATTGAGGACTGCCAAGCAGTAATTGCCATGCGAATTGGCGAATCACCAAGAAAGCAACTTGAAGAAAAACAAATCAAAGTGATTGTAACCTATGATCGAATTGAAGATGCTGTCAGTAAGGCAGCACAGACTTTATAAGGAGGGTA
>NZ_JAVBNS010000153.1:0-43705 GCF_031551385.1 Anaerosporobacter sp.
GTTGCGGAAACTAATCTATGCAGAGTGAAAAATATCAAAAGATTATCACTTCTCTCAATAGAAGATAATATATTAAATTTTCAAGGAACAATATGACAAAGAGGCAGATTTATAATACCTCATTTGTCGGGCAACTCATTATAAAAAATCTATATAGAAAGAAGATGAGAGTATGCCATTAACAATGATGGAAGCTGGGGAAGAAAAACTTATTAAAAAAGTTGGAGGAAAAGATGAAACGAAACGTTTCTTAGAAAGTCTTGGATTCGTGACAGGAGGAATGGTTACGGTAATATCTAAGATTCAGGGAAATGTAATTGTGAATGTGAAAGAATCAAGAGTTGCAATTGGAGAAGATATGGCGAGAAAGATATTGGTATAGGTAATTGCGAAACTCCATTTTATGTGTCTAAGCTTCTTGCTTAATCTACGCTAACACAAAACACGTTGCACATCTAAGTACTTCTAGGTGTATACGGATAGATATTCAGAGGTCACGGAAACGCCTTCGATTCGGCATTCTGCCTCAGCTCAGGCTGGCTCGGCGTCCATGCCTCGCCTTCCTAGGTCGCATAGTATACACCAAGAAGTACTAAAGATGTTTCGCTATCGTTTTTTCGTTAGCGTAGATTAATCAAGAAGCAGTCAAGTATAATCAGAGTTTCGCAAATACCTATATAGTAGTGTAGTGAGAGAAAGGATAAAAAGGTGAAAGAAAATAAATATAAAGGAGAAACCATGCAGCAATAGGATTCTTTCACCTGTATTTATTTGAGCAGTATCACAAGCAGGCTTGTGATATGCATGGGTATAACTATGAAAACATTAAATGAAATTCCTTGTGGGAAGACAGTGACGATTAAGAAACTTACAGGGGAAGGTCCTGTAAAGAGAAGAATTATGGATATGGGAATTACGAAAGGAATTGAGGTTTTTGTAAGAAAGATAGCACCATTAGGTGACCCAATGGAATTGACCGTAAGAGGGTATGAGTTATCTCTAAGAAAAGCAGATGCGCAGATGATAGAAGTAGAGGAATAAGAGAAGGAGTGAATAAAATGGGAATTAAGATTGCATTAGCAGGGAATCCAAACAGTGGTAAGACAACATTGTTTAATGCATTAACTGGTTCAAATCAATTTGTAGGAAACTGGCCAGGTGTAACAGTTGAGAAAAAGGAAGGAAAGTTAAAGAAAGCATATCTTTCAAATCAAGGTGAGGCAGTTACGATTATGGACTTACCAGGTATCTATTCTTTATCTCCATATACATTAGAAGAAGTGGTAGCAAGAAACTACCTTATTGATGAAAGACCAGATGTTATATTGAACATTATTGATGGTACGAACTTAGAGAGAAATCTATATCTAACAACACAATTAATGGAACTAGGAATACCAATGATTATTGCTGTTAACATGATGGATGTTGTTGAAAAAAATGGTGACCGTGTACATATTGATAAGTTAAGTAAAGCATTAAACTGTGAAGTTACTACAATTTCTGCATTAAAGGGAACCGGTATTGAGGAAGCAGCAAAGAAGGCTGTGAAATTAGCAGATAAATCAATAAGCAAAGAGAAAGCAGTTCAAGTATTTTCGAATGAAGTAGAAACGATTTTAGACGAAATAGAAGAAAAAATTGTATTAGAAGTAGAGGAAAGTCAAAGAAGATTCTTTGCAGTGAAATTATTAGAAAAAGATGAAAAGATTAAGGCAAAGCTAAAGACTGTTCCTGACATTTCAAAAGAAATTGCTAAAATTGAGGAAGTGATGGATGATGATTCGGAGAGTATTATAACGAATGATCGATATGTATTTATCTCATCTATTATAAAAAGTTGTTGTACAAAGAAAAGTCATAAGAGTTTAACAGTATCCGATAAGATTGATCGAATTGTTACGAATCGTTTTCTTGCATTACCAATATTTGCAGTAATTATGTTCTTAGTATATTATGTGTCTGTAACAACAGTAGGAACATGGGCTACTGATTGGGCAAATGACGGAGTGTTTGGCGAAGGTTGGAGCTTGTTCGGACTAGAGATTCAAGGTATTCCAGTTATGTTAGAATCTGCTTTACAAGCGATTGGCTGTGCGGATTGGTTACAAGGATTACTACTAGATGGTATTGTAGGTGGCGTTGGTGCTGTACTTGGTTTCGTGCCACAGATGTTAATTCTATTTGCATTTTTAGCATTCTTAGAATCTTGTGGATATATGGCAAGAGTAGCATTTATCATGGATCGTATCTTTAGAAAGTTTGGATTATCAGGAAAATCATTTATACCTATGTTAATCGGCAGTGGTTGTGGTGTTCCAGGAATTATGGCATCAAGAACAATTGAAAGCGACCGTGACCGTAAGATGACAATTATGACAACTACATTTATCCCTTGTGGAGCGAAATTACCTATTATTGCATTAATTGCAGGTGCATTATTTAACGGAGCATGGTGGGTTGCACCAAGTGCTTACTTTGTTGGTATTCTTGCAATTATCTGTTCGGGTATTATTTTAAAGAAAACAAAAGTATTTGCTGGAGATCCAGCACCATTCGTTATGGAATTACCAGCATATCATATGCCAACAGTTAGTAATATCCTAAGAAGTATGTGGGAAAGAGGTTGGTCTTTCATTAAGAAAGCGGGAACTATTATTTTACTATCAACAATCCTTGTATGGTTTGCAACATATTTTGGCGTTGTAGATGGTCAGTTCAGAATGTTAGAC
The DNA here is from genome assembly GCF_031551385.1 of Anaerosporobacter sp. Taxonomy (GTDB): domain Bacteria; phylum Bacillota; class Clostridia; order Lachnospirales; family Lachnospiraceae; genus Anaerosporobacter. The sequence continues at coordinate 2,733 of NZ_JAVBNS010000153.1, forward strand.
GATATGGAAATTGATCACAGTATACTTGCAGCAATTGGTAACGGACTAAAAGTAATTTTCATTCCGCTTGGATGGGGAAATTGGAAAGCTGCGGTAGCAGCGATTACAGGGCTTATTGCGAAAGAAAATGTAGTAGGAACATTTGGCGTATTATATGGATTTGCTGAAGTTGCGGAAGATGGTAATGAGATTTGGGGTACACTTGCTGCGAGTATGACTACCGTAGCAGCATATTCATTCTTAGTATTTAACTTATTGTGTGCACCTTGCTTTGCAGCAATGGGAGCAATTAAGAGAGAAATGAACAATGCAAAATGGTTCTGGTTCGCAATTGGATATCAAACAGGATTAGCATATCTCGCTTCTCTTTGTATCTATCAAATTGGAACACTTATTACAACGGGAGCATTTGGATTTGGAACAATTGTAGCATTTGTGATAGTAGCAGTGTTTATATTCTTATTGGTAAGACCAAGTCAGAAGAAGAAAGTGGTTTTAGAGGCTGCTTTGTAAATAGGAGTTCGTTGTAGAATTAGATAAGTCTCTAAGGTTTGAAAGGAGAGTGTGTAGTGATGGGTACAGTTTTTGTAGGTAGTATTCTTGTATGTATTGTAACATTAATTATTAAGCACATGCTAAACGAGAAGAAAAAAGGTAACTCAATGGTATGTGGTGGAGATTGCAAGCATTGTGGTGGACATTGTTCGTAATATAGCTGCGCTTCAAAGTTTGTAGGTTTTGAGAAAGGCATGGTAGTAATATGGTAAAAGGACAATGTGAATGCAGTAGCGATCAAGAACAAAGAAGTTATCATCGTTCAAAGATGCAAAAAGAGCATATTATAGAGAAATTAAAAGAAAGCGGTTGTAGGATTACAAAACAGAGATTGCTTATCTTAGATATTATTCTGCAACAAGAATGTTCTTGCTGTAAGGAAATCTTCTATCAAGCATCAAAATCGGATTCTAAAATCGGCAAGGCTACCGTTTATCGAATGGTCAACACACTTGAAGAAATTGGAGCTATTCGAAGAAGTAATATGTACAAATTAATCAATCACACACAAGAAGACATAGAAGAAATCAGACGTATGGTAACATTAGATGATGGAACGATATATCAGATATCACCAAAGAAGTGGAATGATATCATTCTTGCTGGATTAACAAGCTTAGGCTATGTAAATAGACAGAAGATAGCGTCGGTTGAGACGGTAATGTAGAACATATAGATAGTGAAAAAAGCTTTTCCGTGGATAATCATTTAGATAATAAGAATGGTTTATCCTAGTGGAGAGCTTTTTTGAATTAGTAGGAAAAGCTCTTCCTTACGAATGGAAAAATGTTTTGCAACATTGTAAAAATAGACTGTCCATCTTGAATTACATATGTTATAATGCTACTATTCCTATAAGAAAAATATAAAATAAATGACTTAAACAGAGTAAGAGGCAAGAAAAGAGTGAAAGATATGATATATTTGGATTATGCAGCAAATACGCCAACAGATGAACGGGTGCTGCAAGAATTTTGTTTGGTAAATCAAGAGTACTTTGGAAATCCGAATTCACTTCATCCGCTTGGAGTTGCGGCAAAGGATAAGCTGGATTCGATTACCGCTAGAATAGTTAAAGAATTAGAATTAAAAGAAAGAGAAATTGTATATACATCAGGTGCAAGTGAATCCAATAATACTGCGATTAAAGGGATTGCCAGAAGTAGTAGGCATATGGGAAAGCACATACTTACATCTGGATTGGAGCATTCTTCTGTCAGTGGAACGCTATTGTATCTTCGAGAGCAAGGGTATGAAGTTGAATCACTTGCTATTTGTAACGATGGAACGATTGATAGAGATAGTTTAAGAGAACTATTAAGAAATGATACGGTATTAGTGACGGTTTGTGCTGTTGATAGTGAGTTGGGAATTGTTCAGCCAATAGAGGAGATTGCATCAATTGTTAAGGAATTTCCAAACTGTCGCTTACATATTGATGCGACACAAGCGATAGGGAAAGTTAAGTTTGATTTTAATTTAGGCGATACGATTAGTTTTGCACCGCATAAATTCTATGGTTTGAATGGTTGTGGAGTTCTGATTAAGAAAAGTGATTTGATAATGGAACCGTTAATTCATGGTGGTGCAAGTACAACGATTTATCGAAGTGGTACACCTGCAGTAGCGATGGCGGCATCTATATGGAAAGCGATTAAGTTAACGTATGACGAGTTTACTAATCGAGAACAAGTTGTGAAAGAGAATAATATCTACTTACGAGAAAGGCTTAGAAAAAGTGGGTATGTGATAATAAATAGTCCGATAGAAAGTGTACCACACATTCTCAATATAAGCATATTGGGGATTCGGGGATATGAGATGCAGGAAAGGCTTGCAAAACAGGGAATCTGTTTATCGGCAAAATCGGCATGTTCTACAAAGACAACACCGTCAAAGCCGGTACTTGCAGTAACAAAGGATAAGAAAAGAGCAATGTCATCTTTTCGAATAAGTATGAGTCATATTACTACAAAAGAGGAGATAGATATATTTTTGGAGATTTTGAATGGATGTAGGTGAGCAGTGTTTTTTATAGAAAAGTTGACTTAATTAGATGGAGAATATATAGTATAATAGAGTAACTTGAAGGGGGAGTCCCAGATAGTTAAGGAATATAAGAATAGGACGATAGCAAAATGATTTACTCACTCAATTCATCGATTGAGATAAGGGAAAATAATAGATCGTTCCAAGAAAAAGAACAAAAGCAGGAGAAATAATAAAAATATGAGTAGAGAATTAACAACTTGTCAATTAATAGAGAGAAGTATCAACAAGAAATTTAGAAAAGAAATATGGTCACCATTTGTACAGGCAATTAAAAAGTATGAATTAATTCAAGCGGGCGATCACATTGCAGTTTGTATCTCTGGTGGTAAAGATTCGATGTTGTTGGCTAAGTTGATGCAGATATTACAAAGAATCACAGAGATTCCTTTTGAGATTACATTTCTTATGATGGATCCAGGCTATAATCCAATTAACCGTCAGAAGATTGAGAGTAATGCAAAATTATTAGAGATACCACTTGTTATATTCGAAACGGATATCTTCGATATTGTAAATGAAATTGATAAGTCACCATGTTATCTATGTGCCAGAATGAGAAGAGGAAATCTATACAGTAATGCAAAGGAACTTGGTTGTAACAAAATTGCGCTTGGTCATCATATGAGTGATGTTATTGAAACGACATTGATGGGTATGCTATATGGTTCGCAGATTCAAGGAATGATGCCAAAACTTCATAGTACAAATTTTGAAGGAATGGAATTAATTCGTCCAATGTACTGTATATTAGAAGAGAATATAATAGCATGGAAAAACTATAATGAGTTAGAGTTTATTCAATGTGCGTGTCGTTTTACAGAAAATTGTACTTCTTGTGATAATGGTGTTAGTGTTTCAAAACGTCAAGAAGTAAAAGAACTTATCAAAAAACTAAAGAAAGATAATAAGACAATTGAAACAAATATCTTCAATAGTATCCATAATGTAAGTCTTGACACATTAATATCGTACAAGCAAAAGGGTGTAGAGCATTCTTTCCTTGATACGTATTATGATAAAAGAAAAGAAGAATAAAGAAGTATAACAATGAAAGATTGCAGAGATAATAAGGAATAGCTGATTACTTGATTATCTGCAATCTTTTTTTCTCATAGAAAGCGATATCTCTGTTACTGGTCACAGAGTATTCACAAATTACCAAAATATGATATAATAATAGAGACAGTTACATGAAATCAAGATATTTTAAATGAATGAATTTTTATATCAGAGGAGGAAATAAACATGTCGAATTTAAAAGGAACAAGAACAGAAGCAAACTTAATGGCAGCATTTGCTGGGGAATCACAAGCAAGAAACAAGTATACGTATTATGCGTCAAAAGCGAAAAAAGAAGGATATGTACAGATTGGAGCATTGTTTGAAGAAACTGCGAATAATGAGAAAGAACATGCAAAGATGTGGTTCAAATTATTGCATGGTGGTATGCCAGATACCGTAGAGAATCTTAACGATGCGGCAGCAGGTGAAAATTACGAATGGACAGATATGTATGCGAAATTCGCAGAGGAAGCAAAAGAAGAAGGTTTTGATAAAATAGCATTCTTATTTGAAGAAGTAGCGAAGATAGAGAAAGAACATGAAGAGAGATTTCGTAAGTTGTTAGCGAATATTGAAGGTGGACTTGTATTCTCAAAAGAGGGAGATGCAATTTGGGAATGTTCAAACTGTGGTCATGTTGTTGTTGGAAAACAAGCACCAGAGGTATGTCCAGTATGTGCACATCCACAAGCGTATTTTCAAGTTAAAGCAGAGAATTATTAGGAATAGAAATTAGAACAATAAATTCGATTTCAACAGCATAAAACTATCACTTATTTCGATTTTATAAAAGAAATGAGTGATAGTTTTTTTACGAATTATATGGTATGATAAAGCATAGGTAAGCGGTGTTTTGACGAAATAACAACCGTTGTCCTTGGAGTTATTATCTGAATCTTTTGGCAAAATACTAGAATATTAAAGGAGAATAGTATGAAAGATCAGAATTGTGCGTATTGTATGCAAGGTGAGTTAGTAGCTAAATTTGGATATTTAGCAATGGAGATGGAGAATAGCTTTGTGTATATATTCAAAGAACAAAGTAATCCAGGCCGTGTTATTGTAGCTCACAAGAAGCATGTAAGTGAGTTAATTGACTTATCAGATGAGGAAAGAAATGCGTATTTTGCTGAAATTGCGAAAGTAGCGAACGCAATGCACAAAGCATTTTCACCAGGCAAAATCAATTATGGTGCTTATGGTGATACTGGCCGTCATCTACATTTTCACTTAGTTCCTAAGTACGAGGGTGGAAGTGAATGGGGTGGAACATTTACCATGAACAGCGGTAAGGTTATGATTGATGACGTAAAGTGTGAAGAGCTTGCACAAAAACTAAGAGACGCAATGTAAGAACACAAAGGTTGAAAGGTCATGCACTTCATGCCTGCATGAAAAAGTAAGGCTTTGAGACTTGTAAAACATGAGAGATTATTAAGAGATGCTCCTTCTGAGAGAAACCATTTGCTGACTAGAATGGTTTGTTGAAAGAAGGAGCATATTTTATTGCTGTGAACGTTTTGTATGAACAGTAACAACGTATTTTTTATGTACAGAGAATCGTATCTTTCTCGTAGTAAGAAGTAGAAGTTAGGTGTATAATAAAACATATAAGAAATAGTTTCAAACATAATTGAGATAGATAAAAAGGAGGCATTATATAATGAAATTCGGAATTCTTGGTGCAGGAAACATTGCACAAACAATGGCTAATACGATAAGCAAAATGGCTGGAATAGAAAGTTACGCGGTAGCCTCACGTGACATATCGAAAGCAAATGCATTTGCGACGAAGAATGGGTTTAAGAAAGCATATGGTTCCTATGAAGAACTGGTACAAGATGAAGAAGTGGAGTTAATCTACATTGCAACACCACATTCCCATCATTATATGCAGGCAAAACTATGCATTGAACATGGAAAGCCTGTTTTGTGTGAGAAAGCATTTACAGCGACTGCGAAGCAGGCAAAAGAGATTCTTGCACTTGCGAAAGAGAAGAATGTGTTTATAACAGAAGCCATTTGGACAAGATATATGCCAAGTAGAGAGAGAATACAGACTATTATTGAAAGTGGAATGATTGGAAGGGTAACTTCCATTACAGCGAATCTTGGCTATGCAATTCCTGAAAAAGGACGTTTGGGTGATCCTGAACTAGCTGGTGGAGCATTGTTAGATTTGGGTGTGTATCCAATTAATTTTGCGCATATGATTTTCGGCTCGGATTATTCAGAGGTATCGTCTACCGCACTTTTGACGGATAGAGGAGTAGACAGTATGAACAGTATTACGTTATCCTATACGGATGGGAAGATGGCAACGCTTCACAGTACGTTTCATGCAAGAACAAATCGTATGGGTGTTGTAAGTGGGACAGAAGGATATATGGAAATCCAGAATATTAATAACTGCGAAGAAATTCGAGTGTATAATAGTAGGGAGGAATTAATTCAGAAAGAAGAATTCCAAGATCAGATTACGGGTTATGAATATGAAGTAGAAGCTTGTGTCGAAGCAATGAAAAATGGACAGATAGAATGTGCGCAGATGCCACATGCAGAAACAATTCGAATTATGGAATTAATGGACTCCCTTCGTAAACAATGGGGTGTGATTTACCCTTGGGATGAGACGGATAATTAGAGCATGAAATGCGTGGCAATCGGTGTATCAGTTGGGGCAAAATATCTTTTTGACCACAACATCATAATTTGAGCCTGTAACACAACGTTTGCAGGCGATAAGAAAGGCATGGTTATTTGTATGAAAGTTATAAACCCAATTATGCCAGGATATTATCCTGACCCATCTATTTGTGCAGTAGGAGAAGATTTTTATCTTGTCAACTCGACATTCACATATTTTCCGGGAGTTCCGATTTTTCATAGTAAGGATTTAAAGAACTGGACGCAGATAGGAAATGTTTTAACGAGAAAAAGCCAAGTCAGTCTTGATGACCAGTGGCATTCAGGGGGCATCTTCGCACCAAGTATCCGTTATCATGAAGGGGTATTCTATATGATAACGACGAATGTTGGAGGAGGTGGTAACTTCTATGTTACAGCGACAAATCCAGCAGGTCCATGGTCTGAACCATATTTTCTTGAAGGTGCAGATGGAATTGACCCGACGTTATTCTTTGATGAAGACGGCAAGGCATATTATGTAGGGCAAAGAGCAAATTCGGATGGAGAAGAGTACTGGGGTGACTGTGAAGTCTGGTTGCAGGAACTGGATTTAGAAAACGGAAAACTCTTAGGAGAATCACACGTTCTTTGGAGAGGTTCTATGAAACATGCGAACTGGGTAGAAGGGCCACATGTATATAAAGTTGGCGAATACTACTATGTAATGATTGCAGAAGGTGGAACGGGTTTTGAGCATTCGATAACGATTGCAAGAAGCAAGGCGCTACTAGGAGAATATGAATCTTGCCCAATGAATCCAATTGTTACCCATAGACATCTTGGTAAGAGCTATCCTGTTATCAATACGGGACATGGTGATTTGGTTCAAGATAAAAATGGTGAATGGTATATGGTGCTATTGGCATCAAGACCCAAACAAGGATATTGCAATATGGGAAGAGAGACATTCCTTGCAAAAGTGGATTGGGAAGATGGCTGGCCTGTAGTAAATAAAGGAATTGGAATCATAGCAGATGAGATCGAGATTTTGCTAGAGGAGCAGGAACAGACTTATAATAATCCATGTTATCATTTTTATGAAGATAAGTTAGATTGCCATTTTGTTTTCCTACACAATCCAGATGAAACAGCCTATGAGATTAGGAAAGAGCAAGGAATATTACGACTGCATGCACGTAAGGAAACGATGGACGATTTAGTGAGTTCTACGTATACAGGGATAAGACAGCAACATCACCGATTCCAAGCATCGACTCGTTTGACTTGGAATATCGTTGAGGGTGAAGAAACAGGTATGGCAATTGTACAAAGTAATGAGTATTATTTAACCGCTGCAATAGTAACAAAAGAGGATAAGACATATCTAAAAGCGTTGCTAAGAAACAAAGAGGAGCGTTTTGAACTTGGAGAGTGTGAGATTGCATCGAAACCAATCGAAATTATACTGACAGGACAAGACCAGATATTGAGTATTCGCTATAAACAAGATGGTATAGAGCAGACTTTGGCACAAGATATTACTATGAATTCGCTTAGTACAGAAGTAGCAGGTGGGTTTGTTGGCTGTACAATAGGAATGTATATTACATCAAATGGTAAGGAAAGCAGTAGTTTTGCTGATTTTAATTGGTTGTCTTATATAGGCAGATAGGAGAGAGAATTATGTATGCAGATGAGAATTTAGTTAAGATTAAACACGATGTTATGTATGAAGTTGCAAAATTAGCATTTGAAGGTAGACTTGAGGAAGAGAGAGATCATATTCCTATGAAGTTAATACCAGGGCCTTTGCCACAATTTCGCTGTTGTATCTATAAAGAGCGAGAGATTATCAGACAAAGAATCCGATTAGTAGAAGGCAAATCGGTTGGTTCTGTAGATGATGGTAACATCGTGCAAGTAATTAGTTCAGCCTGCGAAGACTGTCCAATATCAAGTTATGTGGTAACAGACAACTGCCAAAATTGTGCGGGTAAAGCATGTATCAATGCCTGTAAATTTGATGCCATTTCAAAAGGAAGAGACCGTTCCTATATTGATCCTTTAAAATGTAAGGAATGTGGAAAATGTTCAAAGGTCTGTCCATATAATGCGATTGCAGGATTAAAACGTCCATGTAAAAACACTTGTCCAGTGAATGCGATTACATATGATGAATATGGTGTATCAAAAATTGACCCTAAAAAATGTATCCAATGTGGTCGTTGCATTCATAGCTGTCCTTTTGGTGCAATTGCAACAAAGACATTTGTTGTTGATGTTGTGGAAGCTCTCAAATCAGATAGACCAGTATATGCTATGTTAGCACCAGCTACAGAAGGTCAATTTGGTACAGATATCACAATGGAAAGTTGGAAAGTTGCAGCAAAGAAAACTGGATTTACAGATTTGATTGAAGTAGGACTTGGTGGTGATATGACAGCAGCGAGTGAAGCGGAGGAATGGGTGGAAGCCTACAAAGAAGGAAAGAAGAAAACAACATCTTGCTGTCCTGCATTCGTGAATATGATTCGGAAACATTATCCGGAATTAGAAGCGTACATATCAACAACCGTATCACCAATGTGTGGGGTTTCGAGAATGATTAAGGCAAAGAATCCTAATGCAGTAACGGTATTTGTTGGCCCTTGTACTGCTAAAAAATCAGAAGTGAAAGACCAAAACATAGAAGGAAATGCAGACTATGTATTAACATATAGTGAATTCCGTGCCATTATGAAAGCGAAAGATGTTGCCCTTGAACCAACAGAGAATACATATCAGGAATCCAGCGTGTTTGGTAAATTATTTGCTAATGCAGGTGGTGTTACAGGCGCCGTATTACAATGCATGAAGGAGACAGAGCAAGAAATTGATGCAAAGGTTTGTAAGGCAAATGGTGCGGCAGAATGTAAGAAAGCATTATTGCTATTAAAAGCTGGCAAACTACCAGAGGATTTCATTGAAGGTATGGTTTGTGATGGCGGCTGTGTTGGTGGACCAAGTAGCTATGAAGAAGAGTTGATTGCGAAGAAGGCAAGAGGACGATTAATAGCAGAAGCAGACAAACGTGAAATCCATGAAAATCTAGGAAACTATGATATGAAAGCATTTTCGATGCATAGGGAGTAGAGCTTATTTACAGAGGGTGTATAATGTCTGTTTTTTGGGGATATGGTCAAATTGTGCCATTATAATGAAATGGACTTTGCATTTTGCATGTGATATAATCAAACGATTAGTACATATAAAAGGGGGAGAATATGATGACAATTGATGAAAAACTTGACTTAATTCTAGGCGAAATAGAAATTATTAAACAAGATCAAACATATATAAAATCACATCTAGAAAATGTCACGGATAAAAACATGCTATTAATAGCAGAAAGCCATTGTAACTTGAGTGGCAAGTTAAATCAAGCAAAGACTACTGATAAAGATTTTCTGTATGAAATGAAAGTAAATACCCTTACAGAAAAGGTTTTGGCTCTTGAAAAAGAGATAGAACAAATTAAAAATAAAATGTTATAACATATAGAAAAGATTAAAGTGTAAAGTCAGTTTAGTTCATGGCTTTGCACTTTTATTGATTTCATAGAAAAATTCCAAAAAGTCAAAAGATAGTGTATAATAGAATGAAAATAAAAATTACATAGCAAAAGAATGAAGGAATGGTAAAAGTCATGAAATACATTATTCAAAAAGCCATCAAAGAAGATTTAATATCAATTTTGGAATTGCAAAAAGAAGCATTTTATAAAGTCGCAGAGGCTGAAAATAATTTTAATATTAAACCTATAATTCAAACATACGAAGAAATCAAAGAAGAGTTTGAGAATAAAATATTTTTAAAATATATTGTAGATAATAAAATTGTTGGTTCGATAAGAGCAATTGTAGATCAAGATAATAAATGCCATATTGGAAGAGTAATCGTAAAGCCGAACTTCCAAAGAAAAGGAATTGCTTTGGAATTAATGAAAGCAATTGAAAAGGAATGTAATACCGCATCTGTATTTTCCCTTTTTACAAGTAAATCAAGTGTAGAAACGATACGATTGTATGAGAAATCAGGATATACAATTGTTGGCGAGTTAGGTGAGGGAGATGTGCAAATGGTTATTATGGAGAAGAATAATGTGCGCAAAGAAAGGGACAATCATCATAGCCATGAGTTAATAGAGGAACATACACATACATATGGAGACACGCATGAGCATAGCCATACACATGAGCATAGCCATACACATATACACGAACACAAACATGTCCATAGCACAGAAGAGAAGAAGGCAGTTGTAAATCGCTTATCCAGAGCAATTGGTCATCTTGAAGCAGTTAAGAGAATGGTGGAGAACGATACGGATTGCAGTGAGGTATTAATTCAATTAGCAGCAGTTCGTTCTGCTATTAATAATACAGGTAAAGTTGTCTTGAAGAATCACATTAATCATTGTATTGTAGAAGCAATTGAAGAGGAGGATCATCAAGCAATTCATCAATTGTCCGATGCGATTGATAAGTTTATGAAATAATGACATAATAAGTGTCACTTGCCTGCTTCTTGTGTCGCGTGTTTTGTGTTAATGTACGCGAATCAAGAAGCATACACAACATAAATGGAGTTTCGCAATTACCTACTAAATATAACAAAAGGGGGAGAAAAATTATGTTACAAATTAAAAACCTAACAAAACGCTACAAAGGTGGAAAAGAGGCAGTATCTGAGTTGACTCTGAACATTGAAGCAGGAGATATCTACGGATTTATCGGACATAATGGGGCAGGGAAAACGACTACAATCAAGGCAGTTGTTGGAATCATTGATTTTGAAGGTGGAGAGATTCTAATTGATGGACAATCTATCCGTGAGAATCCAATCAGTTGCAAGAAAAAGATAGCCTATATCCCAGATAATCCAGATTTGTATGAGCATCTGACCGGGATTCAATATTTGAATTTTGTGGGAGATATATTCGAAGTTTCTGCAAAGGCGCGAGAAGAAAAGATTCGAAAATACGCTGATGAGTTTGAGATTACAAATGTACTAGGAGATTTGATTTCCTCCTATTCTCACGGAATGAAACAAAAATTAGCGATAATATCAGCATTGATACATGATCCGAAGTTGTTGATACTTGATGAACCATTTGTTGGATTAGACCCTAAGGCAACAATTATTCTTAAAAACACGATGCGACAACTATGTGAACAGGGCAGTGCAATCTTTTTCTCTACACATGTACTTGATGTAGCAGAGAAGATTTGTAATAAGATTGCAATTATCAAAGAAGGAAAATTGATTGCATCTGGTGAGACAAAGGAGCTTACGAAGGAACAATCACTAGAAGAGGTATTCATGGAGGTAATTGAACATGCTAAGGCAGATTAGAAAGCTGGTAGGTGTGACACTTTGTAATACATGGGGAATTAATGTAGCGAGATATTCAAAGGATAAGAAAAAGATAAGAAATGTATGGTTGATGGGATTTACATTTTTGTTGCTTGCCTGCATGGGAGTATTCTATATAACGATGCTTGCATATGGGTTATGTAAGGTCGGGGCAGCAGATATTATTCCTGCTTATATTGTAATGATAACAAGTCTTGTAATTCTAGTCTTTTCAATACTCAAGGCGGGAAGTATTCTGTTCCAGATGAAGACCTATGATTTGTTGATATCCATGCCAATGAAACCATCAACAATTGTAACAAGCCGTTTTATTAGCATGTATGTTGGTAATTTGGTATTAAGTATGTTTACCGTAATACCAAGTTCCATTGTGTATGGAATCTATCAGAAGCCGAATATAGGGTTTTGTGTAATGATAGTGATTGGAACTTTTTTGCTACCGCTAATACCAATGACGATAGCGACTGCAATTGGTGCAATCGTTATTGCCATTAGTTCAAGGATGAAACATAAGAATCTAGTTACGATTCTATTATCCTTGCTATTAACAATGGCGGCATTAATACTGCCTATGAGTATGTCAACAACAGAAACAGAACTGAATCTTGAGATGTTAGCAGATATATCAGCAATGCTCGAAAAACAAATCTTTTCGATGTACCCTCCTGCAAAGCTGTTTTCACAAGGCGTAATTGAACAGAATATAGTATCTTTTTTAGGATTCGTAGCAGTATCAATTGGTGTGTTCTTATTGCTAATTGTACTTGTACAATGGAAGTTTGTTGCAATATGCAGTGCGATTAATGCCAATGTTGCAAAACGCAATTTTGTTATGAAAGAGATGAAAGCTGGTTCAGCATTAATGGCATTATATAAGAAAGAGTTACGAAGATATTTTTCTTCTGCGATTTATGTTTTGAATACTATGGTTGGACACGTTATGCTTGTAGGTGCATGTATTGCCATTGCTGTTATGGGGGTAAAAGAGTTTGAATCGACATTGCAGATGTCAGGTGTTGTGAATCAAGCGATGCCCCTTGTTATGGCGGCGATGTGCTCTCTTATGTCTACAACAACGAGTGCGATTTCGTTAGAAGGAAAACAATGGTGGATACCAAAGTCCATGCCAGTAAGCACGAAAACGGTACTAGACAGCAAGATATTGGTCAATCTCACAATTGCAACACCTTTTTTATTCGTATCTGAAATAATCATGTTCTTTACAATTAAGACTTCTGTTTTAGGATATATTATGATGGTGTTAGTTCCCGTTGTATATGTAGTATTTGTTTCGGTAGTGGGTATAGCAATCAATTTGCGTATGCCAGTGTTTAACTGGGAGACAGAAGCTGTAGTAGTGAAACAAGGAGCGGCAACGTTTATAGCAATGCTACTGTATTTTATAATTCTGTTAGTTCCAAGTGGGATAATGGTGTTTTTAAGTAATATAGATTCGAATTATATTATGGGAATTACGGTTATTGCGCTTAGTGGAGTAACAGGTTTTATTTATCAGAGCAATAATAAGAAAATATTGAATCAGATTTAATAAGAAATAAAAAATAAATGGGGCGGTCATATTTGTGACTGTCCCATTTGAAAATGTGTTTTATGATTGAGAAATTGAATGATTTGAATATCTAGAAATGTTTTATTAACAGAAAAATTCTTGATTTGAATGTTCTGAAAGCAGTGGTTTTCCGTTTACCAATTCAATTACATCATCACAGAGAATGTCAATATCTTCTGCGTGGTGTGATGTTAGTAGAATTGTTTTTCCTTGCTCTTTTAACTGTAAAAAAAGTTTTCTCATATCATCTACACCTTTATAATCTAGTCCGTTCATAGGCTCATCAAGTATTAATATATCTGGGTCTTCCATGATTGCTTGTGCAATTCCTAGTCGCTGTTTCATTCCGAGAGAATATTTGCCAACATGTTTTTTTGAATGTGGATCAAGTCCAACAAGAGTTAATGTATCGATAATCTGTTGTTTGGAAATCTTATTATGGATAGAAGACAGAAAACGTAGGTTTTGATAGCCAGTATAATTAGGAAGAAAACCTGGTGAATTAATAATAATGCCAATATTATCGGGAATATCAATATCTTTACCAATGATTTTTCCATCTACTTCAATACTTCCAGAAGTTAAAGTTAGAAGTCCACAGATAGATTTTAATAATACACTTTTTCCAGAGCCATTACGGCCGATTATTCCATGAACTTGCCCTTGTGTAAAATCTAAACTAACGTGATCTAAAACGGTTGCTTCACCGAATTTTTTTGTAGCATTTTTTACAGAGATGCTTATATTCATTCTTCTTCTCCCCCTTTTGTCTTTATTTTAAAAAGCTGTAAGGCATATAATATAACAAGAGATAGGATAATTCCTATAATACAAAAACGATAACAATAGGTAAACGTTGGATTACGAGTTGTATGTTTGAAATCTATTATACTTAATTTGCTCCATGAAAGTGGTGAAAACCATAACCATCTAGCATAGACGATATCGGTAGCTAAGAAGAAATCGAATAGAATAAAAAATGTGCCTACTAAAATGCCAGCATGAAATTTGGGTGTAATCATATTAAAGATATATACGAGTAAGCCAATAAGCAGTAAAGACAGAGCCATAAGACAATAACTATGGAACATAGCTTGAAGCGGTGTGAAGTGCTTAACAATGCTGGATGAATAGTGCAGTGTTTCTAGATTAAGGACGGATAGATTCGGTTCAGAGAGCGTACCAATAACCTTTCCCCAATCGGCATTCCATTCCATATGTGTTAGATTCAATATAATTGGTAAAAACATAACAAGAAAACTATATACAATTGCAGTGAACACAATATATAAGCATTGTCCTAAATAGTAAGGAAGATGTTTGCTTCGTATAATAATATAGTCGTGTATGATTGTAATTCTTGGTACTGTGCATACAAAGGGAATATAAAGTGTAAGAACGAATACTTTTAACATACGCGTGGAAGTAATAAAGGGTAGAAACCAAGGAGCTACTTTGTATCCAACAGTATTAGCAAAGGACATAGTTTCTTGTGTATATTGATAAAGAAGAATACATAGAATCAGAAACAGAGTCCATGTTTGGTATTCAGCCAATCGTTGGCGTAATTCAATCATAAAGCAACGAAAAGATTGTCTAAGTATCCGCATGTTTAACATTCCTTTCCACTTGGGAGACAAAGATACTTCCAAGCAAGAGTACTATAATGAGTAAGATAAGATGGGTACCGATAAAACTTGTTGTAACAGAGCCTAGATTCAGATTGGCTTTGGTAAAGCAGTATACACAAAATCGTGGGTTGATTGCATAGGAAATTTTGTCTGTAAAATAATAGATAAGAAAGGGCGAAACCAATATAACAAAACGATCAGCAATAAGCGTAGATATAATTAAACCACAGGAAACAAATACAGTACATAGGCTTGATAGAATGGAGGACTTTATAATAAAAAATAAAAAGGGATGTCCTGCTAGAATAACAACATGATAAGGTTCCCACATCATATCTACTGCAGTACTTACAGGGAAAAACATACACAGTATAAAGAGCAGTAACATCAGCCCCACAAATATGCAGACCCATGTAATGGTGATAATGGAGAAAAATAATGTTCTTCCATATGTAGTGGCGTTTGTTCGAATTAGCGTATATGTGGAAGCGTTCTCTTTTTTGTCATGATAGTAAAAAAGGCCAGCAGGTAGCATAGCAATGATGAAAATTAATTCTAAAAACCAGCCATCTGTTGTTGTGGAATTAAAAATATAAATAACGGAATAAAAATTTGGATTGTCTCCTTCTTGAATAACATTCGTAAGAACATCCATATTGGAGAGAATGCAAATAACAGGAACCAGTAAAATGGCACACCAAAATCCATATCTTATAAGTGAACGTTTTATTTCCATTAAAAATTGATTGAATGAGAGTAGCATTATCGGATCCTTTCTCCTGTAACGGCATGGAATAGCATGGAAGTTCCTCGAGTAAATGTTTCGTATTCATATTCCACTTTTTTCTCAGCTAATACAGACCAAACAGGAGTCATTATATATTCCAATGTGTCTGCATTGGTTAATATAGGAGCCATGCAAAATTCGATTCGTGTAATTGTTACATCTGTATCAAGTATGAGATTACGATATTCATATTTAATGTGTTCTAATAAATCCTCAATAGGAAGAATACTACCTTCTAAAGAACCAGTTTCTGCAACAGAATAGGTGCGTTCAATTTGAAAACAGACAAGCTCTTTCTTGCTGATACAAGCAAATAGTGTACTGCCGTTTTCTAAAAATGCAATGCCATTGACATTTTGGCTATAGTTTCCTGTAAAGATATTTTCTCCATGACACTCGATATTCCAAAGCATATAGTAACATTCATCATCAGTATTCCAATTTACATCAATATCAAATTTATTGATATGATCCCAAAAAAGTTCATTGCTATCTACTTTCTGTAACATCTCTGCATAATAGGATTTATCAATAGCAAAAAATACATAAGGTTCTGGAGCGAGTTCGATATTGAGGGAATTGGCCTTATCACGTATGGTGTCTTTTGCTGATTCCGGTGTAAATGTTTCTAAATCTTTTGCTTGACTTTCAGTAAGTAAACTTTCGCAGTGTTGAAATAGAGTTTCAGAATTATCCTCGAAATGCATAGAGCCAAATAGTGCATTAAGGTATGTGATATAATCCATGCTCTGAAACCACAGAATGGTAGAAAACATACTATTGGCATCTTCAGATTGAACAATCTTTACTGAATCAGAGCCATTGTCATATTCTTCGCCAATATTATCAAATAACACGTTATTAATCGTAGCAGGCTCAAAGATATTGAGTGTTGCAGGATAACTGTATACGGTTTGAGAATGGGGAGGGGTTATGTTAGCATCGACAATCAAATGCGAATCTAATGTTTGCTTAATGTGTTCTGGAATAAAGATATCTTTCTCAACAATAGTTGGATTAGTGGATTCATTTTTGGAGCAGGAAGACATTACACATAACATAATAAGTAAGCTATAGATATAGATGGATTTTTTTGTTTTCATAATAGCATCTCCTCTAGTAACTACTTCAACAATAGTATATATTAAGAGTATATTGTTGAAGTAGTTAGATAATAATTACTTAATTAAGGAGTCCAATACCCTTCTGCTTGGCAGTCTCCTTTTGTACACCAACCATATAAGTTGTAATAACCAAATTTTTGTATATAATCTGATTTGTAGTATAGTGTAATAATAGAAGAAGACGAAGAGGATTGAGTTCCATTATTCGTTGCCGTTGTTAATCCGCTGCTTACAGGGTCTTTATATAATAGTCTGCAATTGAAATTAGTATATGTATTTATCTTAGTTGATAAACCTACAGAAGCAGTAAGATACTCAGAATACTCTGTATATCCGAAGTTAAGTCTAGAACCAGCAGATTGATTGTTATCATCCTCTGTACCAAATTTAAGATTAAATTTAAATGGATTCATTTGTATTGAAGCATAACTGATAGTGCCACTTAAAGCTAACACTAAAGTAGAAAACAAAACGATCCGAAATTTCCTGCGCTGCTTAATTTTAGTTGACATAATGTAAATCTCCTTTCTTAATAACAATAATAGTTTAATTGTAGTTATACAGCAACTGTATTTAATATATATGCGCATAACAAAAGTATACAATAAATACCAAAAAAGTCAAGGAGGTTATTGTAAAAAAACCATTTATTTCAAAGAAAAATATTTACAAAAACCAGACATTATATTCTCACTTTCATCTTATAATAGTAAATAGGATATAGAATGTAAAAGGAAGGCATTGTATGCGAAAACGTTTGTTATTATGTACATTACTAATTGTGTTTATTTTGAGTTTGACAGCATGTAAGAAAGCAGAGAATAGTAAGGGATTTATTCCGCCAATGAAAGGTATTGTATGGGGGATGACACAAAAAGATGCATTGAAAGTTATTGGTGATGCGAAATACGAAACAATAGAGCTTGATGATGGAATGCATGTAGCAGTTATTTTGGCTGATCCAATCACACAATTTGGATCAGAAGCACAAATCTATCTACTGTTCTCAAAGGAATTGTGTAAGAATACAGAGAGTGGAGGAAGGTTACAGGCAGTTGTATTAAGGTATCCGAATATAACAGAGGAACAATTGCTTACGAATATGACAGACGAGATAGGAGATGTAACAAGAGACTCCTCTCCAATGAAGGAAGTTAAGAATTACATATGGGATAGTAAAGATGTTTTGAAAGACTTATCAAAGAATGATTATGAGAAAATTACGAACTTCTTGGAAAATAATGAGCAAGCAAGAAATCTTGTTGATCCAGATAATGGAATTGTATTAGATGTTTCGGCGGAACAACAACCAATTAATGCAATTGCGTTAAAAAAGATAACAACGAATGATGGTGATTCTTTAAGTGTAGTATATTATGGAGACTGGGCATATTTATTGAAGGTAATAAATGAAGAACAGTAATTGAGAATAATTTTTTATATATAGGGTAATAGACTAATTGCAATGATAAGTTAGTTCTATTACCCTAAAAAGATGTAAAAATTAAGTGAAAAATAAAGATGACAAATTGTATGCCAAAGAATACAAGAAATCGACAGTAGATAGGGTTGAAGTTTTGAAAAATGAGTAGTATAATGCTCAAGTCATATTATGATATAGGCAAAAAAGGCCTAACACATTCCAAGGAGGATTTTTATGAATAATTTAAAAGTAGGTGCTAAATTAGCACTAGGTTTTGGAGTTGCTATTCTAGCGATTATATATATCGGGATTTCTAGTTACATTAGTTTGGGGAAACTGAATGAAGGACAAGTAGATATGTATTCATGTGGTAAAAGTCTAGCAGCTATTAGTGGGACAGATTCTGAGATGAGAAATGTTCGCGTAGCATTGCAGATATTATTAAATGAGAAACAAAAAGATAAGGCGCAGATGAAAATCCAAGAGATAAACACTGCATATGGAGTTATTGATGAAAAACTAGCAGAATATAAAACATATTTGAATGGAAATTCAGAGGATACGGCAAATCTGGAAGAGCTTGAGAATAAGATAACTGTTTTTAAAGCTTCTCTTGAGGAAGTTAAGTCTGCTGTTTTAGCAGGAGATTATGTTTTGGCTAATGATTTAGCATACAGTGGTACATATCCAACTGTGAGAAACGAAGTTTTTACACAGTTACAAACTATGCTTAATTGGAACATTACTGCAATGGAGAATACAAGTGTTGAAGGGGAAGCAATCTATAATAAATCAGAAGTTAGTATCGTAGTGACGATTGGTTTTGCAATTCTTATTTCAGTGAGTTTGGCAATTTTTATTGCACTTGGGATTACAAAAGGACTACAATATATGCAGAAATTAGCAGGAGATATTGCTGATGGGGATTTAACAGTTGCTTTTGATAAAAAAATGTTAAAACGAAAAGATGAAGTTGGCAAGCTTTCGGTAGCATTAAACGAAATGAAGGATAAAACACATAAAGTGATAGCAGAAATTGTGTTATCAAGTAATGAAATATTAGATATGTCTGATGAATCGAATCAACGTTTTGTTGAGCTAAATCGATTTATTCAAGAAATTTCAGCAGCGACGGAAGAACTTTCGGCTGGAATGGAAGAAACAGCAGCTTCAGCAGAAGAATTAAATGCAACAGCGGAAGAGATTGATAATGCGGTAGAGGTAGTTGCTTCTAGATCTCAGGATGGTGCTAAAATGGCAGGAGAAATTGCTAGCCGTGCTAATAGTTTGAAAGAAGATTTTACTGTTGCAAAAGGAAAAGCAGATGATACATTCTACGCGATTAGAGACGGTTTGGAGGAATCGCTTGAGGAAGCTAAGAGCGTTGAAAAGGTTAATTCTCTTGCAGATGCAATTTTAGGAATTGCTGACCAGACGAACTTACTTGCGTTAAATGCAGCGATAGAAGCGGCTAGAGCAGGGGAAGCAGGGAAAGGTTTTGCGGTTGTTGCAGATGAAATTAGAAATCTAGCGGAAAATTCAAAGGAAACAGCTACTCAGATTTTAAGTGTTGCAAGTACGGTAATAGAATCTGTTGATTCATTAGTTGGTGATGCACATAAACTACTCAAATTTGTTGCAGATGATGTTACAAATGATTATGTATCTATGTTAGATGCGACTGCTGATTATAGTAGTGCGGCTAGAGATGTGGATGATATGACTGCTGATTTTAGTGCTACTTCTGAGGAATTGCAAGCATCTATTCAAGCAGTAGTAACTACGGTTGGAGAGGTTACTAGGGCGGCTGCCGAAGGTGCAGAAACAACAGGTGGTATTGCAGAACAGGTTAGTAAGGTTGCTAATAATGCTGAGGTTGTTATGGGGAACATGAACGAGACAAAGGATAACGCAATCAAATTAGGAAATTTAGTTAAAGGATTTAAAGTTAATTTCTAGTGAAATGATGTTCCTTAGTTTACCTTAGATGACTTTATGTTGCTGTGAACGTTTTGTGTGAACAGTAACGACTTTATTCAAAAATTGACATTAATTATAGGGGATGTTAAAGTAGAAACGGATAAAGATTTGATGGGATAAACTACAAGGAGGACATACATGGAGAAAGAAAAGAAGTTTCAAAAGATAAAAGATGTACGAAATAAAATAGTAATTGTTATTAAAAAAATATGGCACATATTCTCTTCCTATTGGAAAAGAAGTTTTGAAGATACATATCGAGGTCTTGCAATATGTTCGGTACTGTTTTCAGCGGTATCAATAGCAGTAGGATTAGAGATGTACTTTTCGCCACTGAATATAAACGGAATACTGTTTTGCTTAGCGGGATTCATAGGTGCTAGTATTCTGTTTCCACTACTATTTCTTGCTACGAAGATACTATTTGGAAGTAGTAGAAAGGGAGTAATTTATTGGTTCGTTCCATTTTTCCTTTTGTATACAGTAGCGTCAATGATAAATAGTCAAGAAGTGGCAGTCTTCTTCGCTGCAATTACCCTGATATGTATAGACTTTTTCGGAAGAAGTATGTGGGCAATTATAAAGCAAAGAAGGCGTACCATTACTCCTTTTGTTACATTGATAATTGCAGTATTAGGTTTAGGTGGAATCAGTGTGTTCTTGGTAAACGAAGGATTTAAAGACAAGTATATAGAGTCGTATCTTTCTATGAAGGAAGAGAATGTAATTGAAGGTAAGCAGTCGAAAGAGAAGGAAGTCTTTGCAAATGCAATCGCAAAGGGATCATATGAGACGACATCGTTAGAGTATGGAATTGGTGATTCTTACGATTTGCAGTCTTCTACCTATAATTTATCATCATTTGCACAGAGAAGTTCTATTGCAGGCTGGGTAATGAAACAACATTTTGGTTATGACCTAGAGAAAGTGCCTGTAACGGGTAAAGTATGGTATCCTGTAACGGAAAATAAATGTCCTGTTTTATATATTGTACATGGAAATCATAGTTATACAACACAGTCCTATCTTGGCTATGATTATCTAGGAGAATATTTGGCATCAAATGGCTATGTTGTAGTTTCTGTTAATGAGAATTGTTGTAATGAATTAAGTGATGAAAATGATGCAAGAGCGATTTTATTACTTGAAAATATAGAGCAAGTACTTCAATATAACAAAGAAGAGAATAATCCTTTATATAATAAGATAGCAGAAGAGAGTATAGCAATTGCGGGACATTCAAGAGGTGGTGAATGTGTATCAACAGCATATCTTTTCAATAACTATAGTCACTATCCAGACAATGGAAATATTCGATTTCATTATAATTTCTCAATTAAGTCTATTTTAGCAATAGCACCAACGGCAGATCAGTATATGCCAGCGCAACATGAAGTTTCTATAACAGATGTGAACTATCTGCTAATTCATGGTGTGAACGATCAGGATGTGCAGACGGTAATGGGAAATAAGTTGTATAAGAATACAACATTTTCAGGAGAAGGTGATTTCTTCAAATCAGCAATCTATATAGCAGGAGCGAATCATGGACAGTTCAATAGTGAATGGGGACGATATGATATGGGTTTTCCACTAAAATATTTCTTGAATGTGAAGAATATGATTGCGGTTGAGGAACAAGAAGATATATTGAAGATATTTACAAAGATATTCTTAGATGTGACATTAAAACAAGACACAACGAATAAAGATTTATTCAATAATTATCTCGCGTATGAAAGTTATCTGCCAAAGACGATTTATCAGCAGATGTACCAAAATTCTAGCTTTGAATGTGTAAGTGATTTTGAAGAGGATTCCGACTTAACAACAGCAACAATGGAAGGTGCTACGATTTCTGTATTGCATACCAGGGTTTGGGAAGAAATGAAAACGGCATATGGAGATGGTGGTACAAAAGAAAACTATGTGTTACGGATGAAGTGGAAAAACACAAGTATGGCAACTGTAAAATTCAAAATACCAAGTTATGATATGACGGGTAAGAATCTACAATTTGATATCGCAGACTTGCAAGAGGAAGAGATACAAACGCAATTAATTGATGGCACAGTAAGAATTACGGATAGTTTTAATCATGTAGCAAATGTAAAAATCAGTGATTGCGCAATAATATATCCGACATTACCAGTGCAATTATATAAAGTTAGCTTCTTGATGAATGAATATGAATATAAACATCAGATGCAAACGGTTTCTATGAAAGAAGAGCAGTTTTTGGCGGATAATCCAGAAATTAAAACGAATAATATTACATCAATCGAGATTATATTTGATTGTATGGAATATGGAAATATTAAAATTGACAATGTCGGCTTTGAGAAAAATAGATAAGAAAAAAATTTTGAGTTGACATATGTAAAATCGTGGTATATGATACTTATTGTAATAGAGAGCTATTATGATAAAAAGAATGTTACGTGTAAGTAATCTTGAGATAACAATTTTGTTATCAGATTGCACACTGTATGGAGGGACGACGATGATTATTATTACTCGCTAATTGGAATGGAACTTAATAACAAAAACGATTCGGTTGCCGATTTATTGGTTTCTGAGTCAAGAGCATGTTTCAAACACGCTCTTGCATAACAACAGTTGTTGATTATGTCATGTTTTTGTGCCATTTAGCAAGTATAGTATCTTCTCGTCTATCCAAGATAAATTATAGATGCATCTTATGTTGTATAATTAAGTGTAGAATAATTTTTATTGAATTATTCTATGTTTATGATATAACTAAGGTTCATTTTACGTTTGCTTTGATAAGAAGACACTAGGTATTTGCCTTGTGTCTTTTTTGTCGTTCATAGAGAGGTTTTGACCATACAATTACGTTGCTAAGGGCATGTGGTAGAGAGCTTAATGCGTTAGAAAGGGGATATGTTATATGAAATATCAAATCGTTGGTGGTATCGTTCGATTTGCAGCGACTACCATTTTAGAAAATATTAATTTTGAGATACGAGACAATGAAAAAATTGCAATCGTAGGTCGTAATGGTTGTGGTAAAACTACATTGTTGAATGTAATTGCAGGAAATATAGCACTGAATAATCTTGATAGTGATGAAGAAAGTGGAATCTATATGGCAGGGGGATTGAAAATAGGTTTCTTAAAGCAGATAGATTTCACGGATAATGTGTTATCAATTGAAGAGGAAATTATGAAAGTGTATGAACCAATACAATTGATACATAAGCGAATGGTCGAACTTACAGGGCAGATGGAAAAGGATTCATCTGAGAAGATATTGAATGAATACGGGAAACTATCAGCTATGTATGAAAGTGCTGGTGGATACACATTCAGACAGGATATGGAGACGATATTTCAACGTTTTGGATTTCCACTAGAAGACTTAAAGAAGCCAGTCAAAGAGTTATCGGGAGGGCAGCAGACAAGAATTGCATTTGTTAAGTTGCTACTTAGTAAGCCAGATGTTCTGTTGCTAGATGAGCCTACAAACCATCTGGATATGCCAACAATTGAATGGCTAGAAGGGTATCTCAAAAACTATAATAAAGCAGTTGTTATTGTATCCCATGACCGTATGTTTTTGGATCAGATTACACAAGTGACCTATGAGATAGAATATACCCATATTAAAAGATATCCGGGAAATTACAGTGCATTTATTCAAAGAAAACGACTTGATACAGATAAACAGGAGAAAGATTATATTGCACAGCAGAAGGAGATTGCAAGACTAGAAAAGCTTGTAGAACAGTGGAAGAACACGCCAACGAAAGTTGCTATGACGCGTTCTAAACTAAAGGCAATCGAGCATATGGATAAAATCGAGAAGCCAAGACGATTTGATACGAAGGCATTTCATGCACAGTTTTCTCCTAGAATAGAGTCACACAAAGAGGTAATGCGAATTAAGAAATTAGCAATCGGTTATGATACTATTCTTAGTACGGTTAATGTTGCTATCTTAAAAGGTGAGAAAATTGCTGTTATCGGTGAAAACGGAAAAGGAAAATCTACGTTACTAAGAACTCTAGTGGGACAAATAGAACCATTAGGAGGTGTATATGAATATGGTGTAGATGTGGAAATGGGATATTTTGAACAGCAGATGGCACAGTATTCTAGCGAGGAAACGATAATCGATGACTTCTGGAATGTCTATCCTGATTTGAAACAGACAGAAGTTCGAACTGCATTAGGACATTTTTTGTTCTCGCAAGATGATGTATTTAAGAAGATTAATCAACTATCAGGTGGTGAAAAGGTACGACTTGCCCTACTTAAGATATTCAATAAACGACCAAATTTCTTAATACTAGATGAACCTACAAATCACATGGATATGATAGGAAAGCAAGCACTTGAGAGTATGTTAAGAGCTTATACAGGAACGGTATTGTTCGTTTCACATGATCGCTACTTTATCAAAGAAGTGGCAACAGCAATGCTTGTATTTGAAGAGAATCAAGTTGTCTATTATCCATATGGATATGAAGAGTATCTAATGGAGAAGCAGAAAAAAGAAGTAGCTAACGTAGAGAAGACAAGTAAAAAAGTACAGGCAAAAACATTTAATGTGAACAATCCTACAGATAATCTAGGCGAATCAGAAACTGCTTGCGAGAAAAAGATAATCAATCCGGGGAAAGAGGAAGCAAAGAGAAAACGTCAGATAGTTAAGTTGGAGGAAAAGATAGCTGATTGTGAAGAGCGGATTGAATTATTAAAAGAAGAAAGTCTGAAAGAGGAGTATGCAAGTGACTATATGAAACTAGAAGAGCTTACAAATCAAATCGAGATGATAGAAAAAGAATGGGAAGAACATATGGAGAACCTAGATCTGATACAGCAAACCATAGCTTGCAATTATTAGAAGTACAAATTATAATGTAATTTATGGGCATCAGAGAAAAAAATGGAGGTATGGTATCATCATGGTTCGATTAAGACAAGGTAAGATAATTTTAGTATCAATTGCATTAATGCTTGCAGCTACTGGATGTAGCAGTGGTAAGAGTGCTGGAGATTATTATAAAGAGGGAATGAAACAATATAAGGAGCAAAAATATGAGGAAGCAAGTGCAAGTCTGAAAGAGGCTGTAACAAAGAATCCGAATAAAGCAGAATATTATATTGATTATGGTATGACTCTTATTCAATGTGAAAATTATGAGGAAGCATTGATTCAATTTGATAAGGCGATTCTTGATAAAGAGAATAAAATTGTTAGAGAGAATAATAAGATGGCGTATCGTGGTAAAGGAATTGTGTATTATAATTTAGCAGAATATGAATCAGCAGAAAAAGAATTCGAGAAAGCGTTAAAGATTACGGAACGTTCGGATTTAGATGTAGATATTCTCTTCTATCTTGGAGATGCGCAAACGAAAACATTGAATCAAGAAGGTGCAATTGCGACATATACAAAGATTATTGAGAAGAAAGCAAGCCAAAGTGACGCATACTATAAACGTGCAGTATTAAGAGGTCAAGTTGGAGAGCTTGCAGAATCAGTTGCAGATTTTGATAAGGCAATTTCTTATGATAAAGATAATTATGAATACTACTTTGGGAAATATGCAATCCTATTACAACAAGGTGATAGTACGGCAGCAGATGAAGTTATTAAGAGTGCACTTGCCATTAAGACAGAGTCGGATGAGGATTACTATAATGTAGCAATATTACATTTTTATCAAGGAAATAATGATACGGCAAAAGGTGAGTTCGCTACAGCGATTGAAAATGGATTTACAGGAGCATATTTTTACCTTGGAGAAATCGCTATGATGGAAAAAGAGTATGAAAGTGCAGCGGCGAATTATGAACAGTATATTCAGAGCATAACAAATCTAAAATCTGCGATTGTATATAATCAATTAGGGGAAGCATATCTTCAATTGGAGTCATATGAGCAAGCACTTAAAGCATTTGAAAATGGAATCAAGTTAAATGATAGCGCAGTTATGAAACCGTTAAAGCATAATGAAGTTGTTGCGTTAGAACGTCAAGGTGAGTTTGATAAAGCGTATAAGAAGGCAAAAAAATATTTGGAAGATTATCCAGGAGATGAGGGTATGACAAAAGAAGTTGAATTCCTCAAAACAAGACAGGAAGAAGCCCTCACGGATAATACGAAGTAGTTGATAGAAAGGGCATGGTATTAACATGGCGGAAACATATGAAGTAAAAGAACAAGAAGAAAGAATGATTTTAGTTGGCGTTGCTACAAGTGATGGCGATGATACAGCAGAATCACTTGATGAATTAGAAGAATTAATTAAAACGGCAGGAGCAGAGACAATCGCAAAAATAATTCAAAATCGCGAGAAGATACATCCTGGAACATATATTGGAAAAGGTAAGATTGAGGAAGTACGTTTACTTGCACAAGAGTTAGATGCAACTGGCGTAGTATGTGATGATGAATTGTCACCAGCGCAGCTTAAAAACCTAGAGGAAGCACTTCAAATTAAAGTAATGGACCGTACAGTTACGATTCTTGATATATTTGCACAGAGAGCTTCTACACGAGAAGGTAAGATTCAGGTTGAGTTAGCGCAATTAAAGTACCGTTCTTCACGTTTAGTAGGTCTTAGAAGTTCCCTATCAAGACTTGGCGGCGGTATTGGTACAAAAGGTCCTGGTGAGAAAAAATTAGAGATGGATCGTCGTTTAATTCGTGATAGAATTTCACAATTGAATCATGAACTTGATGATGTAGTACAAACAAGAGAGACAACAAGACAGCAAAGAAGCAAGAACCAGACACCTGTTATTGCAATTGTAGGATATACGAATGCGGGAAAATCTACGTTGTTGAATACGTTAACAAGTGCGGGAGTATTGTCGGAGGACAAATTGTTTGCAACACTTGATCCTACAACAAGAAATCTAAAACTAGAGAGTGGGCAACAGATTCTTCTAACAGATACCGTTGGATTTATTCGTAAATTACCACATCATTTGATCAATGCATTCCGTAGTACTCTTGAAGAGGCAAAGTATGCAGATATGATTATACATGTAGTAGATAGCTCGAACCCCGAAGCATACAAGCATATGCATGTTGTTTATGAAACGTTAGAAAATCTAGGTGTTAAGGACAAAAAAATCATTACTGCATTTAATAAAATCGATAAAGTGGAAGAGCCACAAATTCTAAAAGATTTTAAAGCGGATCGTACTATTTCAATGTCTGCGAAATCTGGAAAAGGATTAGAGGAACTTCTTGCTACGATTGAAGAAATATTAAAAGAACAAAAAATATTAATAGAAAAAGTATTTTCATATTCAGAAGCAGGTAAGATTCAAACTATCCGCAAATATGGGCAATTGCTAAAGGAAGAGTACCAAGGCGAGGGAATTTATGTAGAAGCATATGTCCCAAAAGAGATATATTTGCAACTAGAAAAATAGGTAATAAATACTATTGAAAACACAATATGTAGTATTTGGGCTGGAAAGCGTGCGTATATGTAGTAGATATATCGCTTGACTTAAAAGCTGTATTCTGATACAATTTAACCGATGAGGAAATCGAAAATCATGATTTTCTTATCGGTTTTTTTATTATAATTATAATGAATATTAGTGGGGAATTTTATAGCAGACACAAGATATAGTGCATCGATTGAGAAAGAAAATGAATTATGAAGGGAGAACGGTTTTATGTTTAATGTTGTTAAGAGAGATGGGGAAGTTGCAGAGTTTACCGTAAAGAAGATTTCGGATGCAATTTCAAAAGCATTTAATGCGACAGAAAAGCTTTATAATGATGATATCATTAATCTCTTAGTTCTACGTGTTACTTCGGATTTTCAGAACAAAATGAAAGATGGTGTAGTTAGCGTAGAGGATATTCAAGATTCCGTTGAACGTGTACTAGAACAAACAGGATATACAGATGTAGCAAAAGCATACATCTTATACCGCAAAAATCGTGAAAAAATCCGTAACATGAAATCGACAATTCTTGACTACAAAGAAATTGTTGATAGCTATGTGAAGGAAGAGGATTGGAGAGTAAAGGAAAACTCAACGGTAACATATTCTGTTGGAGGATTGATTCTTCATAATTCAGGATCAATAACTGCAAACTATTGGTTGTCTGAAGTTTACGACGAGGAGATTGCGGCTGCACATAGAAATGCAGACATACATATTCATGATTTATCTATGCTAACAGGATATTGTGCAGGCTGGTCACTTAAGCAATTGATTAAAGAAGGTCTTGGTGGTATTCCAGGTAAGATTACTTCATCACCTGCAAGTCATTTATCAACGTTATGTAATCAGATGGTTAATTTCTTGGGAATTATGCAAAATGAGTGGGCTGGAGCGCAAGCATTTTCATCGTTTGATACGTACTTAGCTCCTTTAGTTAAAGCAGACAATTTCTCATATAAAGAAGTAAAACAATGTATTCAATCCTTTGTCTATGGTGTAAATACACCGAGCAGATGGGGAACGCAAGCACCATTTTCTAACATTACTCTTGACTGGACTGTTCCAAATGATTTGGCAGAACTTCCATGTATCGTTGCAGGTAAGGAGATGGATTTTAAATATAAAGATTGTAAGAGAGAAATGGATATGGTGAATAAGGCATTCATCGAAATTATGATTGAGGGAGACGCCAATGGACGTGGCTTCCAATATCCAATTCCAACGTACTCTATTACAAGAGACTTTGATTGGTCAGAAACAGAAAATAATAAAATGTTATTCGAAATGACAGCAAAATATGGTACTCCATATTTCTCAAACTATATTAATAGTGATATGGAACCAAGTGACGTTCGTTCTATGTGCTGTCGTTTGCGACTTGATCTTAGAGAATTAAGAAAGAAAACAGGTGGTTTCTTTGGTTCAGGAGAAAGTACGGGAAGTGTTGGTGTAGTTACAATTAATATGCCACGTATTGCATACCTTGCGAAGAATGAAGAAGATTTCTTTAAGCGGCTAAATCGTATGATGGATGTAGCCGCACGCTCATTGATGGTTAAGAGAAAAATCATTTCTAAGTTATTAGAAGAAGGTTTGTACCCTTATACAAAGAGATATCTTGGAACGTTTGATAATCATTTTTCTACAATAGGTCTTATCGGTATGAATGAAGTAGGTTTAAATGCACGCTGGTTAGGAATGGATATGACAAGCAAGGAGACACAAGATTTTTCCGTTAAAGTATTAAAACATATGAAAGAACGTCTATCCGAATATCAAGTAGAGTATGGTGATTTGTATAATTTGGAGGCAACACCAGCAGAATCTACAACATATCGTCTTGCGAAACATGATAGAAAACGTTGGCCAGAGATTAAGACTGCTGGAAACGAAGGGGATACACCTTATTACACAAACAGTTCTCACCTACCAGTTAATTATACAGATGATATCTTCTCAGCATTGGATATTCAAGATCGTTTGCAAACATTATATACATCGGGAACGGTATTCCATGCATTCTTAGGTGAGAAAC
This sequence comes from Anaerosporobacter sp., assembly GCF_031551385.1. Taxonomy (GTDB): domain Bacteria; phylum Bacillota; class Clostridia; order Lachnospirales; family Lachnospiraceae; genus Anaerosporobacter. The sequence continues at coordinate 32,441 of NZ_JAVBNS010000153.1, forward strand.
TTCCAGATTGGGAAGCAGCTGCAAAGCTGGTTCGTAAGATTGCAACAAATTATAAATTGCCATACTATACAATGTCTCCAACGTATTCAATCTGTAAGAATCATGGTTATATTAGTGGTGAGCATTTTACTTGTCCAGAATGTGGTGAGAAGGCAGAAGTTTATAGTCGTATCACAGGTTATTATAGACCTGTTCAAAACTGGAATGAAGGAAAATCACAAGAGTATGTAAATCGTAAGCTGTACAAGGCAGGAAATGCTTTTGAGGGAGCTGTTCAGGGACTTGAAAAGAGTGCAGTAGCCGAAGGGAAGGAAATCCATATAGTTGCTGATGAAAAAGAATGCAGTGATGTATCAAAAGATGGATTATATTTGTTTACAACAAAAACTTGTCCGAATTGTATCATGGCAAAAGCGTATCTCGAAGGCTTGGATTATGTAGTCGTTGATGCGGAAGAAAACATAGACGTAGCATCGGAACTTGGTATTATGCAGGCACCAACTTTACTTGAAGTAAAAGCGGGAAATGTGAAACGATACGTGAATGCTTCGAATATTAAGCGTTTTGTTGAAGAAAATTATGTAACGGTATAGGATAGCAAGGTTGCTGCTTGTACAAATCGTTCAAAGTAATAGAAAAAACAAGGGCTTTGCAGAGTGAGTTATGCAAAAGCTCTTGTTTTTTTGATATAGATACTTTAGAATAATGTAGGGTACACCCTATGTCAAGGGGAGTTACAATCAGAGAGCTAAGGAGGCAGTACATGAGTTTAGCAGATAATTTATTTATAGATATGTGTAAAGACATTTTAGAAAATGGCGTTAGTACAGAAGGAGAGAAAGTTCGCCCGAAATGGGAGGATGGTTCTTTTGCATATACAATTAAGAAATTCGGAGTTGTAAATCGTTACGACTTATCAAAAGAATTTCCAGCATTGACACTTCGCAGAACGGCTATCAAAACTTGTATCGATGAGATACTATGGATTTGGCAAAAGAAATCGAACAATGTGAATGATTTGAATAGTAAGATTTGGGATAGCTGGGCGGATGAGACAGGCTCTATCGGTAAGGCTTATGGTTACCAAGTTGGAGTAAAACATAGATATAAAGAAGGCATGATGGATCAGATTGACCGTGTTATCTATGATTTAAAGAACAATCCATATAGCCGTCGTATTATTACGAATCTTTATGTACACCAAGATTTAGATGAGATGCACTTATATCCATGTGCGTATAGTATGACATTCAATGTGACAAAGAAAGCAGATGGCAAGATGTATCTGAATGCGATTCTGAATCAACGTTCACAAGATATTCTTGCAGCAAACAGTATGAATGTGTGCCAATATGCAGTACTTATCCATATGTTAGCACAAGTATGTGATTTGGAAGTGGGAGAGTTTGTTCACGTAATTGCAGATGCTCATATCTATGACCGTCATATACCGATTATTGAAGAGTTAATTACAAGACCGACTTATGATGCGCCAACATTCTGGATGAATCCTGAGATAAAGGATTTCTATCAGTTTACAGTAGATGATTTCCGTCTTGATAATTATGTGACAGGGCCAAAGGTAGAGAATATTCCTGTTGCGATTTAGGTACGTGTCTGAAGAAAGAAAATAATGATAAAGGAGATATGCGCCCTAGGGCGGTATCACAGCAAGTTTGTGATATGCATGAGTGTATTATATGAATATAATCGTAGCAGTAGATAAGAATTGGGCGATTGGGAATAAGAATGATTTACTTGTTAGAATTCCTGCTGACCAACGTTTCTTTCGAGAAGAGACGACAGGGAAAGTGGTTATTATGGGACGTAAAACGTTAGAAAGTTTTCCTCAAAGTAAGCCATTGCCAAATCGAATGAATATTGTAATTACAAGAAAAGCAGATTATAAAGTAGATGGAGCAACTGTTGTAGGCAGTATAGAGGAAGCGCTTGAATTAGTGAAAGATTATAAATCAGAAGATGTCTTTGTTATCGGTGGTGATTCTATCTATCATCAAATGCTTTCATATTGTGATGTTGCTCATATAACGAAGATTGATTATGGTTATGAAGCGGATACGTATTTTCCGAATCTTGATGAAATGCCAGAATGGAAGATTACAGATCAATCCGATGAGCAGACGTATTACGATTTAGAATATTGGTTTATTAAATATGAAAGACAAAACTAATAGATAGTAAAATCGATATGATTAATTAGAATAGTAGTATATAAATTATATAACTATAATGAATATAAGCTATAAACAATTGATATGTAAAAAGATTTTGTGAAACTATTGAATTTCATTTTTGAGAAGACTAATATATATTTCAGAAGTGGATAAGTGCTTACTGTTCACACAAAGCGTTCGCAACAACGATAAGTTACAATTAGGAAGGTGAATGATTATGTTAAATATTAGATATGAAAAAACAACTACACCAAATGAATTACCAGCAGAAGATAATCCATTAAAATTTGGTACAATCTTTACAGATCATATGTTTATTATGAATTACGAAACTGGTAAAGGATGGCATGATGCAAGAATTGTTCCTTATGCACCAATTACGTTAGCTCCTTCAGCTATGGTATTTCACTATGGTCAAGAGATGTTTGAAGGCTTAAAGGCATATAAAACAGAAGATGGAAGAACATTATTATTCCGTCCAGACAAGAATATAGAGAGAGCAAATAATACAAACAGAAGAATCTGTATCCCAGAAATTCCAGAGGAAGCTTTCTTAGATGCATTAAAAGCGCTTGTTAAAACAGATGAAGCTTGGATTCCAACAAAACCAGGAACATCTTTATACATTAGACCTTTTGTTATTGCAACAGATCCGTTCCTTGGCGTTCGTCCATCAGACACATATATGTTTATGATTATTTTATCACCAGTAGGTGCTTACTATCCGGAAGGGCTTAATCCAGTTAAGATTTGGATTGAAGATGAATATGTTCGTGCTGTTAAGGGTGGAGTTGGTGAAGCGAAAACAGGTGCTAACTATGTTGCTTCTTTAGCTGCTCAAGTAAAAGCACATGATGATGGATATTCACAAGTATTATGGCTTGATGGTGTTGAGAGAAAATACATTGAAGAAGTTGGAGCAATGAACATCTTCTTTAAGATTAATGGAACAGTAGTTACCCCTAAATTAAATGGTAGTATCTTACCTGGTGTTACAAGAAATTCTGTTATTGAATTATGTAAATCATGGGGCGTTCCTGTAGATGAGAGAAGAATCTCTGTAGATGAATTATATGAAGCGTCGAAAGATGGTTCTTTAGAAGAGGTATTTGGTACAGGTACAGCAGCAGTTATCTCACCAGTAGGTCATCTTCGTTTTGAAGATCATGTAATGCAAGTTAATGATGGTGGAATTGGTGAGCTTAGCCAAAGAATCTATGATACGATTACAGGCATTCAATTAGGTAAAGTGGAAGACACATTCAACTGGGTTGTTGAAGTAAAATAAAGAACAGAAAGAGAAGAAGCCGAGAAGTTTGGTTTCTTCTTTTTCTAGTTGTCATACCCACGTTAATTTGTTAGAATAATTGTAGTTATTCAAGAAACATATTTTTTGCAATTTGTGTGCACAAACTAATTGGATAGACGTAATCTTGAAAATTAGTTATATAGAAAAGAAAAGAGAGGTACAAGTATAGTGGCAGAGAATTTCAAAAATACAGCCGTAATCACAAGCGTAGTTAAATTACAAGAAGATATTGTCAGTATGTGGCTTAAAGATAAAGAGATTGCTATGGCGGCAAAACCAGGACAATTCGTTTCGTTCTATTGCAAGGATGGAAGTCGTCTATTACCTAGACCAATTAGTATCTGTGAGATTAATCAAAGTGAAGGAACATTACGATTTGTATTCCGTTTAGTTGGCGAAGGAACAAAGGAAATCGCTACGTATCAAGTAGGAGATACCATTACAATTATGGGGCCTCTTGGTAATGGATTTACATTAGAAGGTAAGAAAGCAATCCTAATCGGTGGTGGAATTGGAATTCCTCCAATGTTAGAGTTAGCGAAACAACTTAATATAGAGAAAAGCATTGTACTGGGATACAGAGATGTTACATTTATGAATGAAGAATTTGAATCTCATGGTGATGTATACATTGCAACAGAAGACGGGAGTACAGGTGTAAAAGGAAATGTTATTGACGCCATTCGTGAACATGCGCTTGACGCGGATATCATCTTTGCTTGCGGGCCAACGCCAATGCTTCGTGGAATTAAAGCATATGCACTAGAGAATGGAATCAAAGCTCAAATCTCTCTTGAAGAGAGAATGGCATGTGGTATTGGTGCATGTCTTGCCTGTGTATGTAAAACAAAAGAAGTTGACCATCATACGCATGTTCATAACACAAGAATATGCAAAGACGGTCCAGTATTCTATGCTGAGGAGGTAGAACTATAATGAATCTAAAAGTAAACTTAGCTGGTGTAGAACTTAATAACCCAGTAATGACTGCCTCTGGTACATTTGGTTCTGGAATTGAGTATAGTGATTTTGTTGATTTGAATCGTTTGGGCGCAGTTGTGACAAAAGGTGTAGCAAATATACCTTGGGAAGGAAATGCGACTCCAAGAATTGCTGAGACATATGGTGGTATGCTGAATGCAGTAGGATTACAAAATCCTGGTATTGATGTATTTGCAGAGAGAGATTTACCATTTCTTAAAAAGTACGATACGAAAGTAATTGTAAATGTATGTGGTAAGTCGGAACGTGACTATGTTGAGGTTGTAGAACGATTAGCCAATGAATCGGTTGATTTGTTAGAGATTAATATATCATGTCCGAATGTAAAAGAAGGTGGAATTGCTTTTGGACAAAATGCAAAAAGCGTGGAAGAGATCACTCGTGCAGTAAAGAAAGTGGCAAAACAGCCAATTATTATGAAGTTAAGCCCGAATGTTACGGATATTACAGAGACAGCGAAAGCAGCAGAAGCTGGTGGAGCAGATGTGTTATCATTGATTAATACGCTTACTGGAATGAAGATTGATGTTAATAAAAGAAGTTTTGTATTAGCTAATAAAACAGGCGGATTATCAGGCCCAGCGATTAAACCTGTTGCAGTTCGTATGGTTTATCAAGTTGCAAATGCAGTAAGCTTGCCAATTATTGGAATGGGTGGTATTATGAATGTGGAAGATGCTTTAGAATTCATAATGGCAGGAGCAACAGCGGTATCTGTAGGTACAGCGAACTTCGCAAATCCAACAGCAACAATGGAAATCGTAAAAGGTTTAGAAGAGTATCTGAAAAAGAATTCGATTGAAGATATTAACTCTTTGATTGGTTGTGTAAAATAGTATAGTGAAGAGCTTGTGTTAGAGCAAAAGAAAATTAAAACATATCAGAAAACAGGAGGATATACAATGGAACAATATAAGAAAGAGTTTATTGAATTTATGGTGGATTGTGGCGTATTAAAGTTTGGAGATTTCGTTACGAAGAGTGGAAGAAAGACGCCTTTCTTTGTAAATACAGGATTTTACCGTAAAGGTGCACAATTACGTAAACTAGGTGAATATTATGCGAAGGCAATCGAAAGCAAATTTGGATTTGACTTTGATATTCTTTTTGGACCAGCTTATAAAGGAATTCCTCTAAGTGTAGCGACTACAATGGCAATCAGTGAACATTATGGCGTAGATATCGGATACTGTTCAAATCGTAAAGAAGAAAAGGACCATGGAGATACAGGCATCCTTCTTGGAAGCCCTATTCAGGATAAGAACAAAGTTGTTATTATCGAAGACGTAACAACGGCTGGAACATCGATTCAAGAAACACTACCAATTCTTAAAGCACAAGGAGATGTTGATGTTCTTGGACTTGTAGTTTCTGTAGATAGAATGGAACGTGGTCAAGGAACTAAGAGTGCATTAAGTGAGATAGAAGAAGCATATGGTTTAAAGACAACAGCAATTGTAACTATGGCAGAAGTTGTAGAACACTTGTATAATAATCCGTATAATGGTAAAATTATTATTGACGATACATTAAAAGAAGCGATTGATGCATATTATGTTCAATATGGTGTGCAAGAATAACTTCTATTGATTGGAGGAATGAAGATGGGCGAAAAAGTATATAAAACTATGAAATCAGTAGGAACATGTAATCTAGTATTAGGCATCTGCATTATCGTGTTTGGTATTGGAGCAGGTGTTGCTACGATTGTTAATGGTGGAAGATTACTTAGCAAGAAGTCGGATATATTGTTTTAAGTAATTATAGGGAATAAGTAACAAGGCACAACTTGATTGACATCATTTTGTGCCTTGTATGCTTTATCATGCAATGGGAATGGGAATTTTAGTGGATATAATAAGCCTTGTAGCACTGCAGAGATGCTATAAGTTGTAATAGAAAAAATACATATTTTATTAAATAATAAATAAAAAATAGGAAATTAGTACCCTATTCCATATCTAACACTTGAAAAAAGGCGTTAACTCTGATACGATTATGTTTGTGGTCTTTCAACCAACACGCAAGATATGATATTATGAAGAAGAGCCGCATTCATATCTTTCGTATAATAGGCAGCAAGTATTATAAGGAGTTTATAATACTTAAGAGGAGGAAAAATGAAAAAAATCACTAAAAGTTTAATCGCAGTGCTTGCGTTATGTTTAGCATTTGCATTAACAGGATGCTCAGACAAGAAGGCAGAAAAAAAATACCACGATGATGTAGAGGCAATACAAAGCAATATAATATTGGCTAATTCAACAATGCTTACAGATTTACAAACATTTATAGCAGATGTAACAAATGAAGATGCAAAAGCAAAAGTTCTTGAAGATATTAAGACAATGGAAACAGAATTTACTACATTAAGAGATTTAACAGCTCCCAAAAGATATAAAGAGGCACAAATTGTTTATAAAGAAGCAGCAGAAGAAGGATTAAAAGGAACTGAAGATTATTCTGTAGCAATTCAAAATTGTACAGAGGCAGTATTCACAGATCAAACAGCTAATGATGAATTCATGACACGTATTACAGAAGGTGACGATCATATTACGGCAGCTGGTACAAAAATTTCAGAAGCAAGTCAAATTGCTAACGAAGCAAATAAATAACGGTTAGTTATTTGTTGATATAATAATAAAAGATAAGTATTATAAGGACGTTATAGTACATAAAAGGAGAAGAAAATGAAAAAAATTAGTAAAATTTTAATTGCAATGCTTACTTTATGTTTAGCATTCGCATTAACAGGATGTTCAGACAAGAAAGCTGAAAAACAATATTATGATGATGTTCAAGAGATACAAACTAATTTAACAACAATTAATTCATCATTTTTAACTGACTTACAAACATTTGCATCAGATGTGACAAATGAAGATACAAAAAAAGCATGTCTTGATGATATTAAAAAGTTAGAAGATGAACTTATTAAGTTAAGAGATATAACAGCACCAAAGAAATATAAAGAGGCACAAGTTGTATTTAAAGAAGCAGCAGAAGAAGCATTAAAGGGTACAGAACCTTACCGTTCAGCAGTTGAAGCTTGTACAGAAGAGATATATACAGATGAAGCTGTTTATACAAGCTTTATTGAGCTTATTACAGAAGGTGACGAGTTCATGGCAACAGCTACTACGAAAATGTCAGAAGCAGTAAATCTTGTTAATACAGCAAACAAATAAATATATTTAATAAAAACATAGAAGTTCATGAAAAAATGGATTTCTATGTTTTTTTAATATAAAAACACACCATGTAAAAAAATGGTTTACAAATGAGAAAAATTGGTATATAATCTTTTTATCTGAAACAAATCTTATAATATCTGGTTTATTATTTTATTTCATTTATGTTCTAAAAACAATCCAAAAATTTTCAAAGAGTATTCAAAAATAAGTTCATAATAAAAGGAGGAATGAATGGCGAAGGCAATAGGTTTCATTGGTGTACCTAGTCGAGACATTGTGTACTATATAGGTAGAATACTACGTATATGTGGGCAAGAGGTGTTGGTTGTTACATACCAAGAAGAGAAGAAGGCGGTATGTCAACCGAGTTATAATATGGGGCTTGACTGGCTAGAATGCAGTAGAGAATGGCTTCAAGAGCATAAGGAAATAGTAGACTCATATTCTTATGTTTTATATGAAGTGGAAATCTGTGAGGAGGGAATAGAAAGAGATTTAGATAATACATTTGATTATATTGTTGTAATTACAAATCTGTATAAGAGGGTGATGCAAGGAGCAGCCCAAATAATATCGCAATATAAGAAGCAATGTATCTTAATCGTGAGAGACATCTGTAATAAGAGGCTTGATAGTAAGTATTTTATTCGCAATTATCCACTGTGTGAGGAATGGTGTATTATAAATGAGATCTGGCTAGATAGTTATGATCTTTATTATAAGCAGTGTTTAGAATTTGAAGAAGGGAAGAATTTTAGGAATATGTCGAATGACATGATTAAAACGTTGGCGTGTATCGTAAGACAGATGCAATTGTTTACAACAAGAGAGATTCATTCTGCAATACAGCAGTTAAAGAAAGGGGGAGGGGAATGCTAATTGCGTTTTACAGTGATATTCGAGGAAATGCAGGAACGACAAGTAATCTCTGTTGTTTAGCAGCATACTATGCAATTAGAAAGAAGCAAAAGATTTTACTTTGGGAGAATCATAGAAACTGGAATCGAATTGAGGATAACTTTACTCCAAGAACAAGATTATCACTTCTATGCGAAAGCATTACGCCTTATCATATGAATGCGTCGAAAGAATTGTTTTGTCGGTTACAGAGTAAGGAAAAACTTGAGTTGGTATGGCAAGTAGAAGAATTAGCGGAAGAGTTATACACGGATACGTTATATTATCTTCCAAATCGTCAGATTGAAAATGCGCTTTTAGAAAAAGAGCTTATGAAGATACTGCCACAGTTTATTACGTTGTGTAGGGAAAGTGAAGAACTTGTATTTGTGGATTTACAGGACATGAATAAAGCGAGTACACAGTACATTCTTGAAAAGGCAGACCTTGTTATGCTAAATCTTATGCAACATATGAATCCTTTTGGAAAAAAGGAATTAAGAAAACATATATCTATATCGAATGTTCGATATCTTATTGGCAATTATCAGCCGAATTCCAAAATCAATATTAAAAATATAGCTAGAAAATATAAGATTCCATCTATGGATATTGCTACAATTCCTTACAACATTCTTTGCAAAGAGGCAATGTCAGAAGGAAGAGTAATAGATTTTATATCAGCAAATATAGAGTGCAAGCAAGGGGATTATAATTATCCTTTTATGTATGCGCTTGAACAGGCAGCAAAAATGTTAAATGAAGCAATGCAATCAATTGACAAAGGTAGGTGTGAAGATTGTTGCATATAGGAAAGAGAAAACGTATAGAAATTGAGCGAAAGCAAATTACAACAATAGCTGAGTTACAAATGGAAGTAGAGAATACATTTCGTGAGATGTTACGCTCAAACATATATGATAGTAATGGGAATCATACAAACCAACAAAAACAGGCGAAAAGGAGGAGAGAATTAAGGAAAGCGTTAAAAACATGTACATTTGGCGACTGGCAAGCCAAATTATATATTAAAGAATATATCGTGGATATGTTAATTGGAAAATTTCAATTTAAGGAGGGAGATTTAGAGAATTTTATTGGTTTTGAAAGTGGGGATTTATCTGCAAGAGAAAAATTTGATATCCTTCTATATCAATATATTCAAAAGTATGAGAGTAACGCATTAATAAAGATGATAGAAACATATAAGTTAGATGCACCTAAAGTGAATGATGATGGAGAAGCATATTATGAAATTACAGATACGCAAATTCATGCAATGTATCATCGAAGTCATATGTGTTTGGATCTCTATGATAAATTACAGATTCTAAGCCAAAGACTATATTCCTGCTATCGTGGAAATGGTGTAATAGATGAGATTCGTGATATGTCGATAGATGGTGTATCAGCAGGTGTATCTGGGATTACAAACAATATGGAGGTAGAACGGTTTGGAGAAGTCAGAGTATTACCTGCTTCCTATGAAAGCATCTGGTTGTTTTATAAAGGAAAGTCCATTCATCTATCATTCTTAGGGTTTGAAAGCAAGAAAGAGTTAATTCGAGTCTGCAAGAATATCTATCGTTATAATAATCCTGGGCAATTATCCGAAGTACGAGGATATATCGTTAATGAAATGGTAGATGGATCTCGTGTAGCGGTTGCTAGACCACCATTTTGTGAAGGGTGGGTACTCTTTGTTCGTAAGTTCCATAAAGAGATGCAAAAGGATATTAGCACGTTAATTACGGGTAATAATTGTATGCTGCCGATTCAGTTGATGAAATGGCTGATTAAAGGGTGTCAGGTTATTGCAATTACGGGAGAACAAGGTTCTGGAAAAACAACGTTGTTAATGTCGCTAATTCGCTATATTCGCCCTACCTACAATCTTCGCGTGCAGGAGCTGTCATTCGAATTACACCTAAGAAAGATTTATCCGAAGAGAAACATTGTATCTTTTAAAGAAACGGATTATGTCAGTGGTGTAGAAGGATTAGACTTTGCTAAAAAAACGGATGGAACAGTAAGTATATTAGGAGAAGTGGCAACGGCAAGTGTTGCTAGTCAGATGATAGGAATGTCACAGGTGGCATCGCTTTTTACACTGTTTACCCATCATGCAAAAACAACAAAGGACTTAATCTACGCCATGAGAAATGCATTACTTACAGAAGGAGGATTTCAGAATGAGACGGCAGCGACAAGACAAGTAGTTGATGCAATTCAATTTGATGTACATATGTGCAAGCATGCAGATGGTCATAGATATATAGAAAGAATTTCGCAGATTATTCCTATAAGGCAGAGTATTATACAAACATGTTATCGTTCCTCTAAGGATGATGATGTAGTTGAGCCACAATTCTTAGTTTCCGATATTGTCGTATATGAAAAAGGAAGATATCAATTAAAAAACCCAATAAGTGAAGAGATAAATAAACAGATTTTACGGCATCTTACGGTATCAGAAGAAGAGGAATTCATTAAGAATCAGCAAGAATGGGGGAATGTGCACTGATAATATTAAATTTCTTAAAAGTGAGAAGGCAAATTCAAGAATGGATTCTACCTAATCAGGAAGAGAAAATTGAATACGAGACGAGAAGATATCTGCGTGCAGAAGGAGCGTTTATTCTTGGATTTATATGTGTAGCATTAT
>NZ_JAVBNS010000271.1:0-9776 GCF_031551385.1 Anaerosporobacter sp.
AAAAAATGAAAAAATTACAAGTGTAATATTAAAATAACTCCATATAATAATAGCGTAACAAACAACAACACGACGTATTCAAGTGTAATAACACGAGAGTAGTGAATGGAGGAGTTTATTATGGCAAGCAGAAATCGTTCAGCAGTACCAGAAGCAAGAGAAGCAATGGACAGATTTAAGTATGAGGTAGCAAGTGAACTTGGAGTACCATTAAAACATGGTTACAACGGTGACTTGACATCTTATCAGAATGGTTCTGTAGGTGGTTACATGGTTAAAAAAATGATCGCAGAACAAGAGAAATTAATGGCTGGTAAAGAATCTGGTTATTAATGAAAAGGCAAAAGAATAATATGTGAAGTAGATTCTTGTGTAAGCAAGTAGTATACTAGCATATAACTGCACAAAAGAAATAAAAAAGAAGTATAATATCATAAAATTTATGGTATTATACTTCTTTTGTCTGTATAATTTAGGAAACAAACAAATATTATATGATTTTTAAGATAAATTGTACAATATTAGTTCAATTTATCTTAAAGTATGATATAATAAAATCATTGAGAACGTATAAACAGATTATTTATGAATATAAGATTGGAGGGTCTTTTCATGATGAGTCAAAAAGATACCATTCTAGTGATTATTAAAGATAAAGAGAGTAGATTAGCATTACAGACAATATTAGAGGATACATATACGATTATTAATGCAAGCACGGCAAAGGAAGCAATGACCGAGTTAGAAGAGAAAACGACTAAAATTACAGCAGTGTTAATAGATTTAATGATACCAGCAAGAGAAGGTTTCTCTTTTTTGGCAAAATTTCAAGAGATGAAAATGGCAAATACGATTCCGTCAATTGCAATTGTTTCAGAGATTGATGAAAAAACGGAAGCAGAAGCCTTTCAATTAGGTGCACATGATATTATTGTAAGACCATTTAGTCCTATTATAATAAAGAGGCGAATTGAAAATGCAATTAAGTTATCAGAGACGGCAGCAGTAATTAACCAGATTGAGAGGGACTCTCTAACTGGTCTATATAATATGAACTTTTTTACAGAACGAGTAAGTAAAATAATTAAAGAGAATATGACCAATAAATATCTTGTTATTTTTGCAAACATTTCAAGATTTAAATTGGTGAACGAGCTTTTTGGTAGAGCGGAGGGAGATCGACTACTTACATTTATCGGGAAGACAATTGCTAAGACTATTGGTGACAACGCATTGAGTGGATATGCAGGTGCAGATAACTTCTATATCTTGATGGAGAGTGAGAAGTTTAATGAAGGAATTCTTAGAAAAATTGTGGAAGAATTAAATAATTATCCAATTCATATTAATATTATTATGCGTTTCGGCATATACAATATAAGTAACACTTTAATGCCGATTGAGACAATATATGATCGTGCAAAATTGGCTGTAGATACTTTTGAAGGGAACTACGATGCTTATATTACATATTATAATGAGTCGATTCGAGAAAAGTTGTTACGTGAACAGATGATAACAAATGCAATGAAAAAGGCAATAAAAGAGAAACAATTTGTAGTGTACTATCAGCCTAAATTTGATTTAACGACAGAATATGTTATTGGCGCAGAAGCATTAGTAAGATGGAAGCAGCCAGAGTATGGTTTCCTATCACCAGGAGAATTCATTCCTATCTTTGAGAAGAATGGTTTTATTAGTGAGTTGGATTACTATGTATGGGAGGTTGTTTGTCAAAAGATTGCTTCTTGGATTGAGACAGGACATGAATTAATACCGATTTCTGTAAATGTTTCGAGAGTGGATTTGTATAATCCTAAATTGCCACAAGTATTATTCGATTTAGTTAATAAATATAAAATACCAATTCAGTATCTTCATTTGGAAATTACAGAGACAGCGTATACAGATAATACGAAACAAATGATAGATTTAGTAAATCAAATTCGCGAACTAGGATTTGTAATTGAGATGGATGATTTTGGAACGGGCTATTCTTCGCTTAATATGTTAAGTGATTTACCAATTGAGATTCTTAAGTTAGACATGAGTTTTCTAAGAAATAATGTTGGAAAAAGCAGTGGCCGTTCTGTAATACAGTTTGTAATTAATCTTGCGCAGTGGCTAGGTTTGTTTGTTGTGGCAGAAGGTGTAGAGACACAAGAGCAAGCCATATTCTTAAAGAATATGGGCTGTGACTATGCTCAAGGTTACTATTATTCTAAGCCAGTAACAGAGGCAGATTTTGAAAAACTATTATTAGAAACACAGATTGCAGTATTAGTGTAATGCAGTGTGAGAGGAAAAAGAAGAGAAAAAATCACAAATAGTCATAAAAAATATATGAAAATATTGTTGAAACTATTGAATTATGGAGCATTTTGATATAGACTATCCATATTGGTTATGTCAGCAAGCTGACAAGTGTTTCATATAAAAGTGTGTAATAGTAACGCGAGGAGTGTATCCCTGCATAGTTACGAATTAAGATATAAAGGGATGATGGAATGAGAGTAATTGCTGGCAAGGCAAAACGATTACAATTGAAGACAATCTCTGGCTTAGACACAAGACCTACCACAGATAGGATTAAGGAAACTTTGTTTAATATATTAGCACAAGATTTAGTCGATTGTGATTTTCTTGATTTGTTTAGTGGAAGTGGTGCGATTGGTATTGAAGCACTAAGTAGAGGTGCTAAGGCAGCCGTATTTGTGGAAAATAATAAGGCAGCAATTGAGTGTATCAAAGCGAACCTTAAGATAACGAATCTGGCAGATTCGGCTATGGTGCTTATGATGGATATAATGGCTGCTGTTCAATATGCAGAGAAGAATGGGAAAGTATTTGATATTATTTTCATGGATCCTCCGTATGACAAAGGATTAGAGAAGACAATATTAGAATATCTGGAACATTCAAGTATTATGTATTATAATACCATTGTTGTTGTGGAGGCTTCTCTTGATACAGATTTTTCGTATCTTGAAGACTCAAATTTAGAGGTATATCGTACAAAAGAATATAAAACAAATAAACATGTATTTATACAAAAGCGTGAAGATACTAATTAGAAAAGAAAGACTAGATATATTAGTTTAGGTAACTGAATTTGTTACTAGCTTTGGAATACAGAGTAGAGTATGGAGGATATTATGAGGATTGGTGTATATCCAGGGAGCTTTGATCCAGTTACTTTAGGACACTTAGATGTAATTTATCGCTCATCGAAGTTGGTGGATAGGCTTATTATTGGAGTTTTGAATAATAGTGCAAAAAATCCACTGTTTTCGGTAGAAGAAAGAGTTGCAATGATAGAGGAAGCAACGAAGGAACTAGATAATGTTGTCGTTGAATCTTTTGATGGTTTACTAGTAGATTTTGCAGATTTAAAAGGTGCAAATGTAATTATTAGAGGATTACGAGCGATTACAGATTTTGAATATGAGTTGCAGATTGCTCAAACAAACCATAAAGTAAACCCAAAGGTGGACACGCTGTTTTTAACAACAAGTGTAGAATATTCCTATGTAAGTTCGAGCGTTGTTCGTGAGATTGGAATGTATGGGGGAGATATTAGTCCATTTGTACCAGTAAATGTCGTTGGACGTGTAAAAGAAAAATATAAAAGTATGGAAGCAAACTAATCCATGAGGAAAAAGTAGGTCAGGGATAGGAGATAGAGTGTATGGGAGCAAGCAGAATTGAACAGTTAATTGAGGATATCTATGAATTTGTCGAGAGTTGTAAGATGTATCCACTTTCATCGACAAAGGTAATTGTACCAAAAGACGAATTATATGATTTGGTTGATGAATTACGACTTAGAACACCAGATGAGATTAAGAGATATCAAAAAATCATTGCAAATAAAGATGCAATATTACAAGACGCAAGAGAAAAGGCAGACACAATGCTTGCACAAGCACAGGAACAGACGAATGCATTAATTAATGAGCATGAGATTATGCAACAAGCGTATTACCAAGCAAATGATATTGTAGAACATGCGACAAAAGAAGCAGAGAGAATATTAGCAGCGGCAAGTCAAGATGCAGATGAGATTCGTCAAGGTGCAATTGCATATACAGATGATATGCTAGGTGACGTTGAAAGAATATTGTTGAATGCATATGAAAGTACAAAAAGTAAGTATGATAATATGCTAGAATCATTAAAGGGAAATCTTGATATTGTAGCGAACAACAAAAAGGAGCTTGCTCCAACAATGCAACAACCACAGAGCAATTTCGGAGAAGAAATCGCTCATTCAGTGGAAGTACAAGATGATTTTGACTTTGATGAAAACACATTCTTAGATGATATTGAATAATGATATATAGGATATAGACAAAAGGAATGCAAACAAGCTATTGATAACCTTGTAGTGTAGATAGGTTTTTAAGGATAGTCCGCTGTTTTCGATTACACTTCCGACTTGTGCGAGGCTAGAGAAACCGCCAAAGGAGGTAATTGTGATAGTTAGGACTATTTTTTTTGCTATGTCTAAGGTAGAGGAGGCTATGAGATAGATACCAGTTGTAATCTCAAGTGAACCAAGTAGTAAAAAGCGAGCTATTCCAAAGTGTTCTAATAAAGTAGATAGAATTTGTGTTAAAACAGAAAACATAATAATATACCCCCCAACTTTAGTAATTGTAGTAAAACCATCAAGAATACAATGGTCAACGGTGGTCATACTAAGTGGTGTTTCGTCTATGCATTCAGCGATAGATATGGAATTAGTATTATATACTGTGGTAGAATGTTTTTTCTTGCGTTTTTGATTTACAAAACGATATAAGGAAGAGGATATCATAGAAGATAAGTAAACTAAGGCTAGGAGTTGGTATTTTTGATTGGGGATAGCTAAACTTGATACAGCAAGGAAGCTCGTTAAAAACATATAGCTGGCATTACCTACGAGTATCATGATGTATTGACCTTCTTCGCGGTCGAGTAGCCCCTCTTTGATTAAATCTGAGCAAGTTTTTGCACCCATTGGAAATCCAGATAGAATTCCAATGATAATCGGATAGCAGCCAATAGCACTAATGTGAAAGATTCGTTTTAATATTGGGCTGAAGACTTTGCAGATATAATCGGTAACTTGAAAACGAATGATAAAATTAGATAGAATAATGAATGGTAGTAGTGTAGGTAGAACGGTGTTGAACCATAGAAGTAGGCCGACCTTTGCACCGTTTAATGCAGAAATTGGTTGTACAATGATGGAGATTAAAAAGAGGAAAAGTCCACATTTTATGAGAGTTCGAGGTGTTTTGGCTTTGTTTGCTTTTGTAGAAATATTCGAGGCTTTACCCATATTATATCGTCTCCTGTCTTTGCATAAGCTATTATATTCTATTATAGAAAGGTAAGTTCTAGTACTTTGAATTAAAATAAAGAAAGGGGTAACAAAGACGTCTATGGAATAGGTAATAGACGAGTTACCATAAGGTGAAGACAATGTCTGAAGCGAATAAAATTATTACACGTAATGAAATCAACCTAGAGGATACATGGGCAATTGAAGATCTTTTTGCAAATGATGAAGATTGGAAAAAGGAATATGCACTAGTAAAAGATCTTGCTGATAAGTTGCAGACGTATAAAGGAAAATTGGGTGAAAGTGCCTCGGTTTTATTAGAATACTTTAATTCAGCATTTCAAGCGGAATTCTATCTTGAGAGAGTATACGTATATGCGAATCAAAAATATCATGAAGATACTGCGAATGCCGTATACCAAAACCTTGTCGATCAAGCAAATACATTACAAGTTACATTAGCGAGTGCAACTGCATTTTGTACACCAGAGATTCTTGCGATTCCTGAAGAAACAATAGCACAATATTTTGAATCGAATACAGAATTACAATTATACAAAAGAACAATAGAAGAGATAATGAGAATGAAAGCGCATACATTATCTGCAAGCGAAGAAGCAATTTTAGCAGATGCAGGAGAAGTATTAGGTGCACCAAGCAACATCTTTGAGATGTATAACAGCGCAGATATAAAGTTCCCTGAAATTATAGGAGAAGAGGGAGAGAAAGTTCCAGTAACGCATGGCAGATACATTATGTATATGGAAAGCAAGGATAGAAACGTTCGTAAAGCTGCATTTGAAAGTGTTTATAGCACATATGGTTCTATGAAGAATACGGTAGCAGCATTGTTCGCATCGAATGTGAAAGCTTCTATGTTCAAGGCAAAGGCAAGGGGCTATAGTAGCACACTTGAGATGTACCTTGATGCGACGGATGTTCCTGTGGAAGTCTATACGAATTTAATAGATGCTGTACATGCGAATTTGCCTAAATTTTATAAGTATGTAGAGCTTAGAAAGAAATTGTTAGGTGTGGAAGAACTTCATATGTACGATGTGTATGCGCCACTTGTTGGTGATGTAGATATGAAATATACATTCGAGCAAGCAAAAGAAATGGTTCTTGAAGGTCTTGCTCCTATGGGAGAACGCTATGTTGGCTTATTAAAAGAAGGATTTGATAATCGTTGGATTGATATCTATGAGAATGAAGGAAAGAGAAGTGGGGCTTACTCTTGGGGAGCATACGGTACGCATCCATTTGTACTGTTAAACTATCAGCCAAATCTTGATAATGTGTTTACTCTTGCACATGAGATGGGACATGCCCTTCATTCTTATTATTCAGATGAGACACAACCATATCCATATGCAGGATATAAAATATTTGTTGCAGAAGTAGCATCTACTTGTAATGAAGCATTATTGATTCAACATTTACTAAATAAGATAGAGGATAAGAAACAAAAAGCATATCTTGTGAATCACTTTGTTGAAAGCTTTAAGTCAACATTATTCCGACAAACGATGTTTGCAGAATTTGAAATGCTTGCACATGCGAAAGCAGAAGCAGGAGAAGCATTGACAGCAGAGAGTTTATGTGAGATGTATCGTGGACTTAATATGAAATATTTTGGTGAGGATATGATTAGTGATGAAGAAATTGCTCTTGAATGGGCGAAGATACCACATTTCTATACACCATTCTATGTATATCAGTATGCAACGGGATTCTCAGCGGCAATTGCATTGTCTCGTAGAATATTGAAAGAGGGAGAAAAAGCGGTAGAAGAGTATATTGGCTTCTTGCGTGGAGGAAGTTCGGCAGATCCAATTACACTATTAAGAGGAGCAGGTGTTGATATGGCATCGAAAAATCCAATTAATGAAGCATTGGCATTGTTTGAAGAATTGTTAGAGGAATTAGAAGAACTTACGAAATAGAGAGAATGTAGGGCAATCACAGGAGTATTTCATCTTGTGACTGCCCTTCATTTGGTTTTAGATGTACTTTTGTGTAATGTGATAACACCATAACTTTAAAAACTAAAGTCGAATCGGTCCTTGCTTATATTCATTAGGAATGATATTGCCAAACTTTGTTGCAACGATTTGATTATATAGATGTGTAGCGAACAAATCCTTTTTGAAGATTGTATATTGCTTGGTATCTAATAATTTTTCGGCATCTGCAACTTTTGTAATAATAGGTATGGCGCCATATATTCGAGCTTGCTTTAATAAAGAGCTGGCTTCTTTTTGGAAACCAAGCAGTCTTGCGTACATAGATGTAATGCTTGGGTCTGCGTCGTTGCATAAAGAAGTTGTTATCTGAAGCAATATGTGTAGTAGGGCACGATTCATTCGAGTAAGCGTATATTGCTTTGACTTTAATGAACTAGCTAAATCAGAGAAGTTATGATGCTTTAGTACCAATTCTGTCAAACGATTTGCTAAATCTTCATTCATATCAAGATATTCTGCTAATGTATCCGGAGGGCATGAATATAGTTGATAGAGCAAAACATCTGAAAAGTCATCTTCAAAGATAGGTGCCGTTTTCTCTAATACGGAGGCCAATACATTATATGCAGAAGAAGGCATGTGTTTTTCTAAAGCTTCGTTCTTGTTTTGTGATTGTAAACAGCGCCTTAAAGCACTTGCTGAAGAGAATGTTGTATCTAGCGTCAAATCATGATATCCGCTTCCTTCGCGTAGGATTGTATATGGAGTGATGTTGCTAGAGAGTCGGTAAAGTGCTTTTAAATATTCTATACCAAGTATGTTGTTGGAAGATTCAAGTACTTCGTTAATTTGCTTTTTTGTATAGCAAGATAATTCACTGCTATTAAGAAGCGCTTGTTTTCTTGCAATAGGATAGGAAAAACCTTGGCGAAGATAGCTTTGAAGAGTCTGTTTGAATTCATTTGACTCTAGGCATAGTGTTTTAGCAATCGCAGATAGGAACGTTAAGTCACCACATTCACTTCCAAAGCAAATGGAATCAACAATGCCGAGATCGTGTAATATTCGAACGGCTCCCATAGCAAATGTTTCAGCACTTGCCGTAGCATATACAACAGGTAATTCAAATACAATATCAGCACCATTAACTAGAGCCATTTGGGTACGAGAGTATTTGTCAGTAATGGCAGGTGTGCCTCGTTGGACATAGTTACCACTCATAACAACGATGATATAGTCCGCATTTGTAATTTCTTTTGCTTTTTGGATATGGTAAGCATGTCCATTATGGAAAGGGTTATATTCGGTTATTAATCCTACAATATGCATACTATGGTAGCTCCTTTGAATTTATAGTATTAAGAAAGTCTTACAATTATTATTGATGAAAGGTTAAACTTTACTTATACATAAAATAATGCTATACTTATAAAAGTTCCGTAAACTTTATATAGAAAATATTAAGTTTAATATTAACAATAATTGATATGAATTAAAGAGAATATCTTTATTATACATAATAATTAATTATACATGATAATTAAGAAGAAACAAGATTGTAAATATAAGAATATAGAATATGCTAGTTTGGGAGTTAGAATGATTGAATTTTTGAAAAAAACACTAGGGCGAATATGTCCTTTTTACGCTATTATTCCGTTGATAGGTTCTTTTGTTTTAGAAACAACGATATATGAAGGCTCAAAGTTGTTTGTCCAGGGAAGGCATCACTTTGATTTTACGACAGATTTTGATAGAGGAGTACCTGTGATATCATGGTTTTCACTGATTTATTTTGGGTGCTATTTGTTTTGGATTGTTAATTTTATATTGCTTACGCGTATTAGTAAAGAACATTTTTATCAAACTGTGTGTGCAATATATTTATCCTATATTATTTGCGCAATAATATTTATTGCATTGCCAACAACGAATGTTAGGCCAGAGGTGATGGGAAATTCAATTGGAGACATTCTTTTGCGAGCTATATATGCAATGGATACCCCAGAGAATTTGTTCCCTTCGATTCATTGTAGTGTAAGTTGGTTCTGTTATATTGCAGTTAGAGGAAAAAAAGAGATTCCGAAAGCGTATCAAATTTTTTCCCTTGTATTTGCGATTTTAGTAGTAATCTCAACACAGGTTACCAAACAACATTATTATGTTGATATCATTGGTGGAATTGCACTAGCTGAATTTTGCTGTTGGATTGTTAAGAAAAAAGGGTTGTATAAATCATTCCAAGGCTTTTTTGAAAAAGTAAATCGAAAATGCCACATGGAATAGTAGTAAGGGAGGAACGATGTTAAAAGTAAACAAAAAAAATGTATTCAATGCTATATTCTTTTTGTTTATCGTGGGAGTTACCTTTTATTTGCTTTTGAAAGATCAAGAAATACCACTTATAGTTGATAGTATTAAGAGCACAAATGTAATCTATTTAATATTGAGTATTGCTGCAGTAATATTTTTTGTTTGCT
>NZ_JAVBNS010000262.1:0-10664 GCF_031551385.1 Anaerosporobacter sp.
GAAAAATGCTTTATAAAATTTAATAGGACTCGCCTTACCAAGTGTTTTAATGGCTATAGGATATACTAAAATACCTTGAATTATAAGACCAAGAATTATAGTACCTGAAAGTATGCAAGAAGATATAAACGGAGATATTAAGGGAGAGAAGCAGGTAAGATACTTGCTCGCTCATGAGAAGACACACATCAGACATAAGGATAATCTGTGGCGTATGCTTGCAATCTTAATTTGCTGTATGCACTGGTTTAATCCACTCGCTTGGATTACTTTACGATATTTCTTTGCAGATATGGAATTAGCCTGCGATGAGAGAACTGTGCGTAACTTTTATGAAAAAGAGCGACTGGATTATGTTGAGACATTATTAGCATTTACAAGAAGAAAAACAACGATGTATGCGGTGGCATTTGGAGGAGGAAATGTAAAGGCTAGAATCAAAAGTGTACTTGCTTATAGGAGATTTTCTATTGTAGCATTGAGTGTATTCATCGTAATATTTGCAATAATGGCAATTGTAGTATTATCGAATAAGTAAGAGTTGTAACAAAAAAAATAGTCTTGTATAGCCGCGTAATTTGCAGACAATGAGAAAGGTTGGGTTACGAATATGAATAAAAAGATATGGGTGAAGGGTTTATGCTGTCTGCTAGGTCTGTTACTTTGTAGTATGACTTTATTAGCATGTAGCAGGAACGAAGAAAGAAAAAGTACGCAGCAAGCAGATGGACAAGAAACACAAGAAAACAAGGGGTCAATGGAACTGGAAACAAACATAGACACAAACAAGGAAGAGTTTGCAGAAGATGCTGCATTACTACCAGATGTTTCAATCGTAAAGGAGGCAGATACGTATCTATGCCATGATATGAATGCCGAAGTATTAAAGAAATATCAGGATTCATTGGCTGAACAAGGCTATTTGTTATATAAAGAGGAGGCAATGGACGTTTACTCCTATCTTTATTACAAGAATGCAGAAAAGCGTGTTCAGATAATAGATATGAAGGACGTAGCGATTGTATCCATTGTAAAAAGTGATAAGAGTGTGATTGCCGAAGAGGAGCTTATAACAAATGAAGAAGCGATGCAATTGATAAAGAACTATGATCGTGCTCTCTACCATACGAAGGAAGATGGTATGGAGAATATAGTAGAAGCATCGGTAGTCGTAAAGAACTGGGTTACTGGATTATATGATAAAACAGGATTTTTACTATATAGTACTTATTTGGCGAATGGAAATAGAACAGGAACATATATAATATATGAAAATAAAGCTTATCAGATTTTCGATTCCTTGGAAGATGTTTGTGTGGCAGATATCGATAAAAACGGAACATATGAACTGATTTCTTTAAATAGCGAATATAAAACAGGCGTATACAGAAAGTCCTTGAATGTATATCAAGTGGAGAACCCAATCTATTTTAATAGTCTGAATAAAGTATTACATCTTAATTATACGAACTGCTTTGTTGGAAGAGAAGGATATGGTATGTTAGGATTAGAGAAGATTAGTGATGAGGAAGTACACCTAATAGAAGTGGACGAAATATATGAACAAAATGTTTTAACAAAGAAACCCCTAAAAGATTATGGAAAACTTGTAATTGCGGAGGATAGGATACATATACTTCCAGAGCAAACAGAAGAGTTTCCATATTATCAATGGGACTATGATTATATGATGCCAGAAAGCGATACGAAAGATGCAGAAGTAAAAACAATGGACGAGATACCACAGATAACCGTTATTATCAATGATATCAAATTAAATTGTGTCGGAAGAAAAGTAAACTGGAATACAGAAGAGGAAGAAAGTATAGAATTTTCTGATTTGTTGCAAGCGGATAGCACTCCGCAGTTTGCTAGTCCAGATACGTTATTTAATGATATGTGTGAGATTTGCTTGACTTTTGAAGATACAAAACCAACGAAAATCACGGTGAAGGATTACTTGATTACAGAAGGTGGCGGGCAGCAATATGGCGCAGAAGTAGGAGAGATAGAAAGAGCAGTAAGATATGGTAAGGATGAGAAGTACTACGTTGGATTAACACAGCATATGGCATTATATCTAAGCTCAAGTTCGAATACGTATACGAATCCGTCTTATAGAGGATTTCGAGTGCTATGTGAATTTGGAGAAAACCAAGTGTGTGAGTATGTATTTGTATTATCCATGGCACCAGCATGGTAGAAGAAATAATCCTTTATAGCTAGTAGTGAAGACTTTATAACTAGTAGTGAAGATAATCCATTTACAAATGTATTTTTTCTGCTATAATCATCTAAAGTAATCCTAGTGCTCATTCAACTAGTTTCAATACTAATAACTTGGCTATTTACCAATCTACTGCGTTGTCATCAGTCGACGATGCCATCGCATAGCAACCTTCTTCCGCCTTGTATATTGATAAATATCCGGCGTTCTTTGTATCAACACTGAGCGGCTGGAGCACTAGAAAGGATTATTAAAAAAGTATGGAAAAGGAGATTTAAGGATATGAAAAAGATGAAAAAATTATGTAGCATTATGTTAGCATTGGTATTGTTAGTAACGTGTATGCCAGCAATGACGAAAGCAGCAGAGAAAAAAGATAGTATACCAACGAAGGCAAGAATATATTATTCAGATTCAAGAGCAATAGAAATTGAACTTGCTGATGTTACACAATCAATATCGAATATTAAAACAGATAATAAGAATGTATTTGCAATGCTTACATACGCTTCAACTAGTACAAATAGTGGAAAAAATGAATATGCAATTGGTGTACGTGCAAGTAAGAATGGTACATATACAGTGAGCTTTGACATTGTAGATGCAGATAGTAAAAAAATAGCTACAAAGAAAGTAAAAGTATATGCATACGGTAGTCCAGTAAAAAGTATTACATTTGATGGTAAAAAATTAACATCAAGTGAATTAACTGGAAAGAGTGCTAACGTAAAAGTGGCATTAGAGTCTGGAAATACAATTAAGAAATTAGAGTATGGTTACTATAAGGTAACAAAGAAAGATAATTCAACAGAGAGCGAAATTGTATACAAAACATTTAAAAATGGTGGAAAAGTAACATTTGGAACAAAGGCATATACTTATGACTATACTTATACAAGTAATTATGATGATACGATTTATAGTGATCATTACTTTAGTACATCAATGGATATTCCAACATATATCCGTATTACATATACAGATAAATACACAAAGCAAACGGAAACAACAGAGTTGTATTATCATTCATACGTAAAATAGAATTTAGCTTTTAGAGCGGAATAGTTACATTCCTTCTTGTAATAATAGAATTAATTATGCTATAATATCCTCGGTATAAAACAGAAACAGTTCTAGAGAATGTAAAAGAACTATTTCGACTGGTTCGAAAACTTCCCAGTATAAAAAACTAAGGATTGAAAAGCAAACAAGATGTCTTAACAAACTCATGCCAAGGTCATGATTATTTTGTGATATCCAAATTCTTAGAGAGTTTTATAGAATTAGAGAGGTTACAAAATAAGAGTGATGATATGGTAAAGAGCTTGTTAAGGCATTTTTTTGTTGCTCTTTTCTTTTGAAGTAATTAAAAAAAGAGGAGAAAACAAGATGAACAAGAAGAAAGTATCAACAAATCAAATCACGATAATTGCATTAGCAGCAGTTATCAACATCGTAGGAGGACAGGTTGCGTTACTGCTAAGACTGCCGATTTATCTGGACTGTATAGGGACAGTATTTATAGGTGCAGTATTAGGCCCTGTATTTGGAATCATACCAGGATTTATAAGTTGTGTAATAAATGGTATTACTACAGATATCTATTCCTTGTATTTTATGATTCCCCA
The DNA here is from genome assembly GCF_031551385.1 of Anaerosporobacter sp. Classification (GTDB taxonomy): domain Bacteria; phylum Bacillota; class Clostridia; order Lachnospirales; family Lachnospiraceae; genus Anaerosporobacter. Next base: position 3,856 of record NZ_JAVBNS010000262.1, read on the forward strand.
TCTGATTACTGGTATGATGGTAGGTCTCGTATTCAAAACAAAATGGGCAAAGACATGGAGAGTATGTATCGGAACACTTGTTATGGCTATGCCAAGTATCGTGATAAGCTCTGGCATTTGTGCGTATCTGTTTGGTGGAGTTACCTCGTCGGGTTCGGCACTAATTGTATTTATATTAAGAAAGATTGGTACGAATATGTGGGCAAGTGTATTCGTAGTGCAGTTAATAACTGAATATGCAGACCGTCTTCTTGCAGTAGGAATTGCGATTGTTGTAATAAAAACAATGCCAAAGGATGTACTTAGCAGAATAAAGGGAGAGAATAGAAAATATGGAGCGATACAGTAAGATAACGAATAAAAATCAGCGTGAAATTGTATTACTGAAAGCATTTCCTTGTAAATGGGGGAAATGTGCATTCTGTGATTATATCGATGATAATGCAAGAGATGAAGAAGAGATAAATGCAATTAATGAGGAAGTGCTTTCGAATATAACAGGTGAATTTGGTGTATTAGAGGTAATCAATTCCGGAAGCTGCTTCGAGATTCCGGATAAAACATTAGAGATGATTCGAACGATTATACAGGAGAAGAATATCAAACACCTTTTCTTTGAAGCACATTGGATCTATCGTAATCGATTGGAGATAATGAAGGCATATATGGGAATTCCCATTAGCTTTAAGATTGGCGTGGAATCGTTTGATTATGATTTTCGTGAGAACTATCTGAATAAGAATGCAAAATTTAAAGAACCTAAAGAAGTGAGTAGATATTTCGCATCAGTTTGTCTTATGGTGGGAATAAAAGGGCAGACGAGAGAAATGATAGATAAGGATATAGAGACTATGCTTACACATTTTGAACGAGGCACAGTGAATGTATTTGTTAATAACACAACACAGATACGTAGGGATGATGAATTGGTTGAATGGTTTTGTGAGAAGTACGCATTTCTTGATGAAAACCCGAAGGTAGAAGTCTTATATAACAATGTAGATTTTGGAGTTGGAGATTAAATGTGTAAACAATAGATAATATATAAAACCAAATTCATTCTATTGTGTTGGAATTGTTTGAATATAGTATTAAATTTGACTTGTAAAATACAATTATCAATGGTAACATATAGTAATAATGAAATAATAAGAAAATTCATTACTTAAGTGTAAGACAAGAACGAAGAACGGAGAGATAAGCGTATGAATGAGATTACGAATCACAAGATTAATCTAGTTCCCTTTGATCGTATCGATGGATTTGATATTCGACCGGGGTTCTATGAAATTAATGGTGCTACAGCAATCCCAGGAGGAGTCAATTTCACGATTCATTCAAATCAAGCAACTTCATGTGAACTGTTATTGTTTCAACGGACAGAAGACGAGCCATATGCAATTATTAAGTTTCCAGAACATTATAAGATAGGTTATGTGTATTCTATGATTGTGTTTGGACTTGATATAGAAGAGTTCGAATATTGTTACCGCGTTGATGGCCCATATGATCCAGAGAAAGGGCTTATCTTCGACAAAGAGAAGTATTTACTTGATCCATATGCAAGAGCTGTTACAGGTCAAAGTGTATGGGGGAGAGTTCCAACAAAAGATATTATATATAAAGCAAGAGTAGTTCGTGATGATTTTGACTGGGGAGACTTCGTACAACCACTGCTGCCAATGGAAGATTTGATTATATATGAACTTCATGTACGTGGATTTAGTATATTAGATGGAAAAGTAACGACAAGACCAGGAACATATGCAGCGTTAATCGAGAAGTTACCATATCTAAAAAAGCTTGGAGTAACTGCAGTAGAGCTTATGCCAATCTTTGAGTTCGATGAAATGCATGCTCATCGAGAATATGAAGGTCATGATCTTATTGACTACTGGGGGTATAATACCGTAAGTTTTTTTGCTCCTAACACAGGATATAGTGCAAGTGTTGAATATAATCGAGAGGGAGACGAATTAAAGAGACTAGTCAAGACATTAAATGAGAATGGAATTGAAGTTATATTAGACGTTGTTTTCAATCATACGGCAGAGGGAAATGAAGACGGTTCATTCTTCTCGTTTAAAGGTTTGGATAATAATATATATTATATGTTAACTCCAGAAGGGAAGTATTATAACTACAGTGGATGCGGAAACACGCTAAATTGTAATCATCCAATCGTGAAGCAGATGATAATAGATTGTTTGCGATATTGGGTAACGTATTATCGTGTTGACGGTTTTCGCTTCGATTTAGCATCTATTCTTGGAAGAAATGAAGACGGAACGCCGATGAATAAGCCACCTCTACTTCAAAGTCTTGCCTTTGATCCAATTCTTGGTCGTGTCAAATTAATTGCAGAGGCATGGGATGCTGGTGGACTTTATCAAGTAGGAAGTTTCCCTTCGTGGCATCGTTTTGTAGAATGGAATGGAAAGTATAGAGATGATTTGAGAAGTTTTCTAAAGGGAGATGATGGCTTTGCTGCTGCTGCCGCTGCTAGAATCACTGGTTCAGAGGATTTATATGATCCTGAAGTACGTGGTGAAAATGCATCAGTAAACTTTATTACTTGCCATGATGGATTTACGTTATATGATTTATATTCTTATAATAGTAAGCACAATGAAGCAAATGGTTGGAATAATACAGATGGGGAGAGTAACAATCGTAGTTGGAATTGTGGAGTTGAAGGAGAGACAGATGACCCAGAGATTCTAAAATTACGACACCGATTAATGAAAAATGCGTTTGCAGTACTTATGGTAAGTCGTGGAATTCCTATGTTTTTGGCAGGAGATGAGTTCTGCAACACACAGTTTGGTAATAATAATCCATATTGTCAAGATAGTATCGTATCATGGTTAGATTGGTCTCTTCTTGAGAAAAACGAAGCTATGTTTAAATTCTTTTGCTATATGACGGAATTTCGAAAGAAACATCTTGTAATTCGAAAGGACACAGAAACTTGTTCTATGAACTTTCCGAGCATGAGCCGTCATGGTCTATATCCTTGGAATGCAGATTATCAGTGGAATAGTCATGTAGTAGGTGTTATGTTTGCAGGAAAAACAGAAGATGGAACGAAAGATGATGTTGTTTTTCTTGCAATCAATGCGTATTGGGAAGTGCAGACGATATATTTGCCACAGTTGCCTGAAGATGCACATTGGGTAGTCATGGTAGATACGTATGAAGAGTCTGGATTTGCTAATGAACGAATCGTAGAAGACAATAAGATAGAGATGCAACCACGTAGCGTAATGGTAATGGTGGTATCATAATGATACAAGGGTCTCAAAGTTATACTGTTTTATGCAAGCATGAAAAGTATGACTTTTTGACCCTTGTATCATTTTTTAAAAATAAATCGACACATTCCTTTTAATTTTATAAAGTTATGATATAATAAACGTTATATAATATTATGCAAAGGTGAATGAAAAATATGAGACAAGGGTTTGATAATGAGAAATATTTGAAAATGCAGTCGGAACATATACTAGAACGTATAGGAAAATTCGACAATAAACTATACTTAGAATTTGGAGGAAAGCTGTTTGATGATTATCATGCGTCAAGAGTTCTTCCTGGGTTTGAGCCATCTAGTAAATTGCAGATGTTAATGCAATTAAAAGACCAAGCTGAGATTTTGTTCGTAATCAATGCAGAAGACATAGAAAGAAATAAAATTCGTGGTGATTTAGGAATCACATACGATATGGATGTACTTCGCCTAATTGATGAATACCGACGTAAAGGGTTGCATGTAGGAAGTGCCGTTATTTCACAGTATACAGGACAAACTAGTGCAAATCTATTCAAGGACAAGCTAGAGAAAAAAGATGTTGTTGTATATTATCATTATAATATTGAAGGATACCCAAACAATGTGAATCATATCGTTAGTGAAGATGGATATGGAAAGAATGAATATGTTGAGACGACAAGACCACTTGTTGTTGTAACTGCGCCAGGTCCAGGTAGCGGTAAGATGGCGACTTGTTTATCGCAATTATATCATGAACATAAAATAGGTGTGAACGCAGGATATGCGAAGTTTGAAACATTCCCTGTGTGGAATCTTCCTTTAAAACACCCAGTAAACCTTGCATATGAAGCGGCTACTGCCGATTTGAATGATGTGAATATGATTGATCCATTCCACCTTGAAGCACATGGAGAGACTACAGTTAACTATAATCGTGATGTTGAGATATTTCCAGTTGTAAATGCCATGTTTGAACTAATCTATGGTGAGAGCCCATATAAATCTCCAACAGATATGGGAGTTAATATGGCAGGGAATTGCATCTTTGATGATGAAGCATGTAGGGAAGCTTCTAATCAAGAGATTATTCGAAGATATTATGATACGTTGAATAGAATAGCTACAGATAGTGCAACAAAAGACGAGTTGTATAAGCTTGAATTGTTAATGAATCAAGCAAAGATTACATTAAATGATCGTAAAGTTGTTGGAGCAGCGAAAGAGAGAATGGAAGAGACTGGTGGAGATGCAGTTGCTATAGAATTGCTTGATGGAACAATTGTTACAGGTAAGACAAGTGATTTGCTAGGACCATCAGCAGCAGTATTATTAAACTCTGTAAAATATCTTGCAGGTATTCCAGATGATGTTCATATTATAGCACCTAGTGCTATTGAGCCAATTCAAAAGTTAAAGGTAGAATATCTTGGAAGTAAGAATCCAAGACTTCATACAGATGAAGTATTAATCGCATTATCAAGCAGTGCTTCAGCAGATGAGAATGCTGCTAAGGCATTGAATGTATTAAAGAACTTAAGAGGAGCTCAAGTACATTCAACTGTAAGATTAACAAAAGTAGATTGCGATTGCTTTAAGAAATTAGGCGTTCAAGTAACAATGGAGAGTAAGTCTTCTCAAAGTTTATTAACAGAAGGTCAATAAGGAGTTACGTAGGGACTGTTGCAAAAATAGATGAGGAATCATTTGTAAAGCAACAGTTCCATTTGCTTATAAAAGAGGGGGAGTATATTTCGCATGAAGAAAGTACTTTGGATGATAGGAAGTATTTTTATGATTTTAAGTTTAACAGCCTGTTCTTCTGATGAATGGCCAAGGACAGAAAAGATAGATGGGGTAACGTATCGGAAAGGTTTCTATGACGATAGTCTTTTGAATCTGAATAAAGACCTTACATTTGAAGGGGACAACTATACAATTGATGCTAGAGAGTTCAAGCATCTGGATTTTGAGCAATTTGATGTAATACGTTGCAGGAAGATTGGTTATGATAACACGATACTTTATTGTGCAGAAGAGCAATGGAAGCAGGCGCAGTCTTACTACGCTGATGATAGCAATTATGATTATTATTGCCAGTTCGGGACGGAAAATATCTACAGAGATCCTGTCATTGTAGCCATTCCTGATGTAGACTCTGAAAAGTTTGAAAAACTTATGGATTTTGCTGAAAAAAATCGCTATAAACCTTCTGAACCTGTAAATAAAAACACACGAACTCTTCCAATTCCTGACATAGTTGAATCTCCGGTAATCATTTTTTATAAAGAAAGTAAAGACGGTCTTTTGGTTTCGGTTAGAGGGTATAAATTCTACATTGACAATGATAAGTTAGTGCTTTTATACTACTATAACCATGGGCATGGAGAATATGAAGAAATGCTGGTGGTGGATGTTCCAGACGAATTCGGTCAGCATTTCGTGGAGTTGGTGGCGAATATTACTCATTGATGTTGATGTTAAGAGTTATTTTGCCCCTTGTATAATATATGAAGTAATGTAAAATATTAAAAGAGCACAAAGAAACTGTGATGATTCAGTTTATTGTGCTCTTTTAGGTTAAGAGAAACGGTATAAGATGGATTTTAGTAATGTGCCATTCGAGGTGGTTAAAATGAGTTGAGATTAATCATCTATACCAAGAGGTTTACCATCTTCATATCGATAGAAAAATACTTCTTTATAGTCAGTTCCATCAAAATACTTGATAGAACCAACTTTTGGATTTTGACCTTTGAAATCTTCAAATTTGACGTTAGTATATATATAACCATGAATAAAATTATTTTCTCGGATGGAGATTTCATTAATTTTAGTAAAGACAAATTCTTTATCACCCGCTAAATCTCCATCGAGTAAGAGATTACAACCAAATCCTATGATACCCTCATGGTTATAGTATAATACAGTAATATAATCATTGATATGAATAGGAGTAGTGTCATTTCCAGAGATAAATGTAATATTGCTATCTATCATCCAGCCACCTGCTGATTTGTGTAGATAGGTATTTGAAAATTCCAAAACAATCTCAGACTCTTTACCATAATCGGGAATCTGACAAGTAATTTGAAAAGATTCGTTTGAACCATTATATGGATTTGTAATAGAACCTTTTTCGTTAACAGCATAAGTGGGGGGAGTGGATATTGGTTCAGCAATGTTCTTAATACTAACATCTTTATTATAGCAAGCCGTTAAAAATAGAGCATAAAATAGTGCTAAAATAGTAACCCTTTTCATAGTAATCCTTTCTGTTTAGGTGATTTTATAATAGAAAAATCTTTGAATCGCACTATATGACAATAAAGAAAGGCTAATGGATATGAGAAGTATTCATATCCATTATTCTTTTTTATATAGTTTGGATTATGTAGTTTTTTCAAAACAAAACTTTTTATAGTTAGTGAAACAAAATATTTAATACAACCAGCTTTGTTTTTGTAGTTAATAAAAATATAGTACAAAATAATACCCAAAAGAGCACGCTATCCATAATTAATCTATTCTATTTAAT
>NZ_JAVBNS010000215.1:0-10433 GCF_031551385.1 Anaerosporobacter sp.
CCCCCTCAATCGGAAGCATTTCACCGATCTGATACTTTCCACTTAATATTTCTTGCTTTAACTGCTTATATACAAGCATATATGACGGTAACTTACTACTCATAAAATAATCATACCTTTCTCATAACCTGCAAGAATGGAATACAGACACCAAATTTGCAGATATAAAATCATGAATCAAATAATTAGATATACTGCTCTTATTGTATCCCGATTAATCTTATATTACAATCCTACAATTTGACTTCTTCTCTCCATAATAACGGTATTTCGCCAAATTCCATCGACATCTCTTGCGATGTTTTCTCTAAGTCCGACCATTCGAAAACCACATTTTTTGTGTAAAGCTATACTAGCTTCATTAATTTCGATAATACCTGATTGTAACGTCCATATATCTATTTGTTCTGACTCCTCAATTACTTTATTCAAAAGTGCAGTTCCAACATGTTGCCCTCTTGCTTTTTGAGCGATATAGATGCTCACTTCATTTACGCCTTTGTAGACACATCTGCTGCTAGTTGGTGATAATGCTACCCAACCAAGTACTTGATTATCTTCGTTCACTGCGACAAAACGGCATTCTTCTATATGACCGTTAGACCAAGTGTCATAATCGGAGGCTGTTGTTTGAAATGTTGCCTTCTTTGTTGCTATGCCTTCAAGATAGATGTCTTTAACACTTTCATAATCTTCTTTATTCATAGTTCTAATTGTAAATGCCATTTTATTGTTCTCCTTTGTGGTATTGATTTTATTTAGACACATTATATATTAGCAACTCAAAGAAAACAACTTTTTTATTCCATGGAAAAAGATATAAACAATACGTGCCCCCCACCAAGAAAGCACAAACAGCCAGCCCATATATATTCACATAGGCTGACTGCTTCTTTCTTAAATCCTTTATTTCATTTTCTAAATACCACAAAAACAACTATCCCAAATACCTACCTATATAAAATCCCAAGCTCTTAATTCTGCCAATCCACACTAAATGTTTGTGTACCTGTCGCTGGTGTTACTGCCGTATGATTGTTACCACTTTCCCATATTACATTTCCACTGGCATCTTTCTTAATGAATTTATATTGTATTGTTGTTCCTGCTGGGACATTCACATCGTAGAACCAAGTAGGATACATACCGATTGAGCTAGTGCTATTGAATAGAGGCCCAATCGCCTTCGTTACATCCCAATTTCCGAGTTCATAGACACTACCAACAAGGTAAACATTCGAACCATAGTTAGTTGTTGCATTGTTTACTTTAAATCGGACGGATATCTGTGTCGCAGATAACACTTCAAATCCACTATATGTGTTACTTGCTGTTCCAGATGCTGTTGTCACTTTAATTGCATATTTTCCAGCAGCCACACTAGGAATCTTCACTTTAATTTGTGCATCGCTCCAAGAAACAACTTGTGCTGCACTTGTTCCAAAACTTACACTACCTTGTGTACTTCCAAAACCTCTACCCGTAATCGTAACGGTGTTTCCTGCAACTCCCATCATAGGGTCAACATTTCCGATTAGAGGTGTTGCCGTGCTACTTGCAGTATATTGCCATACAGCAGATTGCCCTGCACCTAATGTAAATGTATTTACAGCTCCTGTACTTGCTACTGTAATAGTTCCTCCCCCAAGAGTACCTTGCATAACATCTGAATATGTCCCCTGTGGTAAACTTGTGTATAATCCAGCTACACTATAACTCTTGCTTTGATTGCGGTTCACTGCAGTTACAACGACATTGTTTCCAAATTTACGTTCGTAGATGAATACGTCATCGTTCATCCAACGTTCGCTTGTTGTACCATAAGCTAATGCTGGATTTGATTTACGTAGTGGAGCAAGATAGCTGATTACTTTGTAAGCTGTCGAATTCGTATTAAACGAAGGCATATCCCCGCGATTATATGGATCTGTTGTTCCTGTTGCATATTGCTCAGAACCATAATAAATCGTTGGAACACCACGTGAAGTAAGTAAGATTACATAAGCATTGTCTACTGCACGTTGGTTATTGCTTGCTAATGTCATGAAACGGCTCATATCATGATTATCAATAAATGTTACTTGATCATTCACTTCATTATAATCTGCATCAGTAGCTACAATAACATCATACAAATCTTCCATAGTTGCAGAACCATTACCAAGAGCATTACGAACTGCATTAGCAAATCTAAAATCTAATAAACTCATACCACTGTCATTTGCAAATTTCGTCATATCTGCATCTGCTGCCACTCCGCCATTAAACCACTCACCAAATACAAACACTGATTTGTAAGAATAGATAGAGCTTAACCAGTTCTTCTGCCAGCCAAACGACATATGCTTAACCGCATCAACACGAATACCGTCAACACCAAGATCTAACCAGTTTTGAATAGCTTCCTTCATATAAGCATCAACAGTAGCATTTTGATGGTTTAAATCCGCTAAACCATACATACTGTGATAGATACTATTTTCATATGTACTGAAATCCGTCCAGCTTTCATGATTGAATAGTCCTTGTGAATCATTCTTGAATCCGCCAAGATACGTACCGTTTTTGTATAATGCGCCATCTTCTGGGAATGTCATTGTTCCGTACTCTGCTGTAGAAGTATGATTTGGAGCGAAATCAATTACAATCTTAATACCTAACGCATGTGCTTTGTTTACCATTGTTTGAAAATCACTTACTGAACCAAAGTAGGAATTTGTTTTGAAAAAGTCTTTTGCCCAGTATCCATGATAAGATGCACAGTTATTAGACGGATCAATTGTTGTGATATTCTCAACAGGTGAGGAAATCCAAAGAGCTGTAACACCCATATTAGAAAAATATCCATCGTTTAATTTCTGCGTAATACCAGCCCAGTCACCACCATGATATTTCTGTAAGTTCGATTTGTCAAAAATGCTTCCTGTCGGATTATTACTAGTATCCCCATCAAAGAAACGATCTGTAACAATCTGATAGATAACATCTGTTGAAAAACTCGCTGTATTCGTAACCTCTGCATCTGTCGAAGTTGCCGCAGCTTGTACGGGTACATTAGTAGATATAACTCCAAACGCAAAGATAAGTACAAACAGTAAACTAGTCAGTTTTTTTATGAAAGAATTATTCCTATTATTCCATTGCAAATTCATTATCTTTACCCCTTTCAGCCCTATATTCTATAGGGACTTACTGTTTGATTGCATTTCCTATTTTCACATGATACAATTACTATTAGAAATACATTATGGAGGTGCATCATGGGAAAGAAAAAAGCAACTATGCAAGATATCGCTAACTTATGTGGCGTATCAGTTGCCACCGTTTCTTATGTAATTAATAACTCAGAAAAAGAACATATTAAACACGATACCCGTATCAAGGTTTTAGAGGCGGCGAAAAAACTTAATTACACCCCTAATATAAATCGATGTATCACGCGACCAAAGAGTAACTTGATTGGTATTATCATTAATTGGAATAAGCGCAACGCTCCTAGTAAAAAGATGCTTTATTACGATTTGGCGATCGAGCTACAGATGCAGTTATCATTGTTAGGTTATGACTCCATCATAGCAACTACTAAAGCATTCGAGGATGAAGCTGATATTATATCCAAACGTTCTCTTGATGCCGCCTTCATAATAGATATTCGTTCCGAGGAAGTTCGACGTGTAACAAGAAAATATTATGTTCCTATTATTTTTCTTGATTGCGAAATTAACGATCCTCTCTTTTGCAAAATATATCCGAATTATGAAGTGATTATTTCTAAAGCGAAACATATGTTACAGGAGGACGATATCTTCTTAGTAATGGAAGATATTTTGAATGAAGAACTAAAAGATATTATTACAAATACGATTCCTGCTGATAAGATATTCATAAATGATATGAAACATGACTTGAGAGAATTCCTTCTTCAGCATCAGAACGAAAAAGGGATTGTCCTAGGTGAAATTCTCGGTCTTGAAATAGAACGATATATCCGCAACGATCATATTGTCGTAGTTACTTCACTCGATAATTCAAGGTTTCTTTTACCTGATACAATGACTATTTCAATCAAAAACAAGACGAAGGCAATCACTGCTGTTAAAATATTAGAACAACTCCTTCGTCTTGCGTATGTAGGCACGCCTTGTAACCAGCTTTTATTAAATCCTGATACGGATTAGCAACTCCCCCCTTTCTTTTTTATTATGATTTGATGCTTAACGGAATTACTTACTTCCCTTTTTCTTACTAGTGATTATCATACATACAGCAATTATAACAACGACTACGGCTGCACCAATGCAGATATATAACGTAACATTATTCTTATCTTCACTTGCTGGTGCTGTTGTTGCTACTTCCGCAGCAGGGCCTTCTGGCCAGCCAGCTTTTGGCTCTGTAGAGGCAACAACGGTTACGCCACCACCCATACCTGAATCATTCAGTAAATCTTCACTTCCATTGGTAAGCCAATACGTATTACCAATCGCAAGGTCTTTACAATCTGCTGTCTGTGCTCCTGAATTATTCGTAAATAATACACCTATGCTTTCATCAGAAACAATTTCTGCGCAAAACCAGCCGTCACCTACGTCTGTCATAGCATCCCCAGGCCATGCATTCTGAGCCAAATCTTTTGTTGTCTGCATTGTCCATGACCAGATGTTTACATTATCCCAACCATTCTCGTTATAATAATAAATCTTAATGCTGTCCCCGGCATTCGAATCTGTAGCATCTGCTGCCAATACAAGTTTATTCGGCAAGATAAAACCCATAGCTACAAATGCAAACACCAATACAAAACTTAAAACCTTCTCCAATTTCTTTTTCATACCGATTCTCCTTTATTTGATTTTTATATACTGTGCCGTATAAGGCAATATGTTGTTACTACATACAGATTGATTTGATAGTAAGTCAACAAACTCGTTCTTCATCATATCCTCTGGTAATTGTTGTACTTCCTTCGTTTGATTAATTACTACATAGATATCGCTCCCCTCGTAACTACGTTTCATCACAAACAAATCATCTGTACTCTCAAAGGCTACTACTCCATAACGTAACGCCTTCTCGTTCTTTCTAATGTCTATCAATTTTTTATACCAATTATGTAAATCTAAATCCCACTCATCTGTATTCCAATTGAATCCTTTTCTACAACCAGGGTCATATCCTCCGGTTAAACCAATCTCCGTACCATAGTAAACACATGGCGATCCAAGATATCCAAATTGAAAGGCTGCTGCATTCATTAAATTCTGTTTATTTTCCTTACACATAAACAGAAAACGTTCCGTGTCGTGACTGTCTAACAGATTAAACATCATCTCATTAATTAAATCAGGATATTTCATAAGTTGCATCGTAAGCATTTCTGAAAATGCATTTGCAGTAATCGTTCCTTTCGCAAAATAGTTAATTGCCTGATGCATAATCGGATAATTCATAACTGTATCAAATTGATCCCCTAATAACCACGGCATAGAGTCATGCCAAACCTCACCGATAATCACTAAATCATCATCAAGTTCCTTTACAACCTTACGAAACTCTCGCCAAAAACAGTGATCTGGCTCATCTGCTACATCAAGCCTCCAGCCATCAATATGAAACTCTGTTGTCCAGTAGCGCACTACATCAAATAGATACTCCTGCACTTTTTTGTTTGCGGTATTAAATCTTGGCATATATGACACACTTGCAAACATCTCATAGTTTGGCTCTTCCTGATTAACCGGAAACTCTTTAATGCGAAACCAGTCTTTATACTTTGAATGCTCTCCATGTTTCAAGACATCTTGAAATGGTGCAAATTGTTCACTACAATGGTTAAACACCGCATCAAGAATAATTCGAATTCCTTTTTCGTGAGCTTCGTCCACTAATTTATGAAATGTCTCCTTATCTCCAAAATGCTTATCAATCTCCATATAATCAATTGTATCGTATTTGTGATTCGATATGGATTCGAATATTGGTGTTAGATAAATTGCATTAATCCCAAGCTCCTGTACATACGATAAATGTTTACGAATTCCCTCTAAGTCACCACCATAAAAAGACTTTGGTGTTGGATCAGCCTCCCAAGGTACAATTTCCTTTGGTGAAATATCTGGATTCCCATTTGCGAAACGTTCTACAAATATTTGATAGAATATCGCATCGCTATACCAACTTGGCTTACGTGGTATATCTACGTAATGTGCACTTGGATATTGAAAGAATAAACAATGTGCGCGAGCATCGTCAAAGTCATCTAGTATTCCCGCCTCTGTATAGAACAACCGTTCTTCACCCGTAATTACTTCAAAGTAATATCCTAATCGAATATCCTCCTGCTTGATATTATATTGGTAATAAGCAAAATACTCATCTGAACCGATTTTCTCCATCAAACGATGTGTCTTATTCGCCCAGTCAAATTTCACTCCATAATATAATTTAACGGTCTCCACATCGTCTTTCGCTGTTCGAAATCGAATTCTTATATCTGTTTCCTTATAAGGATATGCATAATTGCTCTTTGAGCAATGGTAAAGTGCTTCTCTGTTCATCTAATAACCATGCCTTTCTCTTATTCTGTCGCTAATAGAGCATTCCAGTTTTCCATTGATTTCCCCCGCGCATCTGCTGGTGTCAATTGTCCATCAAATACAGCACGGTCAATGTCTTGCGTGATTGACCAAAAATACGATATTCTTGAGATGCTAGGCATCGGTATTGAATACTCGAACTGCTTTACAAACGCTGGTAGATACGGATCAGCCGATAGCCCTTCTACATGTTCAATATTGCTAACCGTAGTAATTCCATTTGATACTTTATATAGGATACTTGCTCCTTCATCACTAATTAAGAAGTTTGCTAATAGTTCTGCTGCGATTGGATACTTTGTAAATGTTGATACAAAGGCACACTGTACACCAGCAAATGGCTGTAACTGCTTTCCTTGATATGTTGGCAATGTTGTAATACCAAAGTTCATTCCACTTTCTTTAATCTGCGTTACATCCCAAGGCCCAGTAATATAATATGCTACATTCCCTTCCATAAAGCTTGCCTTTAGCGAACTCTTATTATTAAGGTCAGTCGAGGAAATAGGCATTGTTTCATGTAATTTAGCAATTAATTCAAGCCCCTTTTCATACTCATCCGTATCGAATCCTGGATTATCAGCATCATCGCCATTTTCTCCAAACAATTCAAATCCCTGTGAAGCAATAAACGGAAACTCATTATAACCATCACCAATCGTACATAGGAAATTGAACTTATTATTGGCAGGGTCATTAAATGTCTTTGCACCCTCCATGATTTCTTCTAATGTTGTAGCAGGTGTCTCTACTAAATCTTTGTTATAGAATAAGCAATTAACCTCAATGGATATTGGTACACCATACATCTTGCCATCACTCATTACGGTTTTCGTACCAGATTCCGCAACCTTGCTCTTGATATCATTCGTTACGGCATCTTCTAATTCCATAAATATACCTGAAGATAATCCTTTTTGAAAATTATCATGACTCGTGATAAATACATCCGCACCTTCACCAGAAGTGCCACTTAGAGCAATCTTATCAACTGTTCCCATTCCTTCTTGCGCAACCGTTACTGGCACACCGTATTTTGCTTGAAATGCTTTGGCAATTGCTTCTCCGTACTCTTTATTACCAGTCCAGAACACCAGTTTTGCACCATCTTCCGGCTTCATTTCTTCTACTGTTGCCGCCCCACTTCCAGCAAATGCTTCTTCATCTTCTGGCAACGCTTTCTTACAACCAGTTAAACTACTTAGCATTGCTATGGATAAGATTGCTGCTATAACTCTCTTGCTTATATTTTTTCTCATAAATTCATCTCTCTTTTCTTTTTTATAAATGAATCATTATTATTTGAAGTATCCTAAAAACTTTAAATATCCCTACAAGCATTTATAATTCTTCTCTATATACGTTACTCCTTAGAAGCTCCAGCCACAATTCCCTGTACTAAAAACTTCTGGAATAGTAGATACATAACCGTAATAGGTACTGCAACAACAACGGCTCCTGCTGCAAACAATGTGAAATTCGCATTCTGATCACTTGAAATCATGGAATATAAACCAACTGCAACAGTCTTATTCTTATTACCTGTTAATAGTAGATTCGGAATAATATAGTCCATCCATGGCATCATAAATTGTGATACTGCACAGTATACGATAATTGGTTTTGACATCGGTACTATAATTCGTAAGAACGTATTTAGCTTACTGCTACCATCGATATAAGCCGCTTCATCTAAAGAACTTGGTATTCCATCAATATAGCCTTTTACTAACCATACATTGTAAGGAATTGCACCTGCCGCATAGAGAATAACTAGCGCAATCGGCTTATTTACAAGCTCTAATACAATGAACAACGTATAAACTGCTGTCATTGATAGAAAACTTGGAAACATCGATAGGACTAACAATGTAAGTAATCCTGTCTTTTTCCCTTTAAACTTAAATCTTGATAACACCCAAGCGGTTAATAGAATCAAGATAACGGCAATAAATGCATTTAACGTTGCTATCGTTAAACTATTTACAAACCAACTCCCGAAATCTGTTTGCTCAAATAACTTCGTATAGTTTGATAATGTCAGCTCTTTCGGAATAAAGCTTGCTGTCGATAGGTTCTGTCCCTTGTTAAACGAGGACATGATAATCCATATCACTGGCACAAGAACTATGAGAGATACTAACATCAGTTCTGCATTAATTAAAACCGCTTTCACTCGTCTCTTCCACATGTTCTTACACCTCCTTGAAAGCCTGTGTTCTTCTAAAGTTCCATATAGAAACCACAGCAATTAATACAAAAATCATAATGTTCATAACAGCCGCCATATCATATAACTTCTGATCTAACGTCAACTTATAAATCCACGATATCAAGATATCCGTATCTCCCGCAAACTGATAATTCGTGTTAACAGGCCCTCCATTTGTTAGGAAATAGATGATACCGAATCCATTGAAGTTCCCCGCAAGATTCATAACAATAAGTGGAGCTGTTGCTCTAAGTACAAGTGGTAATGTAATATGTCTGAATATCTTATATCCACCACCCCCATCAATCTCTGCCGCTTCATACAGACTCTTATCAATATTTGATAAGATACCTTGAATCATAATCATAAACATCGGAAACCCAAGCCATAGGTTTACAACTAAGATGGTAACTTTCGCTATAAACGGATCTGATAAAAATGCAATTCTATGATCGGCTAATCCAATATCCATTAAAAACTTACTTACTGGCCCAAACTGACCATTTAAGAAATTACGAAATACTAACAATGTAATTAATTGTGGTATTGCCCAAGGTAAAATCATAATTCCTCGATAAAGAGTCTTACATTTGGTATATTTGCTATTTAATAGTATTGCTTGAAACATACCAAAGAAATATGTTGAAAACGTTGCCAGAACAGCCCAAACAACCGTCCATCGTAATACTGAAAAGAATGTACTTGACCAAATCGGAATCTGGAACAATTTCTTAAAGTTACTAAATCCCACCCAGCTAATTAAGTTTCCTGGTGGTAGATGATTCGTATTATAGTTTGTAAATGCAGTTAATATTGCAAATACAATCGGCATTACTACAATAAACATAATGTATATAACAATAGGTACTAGTATGATATATGCAAAGAATTTTGAATATGTATTCTTGAAATATTCCTTTGTTGTAGGACAATGTCCTGTTTCATCAAGCAGTTTCCCCGTTCGGTAGGCATCGTATATATTGAATACATAGATACCTGTTATTACTAGGAGCACCATTACTCCTATAATCCCCGTTATTAATAACATCGTCGAATGATCGCCACTTCTTCCGCCTTCCTTTTCACCTAATGTGATTAACCCCCATATGCCTTTTGTAAAGAACCCACCATGCAAACGAAGTGAAAAATGTTTTATTTGTCCAGAAAACGCTTCTAACCAATAGCCACTGAACATCTCCACCCCAATAAAAATTAGTTCTAACAAAAATAGTAGTAGTCCTTTCAATCTTTGCTTACAAACAAAAAACTGTCCAGAACCCCATACGATAATCGAGCATATCATACTTACTATCCGTTTCCTCTTACTCAATGTTTCTCATCCTTTCTTCGTAGTCCATTTATTACCATCTCTGACTCTATCTTACTTTATCGAAAGTCTACAGTCAAGTATAATTGCACTAAAATCTATACAAAAATTCTGATATTTTATGCATATTTGCCTATGGTTTTTACTTAACAAAATTATTTAAGTAATCCTCTTGTCGCAAGAAACCTTGTAAATACTTGCTTTTTTCGTGTGCATACTTAAATTTCAGTTTACCTATTTACTTAAAAGAAATTCGCAAAAGGGGGTTGGTGTGGTATAATTGGAGGTACATTAATTA
>NZ_JAVBNS010000200.1:0-19277 GCF_031551385.1 Anaerosporobacter sp.
AATGCAAGTCTTAATTTAAGAGATGCTTTAACTTACAAAATAGCATAAGCAAGCATTTGTAAGTATGTACGGCTGGCTAGGTCGGAATTTACGGTTGTGGACTATACAAGAACTTGTGAGTAGATTATGTAGAAATACAAATCAAAAGCATATAGGATGAAACAACAAAAATCTCGATATGGGATATTTGTCCATATTTTGAGTGGCAGTGATTGCAATGTATATAACAGTGAAACAAGCCGCTGAAAAATGGGGTATTTCTGATAGAAGAGTTCGCATACTCTGTTCTGAAGATAAAATAAATGGTGCATTCAGAGAAGGTCGCAATTGGAAGATACCATATGATGCAGTAAAGCCGACAGATAGCCGAGTTAAATCTACATCAAATCTTCTAACTATAATTGATGAAAAAAAGAAGGAATTAGATTCGAGACGACCACTTACTGAGGGAGAGTTAGAACGGCTTACTGAGGAATTTATCGTAGAATACACCTATAACTCGAATGCCATAGAAGGGAACACCTTGACACTTCGTGAAACAGATATGGTTTTACGTGGTTTGACAATTGATAAGAAGCCGCTAAAAGATCATCTTGAGGCAGTTGGTCAGAAAGATGCATTTGATTTTGTAAGTGAATTAGTAAAAGATAATGTTCCAATTTCAGAGGGTATTATTAAACAGATTCATTTTCTCGTGCTTGCTGACAAAAGGCAGGATCGCGGTGTTTATAGAAAAGTTCCTGTTCGCATTATGGGAGCAAAGCATGAACCTGTTCAGCCTTATCTTATCCTACCTCAAATGGAGGAATTACTCCAAAGCTATCATGAAAGTACAGAGCACATAATTCCGAAACTTGCACGATTCCATATAGAATTTGAAGGTATACACCCCTTTATTGATGGTAATGGACGGACTGGACGATTGCTCGTGAATTTAGAATTAATGAAAGCAGGTTATCCCCCTATTGATATCAAGTTTACAGATAGAATGAGTTATTATAATGCATTTGATGAATATCATGAAAAACATAATTTATTCTCTATGGAAAAACTGTTTGCTAACTATGTAAATGAACGATTGGATACTTATTTAAAAATGTTATTTTAATTGTACTTCACCCATTAGCAGATGACAGTTTTTAGAACACATAACTTTCAGCAATTAGATTGTACACATACAATATGGCTATGACAAATCTCCCATTCGTCATAGCCATATTGTTTTTTAATTATTTTACCACTTATTTACCAACTGTTCTTTGGCTCTTATGTATGATGTTCCTATTTCCCAGCGGGAGCATAATTGAACGTAATCGAAATCGTTTCAACATCTCCAAGTGTATCTTTATCTAGTAATCTTGGTGTTGCTCCAGTCAAATCACCATCTGCTGTTCTTCCATTTGCAACTGGTACCCACTCATTGTACAGATTTACCCTTGTACACTTGCCATCATCACTACTTGTATATGACTTTCCTTGCATTGTGTAGGTTTGTCCATTAATTTTAATTTCTGTTATTGTTGCTACATAGTTTGGAAATAGTGTTTCTCCATTCGCAATTCCAAGTGCTGAGAATACAACACTATTTGCAGAACCCCTTCTTGTACCTGTAAAATCTAGGGAAACTGTATAACTTCCCTCACCTGTTATTTCTACATCTGTTGCTAAAATTCCATCTGTTTTCGAAGATGGGTTATAGGTATCACCAGAGCTATACATTGTTGACCAATCACTACTATTATACATAATCCATGCCTTAGCTGTATTTTCATCAACACCAGTATCTTCTGCAGCACCTGCAAGTGCTGTTTCCATTTTTTCTGTTGCTATTGCAATAACATCTTCTTCGCTCATTGTAGATTGTACGGCATAACTATGTTCTATATAAAGTGCAGCCACTCCATCATCTATAATTTTAAGATTTCCTCTGTCAAACATATTACTGCAATCCCATAATACTGGGCAAAAACCATAGATATCACTGTTGTTAAGAAGATTATCCGTATAATCAACGGTATTGTTCTTTACTTTACCATCAAATGGCCCTACACAGTATTCACCAATAATAACTACATAACCTTGTTATGTGAATTTTGTCATATTATTCATGTACATGTTTTGCGTTTCAAAATCACTCTTTGTTCCCCAGCTTGATAAACTTGAATTAAATGTATATCCATCTGGATTATAGTAGTGAACTGAGATAAGAAGTTTATTACTTGCCGTATCTGTTGGCATTACGAATCGATCATCACAAGTTCTTGTAATATCTGTATTGTAACCCGCAATTAGTAAGAATCTTTTTGCGTTGTTTCCACCTGTGCTTCTGATAATTTCTACAAACTTTTGATTAATTTGATTTGCCATTTCATAGCATTCATCTACAGATAACGTTCCAGAATCTGCTGTCAAAGGTGCATCTGTATCATTTAATCGGCTTCCTAACTCTTCGTTTCCTGATTCAAAAATCAGATAATCAGAATACTCTTTATATCTGTTTGCAATTTGTGTCCACATAGATGTATACAATTCCATTGCTGCATCTCTGGTTGATTGGGTAGCAGAACCAAACATTCCCCACCAACCACCATCCCAGTGGTCATTAACGATAACATACATATCTTCATTAAAAGCATACTTAATAATTTCTTCTACACGATTTAAATAGTCTTCACGAATTGTATAATTACCATTTTCATAGTCCATAACATTTGTCCATGCTACAGGAATTCTCAATGTATCAAAGCCTGCTGCTTTCATAGCACTTATCATCTCTTGTGTTGTCACTGGCATTCCCCATAATGTTTCATAGGCAGATACCTCTGCAGTTATACCAAGATACATTTTCCCATAGGCTTCCATTGTATTTCCAAGATTGATTCCATTACCCATAAGTTTTGTTACTTCCAACGCTGTTAATGATTCGCGGATTCCCGACTCTTGTTCCGTTGGAGGAGGATTTGGTGATGGTGATGTTGGAACATAACTTGAAACCTCTTCCTTAACTAAAGTAGAAAAGTTGAATTGATTTCCCTTGTATGTAAGTATGTACTCTCCGTTGTTTGCAAACATACTAGTTGCTTCTAGTGTTACTGCCTTACCATCTTCTGAATATGTTAAACCTGTAATCGACATTACTCGACTACCATCTTTACTTGTAATCGTAAAATCTGATGTCTGTAATTTATCTTTCATATCGTCATCAAATGTTACTACTACTTTTGATGAATCCGTTTGTGATACCGATTTAGCAGAAGCTACTACTTTAACAGTTAGCCAATCTGAATTCACTGTCTTATTCGCAGCTAACTTTTCGTTATTTTGAAATGCTCTTACACGGATTTTAAATTCTCCAGCATGAGCAGTTGTTACTCTACCATCACTTGAAATAACCGTTGCACCTGCCGTATTTCCCTCTGATGAGATTTCCCACATTCTATAATCCGTAGCTTTTGCACCAGAAGCTGTCGTCATTGCACTATCAAAGTCATACACATTAGCCCCAATACCAAGTTCAGTTTCAATCGGATTTGTAATTTCAACTCGGTCTGCATTTTCTTTTACGGTTACAATTGCTTTTAATGTTTTCGTCTTTTTGGTAGGAAGTGTTATTTTACATGAAATTGTCACCTTACCTGTTTCGCTTCCCGCCTTTGCTAATCCCTCTGCATCTACAGTTGCTATCGATTTATTCGATGTTGTCCATTTGTATGTAGATTTTGACACTTTGTTTTTGATATTAAAATCATAAGAACTACCAATTTCATTGCTATTGATATAAAGTGTCTTTGCTGTTTTATTTAATACTGGCGCAGTCGCTGCAGATGCTTTAAGACCTATAGGCATTGATGTAGCAGTCAGTGCAAACACCAATGAACACGTAACTATTTTTTTTGCTATATTTTTTGCTTTATACATTCCCATTTATATAAACCATACCTTTCTCATAATCTGTAAACCTAAGTTTGCAGAGAAAAATTTTTATATGAAGAGAATTTCTTAGGCAGTATTTTTGATACGCTAGAATTTCTCTTCACATTTTGCTTCTCCATTAAATCGTAAACCGTTATTTCATAAACAAAAATGATTCTAGCTCAAACAGTTGCCTTCCTTTCAACATCTGTCCTCCCCAACCTTCTGTCGTATCCTCTACAAGAAAGAACAATGCATGATATCCTGTAACATTCTTCGTTACTGCCTTGTAGATGTGATTATCCATGCCAATTTCACAAGTTCCAATCTCGACTCCATTCTCATAATCATCTAAGACAATTCTCATCCTGCTACGACAACCAGTTCCTCTAATTTTCGCAACAAACTCCATAGTTTCACTAGAGTTATCCTCACCAAAGTCAAAATATCGATAGCCAATAATACAACCATTTTGAATATTTGCCACTGTTCGCTCAAATTCATTGTATTGTACTACGTAAGCCCCCTCTTTCAAAACACAGGCAATATCCGCCTGTGTTTCTTTATATGGATTCAATGCCGATTCAAATCCTAAAGAGGTCATTTTAACTTGTGGAATTGTTCCATCTGATGCAATTTGGATTTTCTCTACACATGCTCTTCTGGAAAATACCGTACCATTCGTCATCCTATGATAAAAGATATACCATTCCCCATTTATGAAACAAATCGAACCATGGTCATTTCCTCCAGGATAGTCATCTCCGTTATCTACGATAATTCCTTGATATGCAAATGGCCCTTTCGGTGATTTTGAAGTCGCATAGGCAAGACAGCTTCCTCTCTTCGGAGAATAAATCATATAGTAGGTGTCACCAATCTTTCGCAGAGAACACGCTTCAAAGAAAGCAAATGGTTCTTCTACTGGAATGATATCTTTCTGAAATGAGCCTTCCAAAATCTCATACATATTATCGGGATTGATTTCTGCCATATAGGAGCTTAGAAAACCACAATAGATATAGACTTTCCCATCATCATCTACTAATACACCAGGGTCTACAAAGATTCCTTTATCAAAGCCTTCCAAATCATCTGGCATTGGGTATTCATACTGTGATAACAACGTAAATGGACCTTCTGGAGTATCACTTACCGCAACACAACCTTTCGCATCTACTATATAGGCATAGAGATAATATTTTCCGTCTTTTTCAACCACATCAGGTGCATAGAGTTGATTTTCTGACCAATCAATGGAAGACGAATGATCTCGATCTGCTTTTGTGTGAAAGCTGTCACCATGGCACTGCCAAAGGTTTAGATTATCTAAAGGTGCTGACCATACTTTTAGTTTATAGTCACAAAAGGTATCTACCCCAGCATTGTCGTGTGAACCATACACATATACTCTGTCACCAAAAACTCGTGGTTCCCCATCGGGAATATACTCCCATAGAGGAAGAAAAGGATTTGCCATAGTTATTATTCCTTTCCCGCTGAAGCTGCTTTTGCTGCATCCTCTGCTGCCTTACGGCTTACTGCTTCATTTTCTTGGTAGGCATTACAATCTGCAAGACCGTATTTTTCTGCTGTTGTAATCATTTCATTAATCGTCTTCTCAAATTCAGCATCGTTAGCCGCATACATTGCTCTCCATGAATAGTTCTTAACACATTCCCCTACTTGGTTCCATATAACATTCAACTCGTCTGATTTTGCAGATGGAGAATACATAGTTCCTGGGGATACCGTATAAGGACGAGAAGCTAAATATTCATCTGTAGAAGAAGCTCCCATTGTGTTTCTCCAATCCTGTTCGATTTCAGAAGCTGCTGCAGTTACATTGCTTTCCCAACGACTTCTATTATAAGTTTCTCCATTTGAATCCAAGTTTTCTGCATCAAGTGCCCATGTAGTGATATTGAATTGTTCTTGTCCATCTTTGAATAATCCGCTGTAACCATCTTTCATCTCTGTTTCACCATCGGTAGCACAAGCTAAACCTAATTCTGTGAAATGAGTCTTTCCGTTTTCATCATAATACCAGCAAACATCTTTTGGTCCGTATAAATCTGTCATCTTACCTTCTGGAGTTGCCAACCAGTTAATAATCGCCATACATAACTCTGGATATTCTGTGTTTGAACCAATTGTCCATACATAATCTCCACCATAGATACTTTGACCGTAGTTAATTGGTGTTGCTTCCTCTGGAATTAATGTAAACATCGCTTTCCCAGCGTCCAAATGTTTTTGGCTGTTGAATACATCTGATCCCATAAATCCGAATGGTACAAAGAATGCAGTTCCATTTCTATAATCTTCTGCACAACCATCAAAACCTTGTACTTCTGAATCTGGATCCATTGCTCCTGCTTGGAATAACTTGTTGTAGAATCGTAACATTTCTATATAAGGGCTGTCCTGTGCAACCGCTGGAATATAGCTTTGTGTCTTTGAATCATAGAAACCAATTCCAAATTCATCGTAACCATAGTATGCTGTTGCCATTGATTTTGGAAACATTGCCATTGTACCATCCCAATCACTAAACAAAGATACGGCATATGTCTTCTTACCATTTTCATCAGTAGGCTCTAACTTTTGCATATCAATTAAAACATTTGCAAAGTCGTCCATATTTTTAACTTGTGGATTTCCTAACGCTTTATATAAATCCCAACGAGTACACCATGCGTATGTAAAACTAGAGATATCTGTAGAATTTACACCAATGTTATGACCCATTCCGTATGTTGTTCCGCCAGATATATCTGTGTTTTTTTGAAGGGCTGCTTGCATATGTTCCTTAATGAAAGGGCCATACTCTGCTAGTAAATCGTCCTCATTCCAATCCATTAACATACCTTTTTCAATTGCTGCTTGATACTTATCATCGTTTGCACCCCAGATAACGATATCACCTAAGTTTCCAACTTCCATGCAAGTATTATATACAGTACCGTCTGGATCAGGAACAATGTTTAATACAACATTAAACTTCTCCTTCATTACTTGCGCAAACCAGCCAATCTGCTCACCTGAGTAGTTTGCAGTTTGAGAAAATACCGTTAATTTCACTGTTTCCTTCGGAATAATCTCACTTAAATCTGCTTCTGTACTTTCTGCATCATTCGTTGTTGCATCATCTGTAACAGAAGTGTCAGCTGCATTCGCATTGTTTGTACTATCTGTTGAACTTGCTTGTTTTGTGTTGTTTTCTTTCTTATTTGAGTTTGATGTAGAACCACATCCTGTTAATGCTAATGAACCAATCAGCATTATACTCAAAATCATACTCATTGCTTTCTTTGTGATACCTTTTTTTGTTCTCATAAAATACCTCTCTCCTTTTTCATTTATATAACCAACTCAATATATTCGAGTCGAGTTAATACCTAAACCTCCGTACCTATCCCTTCACCGCCCCAAGCATAATCCCTTTTTCAAAATGCTTTTGCATAAATGGATAGAATGTCATAATCGGAATTACTGTTACCATTGCAACGGTATATTTTACTACCTTCATACTCATCAACGAAGCAACATCGGCTTGACTTAATGTGCCACCAGACTGCATCGTAGATGCTAAGTTTGATGCCTGATTCAGATAAATATAAAGTCTATGCTGCAATGTGAATAAATCTGGTCTGGATTGCATTAAAATCAAAGAATCCTGAAAAGAATTCCAGTGTCCAACCGCTCCGAAGATAGCTATTGTAGCAAGAATCGGCTTACAAAGTGGAAGTACAACCTTCGTAAAACGCTGCCAATATGTTGCCCCATCTAACTGCGCACTCTCCTCCAATGCTGGTGGAATTGACTCAATATATGTCTTAACCAAAATCAGATTGTATGGTGCTACGATGGTCGGAATAATGTACGCCATAAAATTGTTTGTCAGTCCAAGCATCGACATATTCAGATACCAAGGAATCAGTCCTGCATTCAGATACATCGTAATAATTACCAAACGAAATATAAATTTACGATGCCACATCTCTTGTTTTGTAAACAGATAACCACATAACGCAGAACCAAACACCATTAATACCGTACCAATCACTGTACGTGATACCGTAGTTACTAATGATTTCATTAAGTCTCCAAGCTTCATAATGTTCACATAGTTGCCAAAATGTATTCCCTTTGGCAGAAAACTGATTTGCCCTGCCGTTACCAAATCATTATTACTAATGGTATTGATAAACAAGTAGTAAAATGGGAAGATACATGCTAGCGTAAAAATGCCAAATACAGAATAATTTATAATATTAAATATCAAATCTCCCGCCTTAATTGGTTCTTTATGTTTCCTTATTGCTTTCGTTTTCATATTCTCCCCCCTCTAGATAATATTATCTCCACGAACTATCTTCGCAATTTTGTTCGCAGCAAATACTAATACGATACTAACTACCGATTTCAACATACCAATTGCGGTAGTCAACGGAATTAATCCTTTTGTAACACCGAGTTTATATACATATAAATCAAGTACTTGTATCGCAGAAGAATTTACCGAATTTTCAAATACAAGGTATTGATCCATACCGTTTGAAAGAATATTTCCAATTGACATAATAAGAAGTACACAGAATGTTGGCATTAATTCTGGAACTGTAATATGTATCATTCTTTGAAATCTTCCTGCACCATCTACTTTCGATGCATCATAGAGTTCTTGGTCAATCCCTGATATCGCTGCAATATAGACAATTGCCCCCCAGCCAAGACCTTTCCACATGCCCCAAAGCAACATTTGTAACCATACATGATTACCACTCATCAGCAAATTCTTCCCTGATTCCCATTTGTCTAAGTTGACCATCAAACTACTGACAAAACCATCTGCTGAGAATATAGATAATCCTACTGCAAATATTAATACCCAACTGATAAAGTTTGGAACTGTTGTAAACGTCTGTATAAATCGACGATAACGATTGTTCTTTATCTCTGAAAGAAATATTGCAAATGCCATACTAACCCAGCTTGTTCCAAGTCCTAATGCACTCATTCCAAGCGTATTTTTCATTACACGCACAATATCATTACGAGTAGCGTCATTATGTAAAAGGTATGTAAACCACTTAAAACCTACAAAGTTATCTGCTGATAATACATCTCCTGCTTTATAATCAAAGAATGCATATCGCCAACCTAGTAATGGAAGATATCCAAATAATATTGTTAATGCTACAAACGGCAATGCCATTAGTAATAATTGAAACTTTGGTTCAATCTCATATTTCTCTGACTTATCTGCTTTCTTGCCTGCCACTAATAGAAACAAACTGAATACTGCCACTACGATTAATAGGATAAATAACACCCAGAACGCATTTGGTAACACTACTCCAAGTTTATTTGCTGTAGGCAGATTCTTCATATTATAATAATTACTAAGAATACCTGACAATCCAAGTAACGCAATAACACTTCCAAGTAATGTCCCTGTTGTCCCAACACGTTTTAATCGATTGTTCCCTAATGTCGCACACGTACTGAATCCTTGAACAACAATTCCAAAACAGCAAGCCAAACTACTAAACATTAGCATTCTCATACTCGACTCACTAATCCATGCCTTTCGAAATGCTTTTCCAAAGCCGCTCGTTAACTGGCTATACGATGCTCCTGATGTAAAAAGTGATAAGTTCCTGTTCATCAAACTTGTAATACGTGATGGATTACATCCTGGAATAAGTAAAAAGACAATTCCCACTAATGCTGCAATTCGCAAAACGATATAAAGATAGTCTGAACTGTTTTTCTTTGCAAGACTCTTTTGCTTCTCATTTTTCTGCTCTTTTTGCTTCTCATTTTGTTTCTTCTTTTGTAATACTGCTTTTGTTTGCATAAAAGCTTCCCCTTCCTCTATCTTTTCTAACTTCGTTGCTGTTCACGCCAAACGTTACAGCAACGTAATCACCTTATATAAAATTCATCTTTGCTGAAGAACCCACATCATTCTGCTTTATAATGTACCCATTCAATGCAAGCAGGATTTTCACACACCTGACCATTTCCTGTTGCATAGAAGGCAATAAAATTCCCTGTGAATTTACCTCCTACTTCCGTTGTCAGATATGTGGTTTCTCCGCTTCCTAACTCAAAATAGGTACTTTCGTCCTTGCTATAACGAAAACGATATAACTCCATTGTTGCATCTAATTCCATATATAGTTCTGTTTCCTCACAAACAATTTTTTGTTCTATCCTCCATAGTGAACCGATTCTTCGTCGTACAATCAGATAATTTTTTCCTTCCATACATGTCAAAGCCATCTCATAGTGATGATCTCGATTCATATAGATTGCGATGCCTGCTTCTTCTCCATCTTGTTGAGGTTGAAAGTTCATCTTAAAACGTACCGAACAGGTATGGTGCATCTGACGAAAAGCTAGAAGGGTACTGCCACTTGCATCTGATAATGTTGTTTCCTTCCCTTTTAACCACAATCCACTTGTATCATGTTTGATAGCATCAAAGTCTGGATTAAATTGATATGCCCATCGTGGATGCAGTGTTTCAGAAGAAAAATCATCATAAAATTCATACGGCTCACCTGCTTTTGCTACTTTAAGCGAATCTTCTCTTTCGTCTAATCCCTTACTTTCTTCTAAGATTTTTCTTTCTTCTAAGGCTTTGCTTTCCTCCAACAGATTTGTCTCGATTTCTACCTCCACAACACCTTGATTTCCTATGATTGGCCATTCATCTTCTGTCCATTTCACTGGTGCAAGAAATGTTTCTCTTCCGAGATTATGTCTATTAGGATAAGATATCGGACGTATTCCTAAACACACCGCCCACCAGTTATGCCTATTATCCTCTATTAAATCCGCATGACCTGTTGCCATAATCGGAAGTCCTAAGCTTCGATTTGTCAAAATTGGATTCTTTTCATATGCCTCATATGGACCTTCAATTGTTCGACTTCTTGCTATCGTTTCCATATGACCATATTCTGTACCACCTTCTGCAATCATCAAATAGTACCAATCACCACGTTTATAGATATGTGGTGCTTCTGGTGCACATCCACCTGTTCCATTCCAGATGTATTTTTGCTCACTTAGGATTTCCCCCGTATCAGGATTAATCTGACAAAAATAAATGCCTCCATTTGTACCACAAAAATACGCCTTTCCATCTTCATCGAAAAATAAAGATGGGTCAATTCCCTTGCAGTCAATCCAAATCGGTTCTGACCATTCGCCATAAGGATTTGTTGTCTTCACAATAAAATTTCCATATCGGGTATCTGTTGTATCTGCTGCTGGCACATTCGTACATATCACATAGAATGTTCCGTCATGATAACGAATTGTTGGTGCATAGATACCGGATGCATTCGGATTACCATGCATCAATGGAAGGTACTCGCTTTTCGTAACACAGTGCCCAATCTGTTCCCAATCCACTAAATTTTTGCTATGGAATAATGGAATTGCAGGGAAAAATTCAAAGGAACTTGTTACAAGATAGTAGTCTTCTTCCACACGACATATGCTTGGATCAGGATGAAAACCTGAGATTATTGGGTTTGTATATTTCATTTTATTTCCTCCTAAATGCTCATTCATGTAATGTTTCAACCCGAACTTTTATTAATCAATTGAACTTATCTATCATAAAATAATCTGGCAGTATCATACTTGTTTTTATATACAATAACTACAACTAATTACGTTCTTTCTTCTATATATGGGCAAACTTTATATTTACAATTTACTTTTTTATTGTTTTATTATATATTGTTACATATGGTATTTCTTTTACCCATCGGACATAAAACAGTACAATTCAGCCAAGTTAATAAAAAATCAAAACGCTAAAACACACGCTAACATTTCGATAAGGCTTTATAGTTACTAGTTTTACGAAAAAGGAGGAATGTTAAGAATTTATGGACTACATATCATTTAACCTAGAATCATTTAAAAACTATAGAGATTTTCCTATGATTATAGAATACGGATTTCACAACACGGACATGTTTCTTCATGACCATTCGAACTTCTATGAATTAACAATTATTCTAAGTGGCAGTGCAACTCATATTGTTAATAATGAGCGTTACACGATTCATAAAGGTGATGTTTTCGTTGTTGGAAGAGATATCGTGCATGGATTTGAAAATCCTTCGAATTTTAAACTTTGCAATATTATGTACAAGCCAGAAATTTTACTTAATACGACACATGATATTCAAGAATCAGCAGGATTTCATTCTCTATTCGTTCTTGAGCCATATTTGAGTAAGAATTCTCACTTTACTAGTCATCTTCAACTGCCAATCCCTATCTTTGAAGTAACGAACGGACTTATCTCTATGCTTGTTCAAGAATATAACAGTGAAAATATTGGACGTACTACGATGTTACAGGCTCTTTTCTGGAACTTAGTTGTATTACTTGCAAGAGCGTATCAGGTAGAGGAACATCACAAAGATAGTTTTTTAAACATCGCTGTTCCACTTGCCTACATCAATCAAAATTATCGTGAAACAATTACGGTCACAGAACTTGCTTCTATGGCTCATATGTCAGAGCGAAATTTCACGAGAGTATTTCATAAAGCCTATGGCATGTCTCCAAGCAACTATATTATTCAACTTCGTATCCAACATGCCTATGAACTATTACAAAATACCGAATTTTCAATTTTGGAAGTAGCTTATATGTGTGGCTTTCGTGACAGCAGTTATTTTACTCGGCAATTTAAACAAGCTTCTGGGTTTACACCAAGGGAATATCGTAGCCGACTTGAAGAGTTTCGAACGACAAAAAAACAATCCTAAAACATATATGCCTATGACGAATATAAAACTCGCCATAGGCACATTACTTTTTAGGATTGTTTTTTTACTATCTTACCAATTGTTCTCTGTTCCTATTTTATTCACTTTGAAATCTGGACATTTATCTAATCCATAAACAGCTTTCACTTTCGCATTATAAATCTTAACATTCTTAAAGTTTGCGCCTCCAATACAAGGGCCTTGACCACTTTCTGCTGATACTACAAACTTGATTCCATAACGCTCTGCTCCATTAATTACAATGTTTTCAAGATTGATGTTTTCCATTGGAATCTTATCTGCATGTTTTGTTTGGAACATGATTCCAAAGTAAACGGCATCATTAATATTAACATTTTTTACTGTAATGTTTCTAAGTGCACGATCTCCAGAATAAATCCAGATAGCTCCGAAATTTTGATATCCATTAATTTTATCATCTGCCCCATTGCTTGTGTAGAAGTCTCCACCACAACGGTCGATTGTGATTCCATCGAATAAGGTTTCCTCATTGCCAAATCCAAGTGTATTGTAACCAAAACTCAAACTACTAATTGTAACACCTGGATAAGTGAGGGAATCCGCTACATAAAGATTTGTAAATTTGTTTCCAGAACCTCCGTAAATTGCAAATCCTGCTGCACGACGTGTGCATACTGCTGTTAAATTCGTATATACATTTCCTGTGTTATATGATGTTCCACCACTGTCAATCGCACTGAAAGAAGCAAATGCATCATCACCGCAAGCTCTTGCATAGCAGTTTGTAATGGTATTGTACGAAGAACCGTTTGTCATATTAATTCCATCTGCAAACAAGTTTTTGATACGGCAATCTTTGAATGTATTATAGGAAGAACCTACGCCCCAGTATAAACATACAAAATGTTCTGCCCATACATTTTCAATTGTTACATGTTGAATCTTGTCTCCATCAATAAATTTTCCTGGACCATCTGTACGGTATTGATAATTTCCCCATGCAGATAGATTCTTAATTGTTGAACCATTTGCTGTAGAATCAATTGAAAAACCGATATCCATATTACTTCTTGCTTGTGGTGCAACTAATTTTGTGTGCCATGGCCCTGCTCCGATAATCTCCATGGAACGTCCATAAACTCTGATTTTAGAACTTAATTCCCATTCTCCTGCTGGAATGAAGATACCAACTTTTGTTGTATCCATTCTAGCTTCGTTTAATGCTTGTTCAATTGACTTATTTGCTGTAACTTCTACGTATTTAGAAGGGTTTGGATTTGTAGCTGCTGGTAAAACATGTTCATATTCCATCATATCAACATAAATCCAAGGTACATCTGTTGCATCTTTTTGAATTCTTACTTTTGTTCCTGCTGGATATACTTGGTCAAGCAATAACTGCGCATCTTCATATAACCAGTATGCTTGCTCTCCTGAATTGTTATATCCAAGACGGTCTAATGTCGTTGGTGTCGCATACACATGAGAGTATTTTGATGTAACGTTAAAGTCTCCTTTGCTTTGACCATTGATATAGAGACTGATTGTACCACTTGTTCCTTCTTTAATTGCACTACGAAGTACAAATGCATTTGCATCAGAAGCCAATGTAAATTCTACATATTCTCCAACGGAATCAAGTTGTACTGCACTTCTTCCCGATGCTTCTCCTGCATAATCTGCTAATGTGTAATTCTTCTCTAATACCGTACCATTTGTTGTATTAGAGCTAGCTTCCATCTCGATTGTAGTAAAGGCAAGATTTGCACCTCTTCCAACAAAAAAGCTACTCTCTACTGTATTGTTTGTACGTTTTACTCCTACTTCTTTTTCGTCTACGGAAACTTCACAAACAACACTGTAGTTTCCATCTGCTGCTACCCAAGTTCCCATGTTTAACGTAACCACATTGCCTGCAGTAAGTATTCCTGTATACGACTTTGTAAATGTTTTAACTGTTGCTCCAGCATCATTCACTAACTTCACTGTAACATTATGGTTTCCATTTGATGTCGCACTATTTCCTTGATTCTTTAGGCTTACCGTAAAGTTTACTTCATTTCCTGCACTAGGATTTCCCGGTGTCCATGTTACTGCACCAACTAAGTCTGCACTTGTTACTTCTTGCACAACTAGTTTCACTTCTTTTTTATTATTACTCTTATCCATCTCGATGATTGTATTCTCTTCATCTACGATTGCTGTAAGTTTATACTCTGCTGCGTTTTGTTCTGCTAATTTTACCGTTACTGTTGTAGATTGTCCTACTTCTAATGCAGGTACTGTAGCACTACCAACAAGATTTGTTCCTAAGTAGAAATTAACACTTGTTGCTTTTGCTGCAACTGTTCCTTGATTTTTTACAACTGCATTCACTGTTATCTCATCTGACTCAATTGGTGATGCTGGTGTAGTTACCACAGAAGTAATTGTTAAATCTGGATTTGGAGCACTTACTCCATAGATTTCAAATTCTGCTAGTTGACCTGCACCTGAGCCACTATTTGCAGTAAACTTTAACTGCACTGCACTAGCTCTTGCAGATACTGGTATTGTTACAGTGTTTCCAGTTTGAGGATTGAAGCTATATGATTTTGCTCCTACCACTGTCTTGAATGTTTCATTATCTTGCGTATGTGTTAAAACTTCTATTGTTTGGTTTCTTGCACCCCAATTGCTATCTGGGTTAAGTTTTAATACTAACTTAGAAATATCTGCATTCATACCAAGATTAATACTAACGGTATCTGGGTATCCGCCTTGACCTTCCCAATATGTACTTGTACTTCCATCATTCACATTTTCACCACGGAATATATGAACAAATGAAGATGCTTTTACTTCTTTTCCTAATGCTAAGTTTGTTTCCTTCGTTGGATCTACTGGGTCTATCACTGGTGGATCCACTGGATCTACTACTGGTGGATCTGTTGGGTCAACCACTGGTGGGTCTACTGGATCTGTAGTTGCAGTTTCCGTAACCGTGATTATTTTTGTTGTTTGATTATTATTCGTATTAGACTCAGGATAACGATTTACATCATTTACCCATGCAAGTATCGTATGTGTACCGGTTGTAGCTTTCCATGCTGCACTTCCACTTGGTCCATTGTTTGCTGTTACAGTAATGGATTCTCCCGGCATGATTTGTGTATTGTTTGTATCTGACCATGCAACACAAGTTCCATCAATTTGAAATTGTACTCCATTTACTGCATCATTGCTTACAACTCCTGTTCCTTGATTTTTGATTACTGCACTAAATACTACATCATTCCCTTTTGCTGGATTCTTAGGTGACCATGTAATATCTGTAATAATCATATCTGGATTACCGTATGGCTCTGTTGGTTCTACTGGATCTGTCGGATCTACTGGGTCTGTTGGTCCTACTGGGTCTGTCGGGTCTGTTGGGTCTGTTGGCCCTACTGGATCTGTTGGCCCTACTGGATCTGTTGGATCTGTTGGTCCTACTGGATCCGTTGGATCTGTTGGGTCTGTTGGGTCTGTTGGGTCTGTTGGGTCTGTTGGTGGTATAATGATTGGTTTTACTATTTGATCACTATGATCTGTCGCAAGTGTTCCCACTTCTGGATATGCTGGAATTCTGTAAGTAGCATTTCCCTCGTTTGTAACAGCATTTAATTTTACATTTGCGTTGTTAAGATAATATACACTTGCATACGCTATATTTCTTAATGCTAAACCATTTATTGTAACACTTGGTGTTCCACCAAAGCTCATAATTGCTGCGCCCAAATGTTGTAACGATGAATACGAAGGTTTGTTTCCATCAACACCTGCACCATAGATTTTTAAGTTGTTGAATACGATATTAGATATACTATCACCAATACGAATTCCATCGTGTTGTGCATCATAAATGTATGTATTGTTGAATGTAATATTCTTTGTTGCTCCAATAATATCTATCGCACCATACTCACTTTGCCATGTATCATAGCTAGCTCCAGAACGAATAATTATATTGTTATCAAATTGAATATTTTTTGTATTATCAAATTTGTATCCTGGGAATGTTGTATTCAAATGAATTCCCGATGACATAAAGCTATCACGAATATAGTTGTTATAAATCTTGTGTCCATTTCCACCGTATATGGCAATTGCGCCTGCACGCCATGAAAATTCAATTGTATTATAGCAGAACACATTATTAGATTCATCTTTTGCGGACATAAAGTTATTATTCCACATTGCTAGTCCGTCATCACCATTGTTACGAACGGAACAGTTATATACGGTTGCATTACTTGTACCTTGACAGAAGTTTACTCCGTCTGCTAGGTTGTTACGAATACGACAATTTGCAATTTTAATATTGTCAGAATAGTCTAATGTACCGTTGTAATCTCCAATCCAGAAACCACATTCAAAATGTTCTTCCCAAATATCATGAATCAATGAATTTCCATCAAATACATCCATGAACGCTTTATAGATTGCATTTTCACCATAACGGGAACGAAGATTTGAATTGATGTACATATTACAGAATTCAATGTTGTATGTATTTCCATCACCAGCGCCAGAAATACCACCTTTTTGTTGACCTGAATTTGTAAACTGGATATTTGTAAACCAAATTCCTGCTCCAGTAATCATCATATCCTTAGCAGATACTCTCCATATTTGGTTGATATGGTATGTTCCTGCAGGGAAATATACGTCTTTTCCTGCTGCATCTGCTGCTGCGATACAAGCTGTTATTGCAGCATAATCATCTATTCCATCATCAGGAACTGCACCAAAGTCTACAACAGAATAAGAACCTGCTGGTTGACCAATTGCTTCTCCTGTTTCTTCTATCTCTAGAAAATCTACACCATATGTTAAATTGTTTGCTCCTGAACTTTGAATACGAATGGTATCACCTGGTTGTAACGATTGATCCAATCGAAAATGTACTTCGTCAAAAGCGAAACATGCTGTTCCATTACCTGGAGTATCTCCTGCTCCTCCATTTAGGTATTGCCACATATAATATGATGTTAAATCTACTGTTTTAACTTTCGCTCCATTCACATACACATCTAACGAACCTGTTTGTCCCATTCCATCTGTAGTGTCTGGAAGAGTAAATCTCATTACAACACCATTTCCAGAAGAATACACTTGCCACTCTGCATAAGCTCCTCTTGATGGTAACGTCACATAGGACTGGTTTGAAGCTTGACTTGCTATATTTGTTAATGCCCAATTCGGTGATGTAACTAAAGCGGCTCCCCCGCCAATAGAAGCAGTTTCCGAGTCATATCTAACGTATGGCATTGTTGCTCCTATTGTATTCACATCTGAATTTGTCTCTGGAATCGTAATACAATCGCCTGCAAATGTATTTGTTAATTTTCCAGCAACTCCGTCATCTTGTACATTACTTGATGCGCTATAATCTTCAAAAATCCATTGTTGCTTTGTAGTTCCATAATATGCAGTACTATCATTTGCCTTTGTGTAAACAAATCCTCCTGTTCCACTGTTTGATGTGATTTTCCACATATTATCAATTGTAGACGCGGTATTATCGCCGCTGATATACCATTTGCTACTCATCCAAACTTCGTAGATTGTACTCTCTAAACGTACTGTTCCATTTGCATTCTCTAAACACATATAAGAACTCGTTCCCATATTTTGAATCCAGTATGTGCCATCTGCTTTCTTACTTAACTTCCAAATAAAATTTGGATCTTTTTCTCTTAGTCCTCCACATTTCACATTAGAACCATCTGCGTAAAGATAAGAATCCCCTGATACTGTCTTAATAAAAACTGTTGCATCTCCTGTAATTTGCTTTGCAAATACAGTTGGTAACTGATTTGGTAGAACCAGTGACAGCATTAATATTACTGCAATCCATTTTCGTAACCTTCTTAACATACCTGTAACTCCTTTCATACTCCCTAATTTTCTTTGCTTTTTAACTCTGTTTTTTGTTACTATTGCATAGTTTAACGTTAAACTATTTATGCGAAATTCATTCCCCCTTTCTTTCTTATTTCCTCTGGTGAAATGCTTAACGCAAGGATTATAACACAGCGCATAGAAGTTTAACGAGACAAAAGAGACGTCGCATAATGCAATCTCTTATTGCTGTAGATTAGAAAAATATTATGACAATGGTATCTTACTGTTTAATAGTGAATGCAGTTTACCATTTGCTAGCAATTATATCACCCTTTTTTACATATGGCAATCGTTATTTTTAATTTTGCACTAAATTTCTTTTCTTATCGCTAAGATTTTATGTATATTGTACATATTATTCTTGTTTTATCTTGGGATAAACTAGATATCTTGGTATTGATAAATAGTAGCAAATATATCACAAAAAAGGTATCACACTATACTTTAAGTGTAATACCTTCTCTTACGTTATATCTTCAAAACTACACATTGAATTGTCAAACATTTCATTTGGTTAAGCCCTCGACCTATTAGTAACAGTCAACTACATGTGTTACCACACTTCCATCTCTGTCCTATCTACCTGATCGTCTTTCAGGGGTCTTACTAGCTTGTGCTATGGGATATCTTATCTTGAGGGGG
>NZ_JAVBNS010000115.1:0-8739 GCF_031551385.1 Anaerosporobacter sp.
CTATGGTAAATCATTACACCGTTGCCAAGAAACATCGTAATGTAGATGCCTATTCACCAGGTGGTGTTATGGGAAAACGTCCAGACCGTGCAACAATTGTATATTGCAATTTGATTCGAAAAGTATATAAAGATATTCCAATTGTTACAGGTGGAATTGAGGCGAGTCTTAGAAGACTTGCTCACTATGATTATTGGAGTGATAAAGTAAAACGTTCTATCCTTCTTGACTCAGGAGCAGACATTATATCGTATGGTATGGGAGAAAAATCTATTGTAGAGATTGCAGATGCATTGGAAAGTGGAATTGCGGTTTCCGATATCACATTTATTGCAGGAACGGTATATAAAGCAAAAAACTTGGACTCTGTTTATGATGCGATTATATTACCAGACTATCAGAATATACTTGCAAGCAAAGAGGAGTTTGCAAAGAGTTTCTATAAACAATATTGTAATACAGATCCGATTACAGCAAAACCACTTGTAGAGAAATATAAAGAGAATGAATATGTAGTACAAAATCCACCAGCGAAACCACTTTCACAGGCAGAGATGGATCGTGTATATGCGTTGCCATAGATGAGAGATTATCATCCAAGTTATGAGGCACAAGGTGGTATCCCAGCGATTGAAGAATTAAAATTCAGTTTAGTAAGTAATCGTGGTTGTTTCGGTGGCTGTAGTTTCTGTGCGTTAACATTCCATCAAGGTAGAATGATTCAAACAAGAAGTCATGAGTCCATTCTGCAGGAAGCGCAACACCTAATCTGGGATAAAGATTTCAAAGGGTATATCAACGATGTTGGAGGGCCAACGGCGAACTTTAGACATACCGCTTGTGAGAAACAAAAGACAAAAGGGGTATGCGTGAATAAGCAATGTCTCTTCCCAACACCATGTAAGAATCTAAAGATTGACCATAAAGATTATCTAAGCTTATTGAGAAAGTTAAGAGAACTTCCAAAGGTTAAGAAAGTATTTATCCGTTCGGGAATTCGTTTTGATTATCTTATCCATGATAGAGATCATACATTTATGAAGGAATTATGCGAACATCACGTAAGTGGTCAGTTAAAAGTTGCTCCGGAACATATTAGTGATAAGGTATTACAGCTTATGGGTAAACCATCGAATGATGTGTATGAGAGATTTATCAGAGCTTACAAGAAAACGAATGACGACGTTGGTAAGAAGCAGTTTGTTGTACCATATCTGATGTCTTCCCATCCTGGTTCTACAATGAAGGAAGCGGTTGCACTTGCCGAATATCTGAGGGATTTGGGATATATGCCGGAACAGGTACAAGATTTCTATCCAACACCATCGACGATTTCAACTTGCATGTATTATACAGAGTTAGATCCAAGAACGATGAAGAAAGTGTATGTACCAAAGAATCCTCATGAGAAGGCGATGCAACGTGCATTAATTCAATATCGTAATCCTAAGAATTATGATTTAGTAGTAGAAGCATTACAAAAAGCGGACCGTATGGACTTAATTGGATTTAGTAAACACTGCTTAATACGTCCGAGAAATGTTGATCGTTATGGACAATATAATCCAAATGGTTCGACAAAACAAGGTGGTTCGAATAAACAAAGTGGTTCAAGTAAACAAGGCGGTTCAAGTAAGCAAGGTGTACCAGCAAGAGGTAAGAATGCAAATGCGGGAACTGGCGCTGGAAAGAATACGTCTAAAAAGAAGGCAATTCGTAACGTTCATAAAGCGAAGAAGAAATAAAGGTAGGAGGAACACACACGTGGATAAAGGAACATATGGCTATATTAAATACAAGAAAAAAGTACAGTTACGTAATACAATTATTATAGCGTTGATTGGTATCATTATCTTTGTAGTGGGATACCTTCTTAATGATAATTCAAGGAATAATGTATTCACAATTGTCTCAGTTTTATTAGCATTACCAGGCGCTAAGATGTTAGTTGGTTATGTTGTTGTTGCACCATATCAATCTATGGATAGCAAAGAGTATGAGCAAGTTTGCAAAGCAGTACCACCTGATGCAACTATGATATCCGATTTGGTAATGACATCACCTGATAAAGTTATGAATCTGGATTGTGCTGTTGTAGATGATAGACATGTCATTGTGTTACTTGGGAAAGCAGGACAAGACACCTCTTATATACAGACATACTTGGCAAGAACAATTAAAAACCAAGGTTATAGCTGCGAGGTAAAAGTGTTGACGGATTTTGGCAAATATCTGTTACGGGTGA
The DNA here is from genome assembly GCF_031551385.1 of Anaerosporobacter sp. Taxonomy (GTDB): domain Bacteria; phylum Bacillota; class Clostridia; order Lachnospirales; family Lachnospiraceae; genus Anaerosporobacter. The sequence goes on from NZ_JAVBNS010000115.1 coordinate 2,246, forward strand.
AGACACTTGGAAAGCAAAGCGAACAACCAAGTGAACAGTCAAATGAACATAATGAACAGACTAAGGAACAATCAAGTGAGCAAGTAGAGGATACTACAGAAAGCAATGCACGAGATGAGATTGTTCACCTTTTAAAGACATTGAATGTGTAGAGGTAATGATTCAGAAGGTAGTAATATTGGAAGGTTGAAGTCCGGAATCGTTGCATGTAGAGTTAGAAACAACCTTGAATGGTGATAGATAATGGAGTAGACAAAAAATGCAGAGTATAATTGTATCAAAAAACGAGGCGAATCAACGACTTGATAAGTTGCTTGCCAAATATTTGAATAAAGCACCTAAGAGTTTTCTGTATAAGATGCTTCGCAAAAAGAATATTACGTTGAATGGAAAGAAAGCGGATGGAAGTGAAAAGCTAGAAGAGCAGGATGAGATTAAGCTATTCTTTTCTGATGATACCATTGCAAAATTCAGCGAGGTATCGGTTGAGGAAGTCGAAGAAGGAATTCAAATTATCTACGAAGATGAGAATATACTTTTGATTAATAAAGAAGTAGGAATGCTATCGCAAAAGGCAGAGAAAGATGATGTTTCTTTGGTAGAATGTATTATTAGCTATCTGTTAAAGAGCAATCAGTTGACAAAAGAGGAGTTAAGAAGTTTCAAACCCTCTATTTGTAACCGACTTGACCGTAATACAAGTGGGTTAGTAGTAGCGGGCAAGACACTAATTGGCTTACAGACGATGGCTGAGTTATTCAAAGAGCGTACAATTGATAAATATTATCATTGTATCGTAAAAGGAACTATAGAGCAGTCGCAAAGAATAAATGGTTTTCTATACAAAGACGAGAAGACAAACAAAGTGTCTATTACAGATCGTATCGTAAAAGGGGCAGACCCGATTGCGACAGAATATGTACCATTAAAGACAAATGGAGCATATACATTGCTGCAAGTAAAATTAATAACAGGTAAGACGCATCAAATCCGTGCTCATCTGCAAAGTATTGGACACCCAATCATTGGCGATTATAAATATGGTAATCGTAATGTAAATGAACAGATGAAGAAGCAATTTTCTTTAGAAAATCAATTACTACATGCATATAGGATTCATTTTCCGCAGTTAGAGGGGGCTTGTAGTAATCTGTCAGATAAGGAATTTGTAGCGGAACGTCCTGCGTTGTTTGAGCGGATTGTTAAGGAATTGTTTTAAAGAATGTTTTATATTCTATGCTCTAGGGCGTGTCTGAAAATTGCGTTTACTGGGCTGTGCATACCACTAAGTGGAAGGAACAGAACAGAGCAATGGTTTTAGACACGCTTTAAGCATAAAAAGAAAGGGACATAAGTTATGCCATCATGGAATTCAAGAGGTCTTCGTGGCTCGACATTAGAAGAATTGGTTAATCTGACGAACGAGAAGTATCGTGCGAATCATTTGGCATTGATACAGAAGATTCCTACTCCGATTAAGCCAATCAATATTGATAAAGCAACGAGACATATAACACTTGCGTACTTCGAACAAAGAAGTACGGTTGACTACATAGGTGCTGTTCAAGGGATTCCTGTTTGTTTTGATGCGAAGGAATGTGCTACCGATACGTTTCCATTGCAGAATATTCATGAACACCAGATGCAGTTTATGAAGGAATTTGAAGAGCAGGGTGGAGTAGCCTTTTTGCTTATCTACTATTCTAATAAAAACTACTTTTACTACCTTAGATTTAAAGAATTAGAGACATTCTGGGAGAGGGCACAGCAAGGTGGAAGAAAGAGTTTTCGTTATGAAGAATTGACACCATGTTATGAGATTTCAACGAATAATGGAGTGTTTGTACATTATCTTGAGATGTTGAATCAGGATTTGGCAAGCAGATAGGAGGAAAAATGGCAGATATAAAATTTGATATCGTCGAAGAAATTGGTGTTTTATCAGAAAACGCAAAGGGTTGGACAAAAGAAATCAACTTAATTAGTTGGAATGGTGCTGAACCGAAGTTTGATTTACGAGACTGGGCACCTAATCATGAGAAGATGGGAAAAGGTACAACTTTTACGAAGGAAGAAGCGGGAAAGTTAAAAGAGATATTGAATAAATATATATAAGAATAGACCAGAACTAGAGAGATGAAAGCTATCATATCTAGTTCTGGCTTTTTTGTTATCTAAGAATTCTTAAACCGCAGTTCGATTTCCGTACTCATATCTTCAAATGCTATGTAAAGTTTATCACCATAATGAAGAATTGTAGGCGTATTACGATTAACCACCTGTGTACCTACAAGAATGGTACATCTTGTATTATGAATAAGTTCAATTGCGCTTCCAACTTTCGGTGAGAACCATATCTTGTCTGAATCAGGAAGTGTTAGCTCTACAGAACGGTCTTTAAGCAAACGAGTCATAGAAAGAGCTTTGTTTGGATACTCTGCGAGATTCCACTTTAGTGGTGGAATTTCTTCTGCATTTTTCGTTGATAAGAAGTAGCCAACAAGATGTCCAACGAATTCAGGTTTTGGCATAGCAATTCGCTTGCGTATACGTTTGATAATTATGAAGCAAGCGATGATAGCAATAAGAGCAACACACACAATGATTGCTATTGTAATTAGTGTTTTGTGCTTAGTATAGATAGATATGCAATGAATGGAGATTGTTGTAGTGCAGCTATCACCACTTTCGTCTGTTGCTGAGATAACAACAGTAGAATCACCATAGGCATTCCCTTTTACGTGTAATGTTCCATTTGTGATAGAGGCATCAAGGGAAGCACCAGTGATATCTTCAACAGCATAGGAAAGCGTATCATTATCTTTATCGGTGAATAATGTTTCGAGGTTATAAGTTTGCAGGCCTTCTTGGTTGACAATCGTTTCGGTTAACGAAGAGAGGGCTGTAGGTGGAGTATTAACGACCTCGAATGTAAATGTATCTGTTGTCCCAATTAGAAAATCGCTTTTATAGGTAGCATAGATTTCATATGTTCCAATCGTAGCAAAAGTGGAAGAACTGTCACAAGAGGAATCTTCGTTTGTGGCAACAAGTTTGCTAATCTTGCCAGTACTACATTCTTTAATCGTATATTCGACAAGAGTAGAATTATATAAATCAGAGTCTGTTACGATCTCCTTTGTGGAGATATCTTTAAATACAAATTGAAAGGAAGAAGATTGACTCTTTGGAATGCTATCCTCTAAAACAATAGTAGGAGTAAAGTCATAGGTATTCAATGTTGTTAAATTAATAGAACGAGTCGAACTTGACTTCTCAAACTTTAAACGTATCGTTTCTTTTAATGGTTTCTTTATCTTTACTAAAGTATAAGCATTAGAACGTACAATGGTAGTATCTTCTGCAGAAGTAAGAACGTCCTCAAGATTAGGACTATCTTTTTGTAATAGAATGATATTTAGTGTATCTGTACTTTCATCTATTGGAGTGATATCAATAGAATTTGTAGATTTATTGCAAGTATAAGTTGTTGTAGGTGAAATAATGGTATCGGTATAAGGAGAAAGAATACCATTTAATATATCAATTAATTGATAAGGATTTGTAGCTGTGTAGGATGCTGCATTCGTACTCGAAGAGATATCTGTAAGATAATCCAGATTGGTATTGTAATTATCCGTAAGACCAATTGTATAGATTGGAATGTTGCTTTTCTTAGCAAGTGAGATACTCTTTTTTATATCATTATAGGAATCTGAGTCAGTACGTTTACTTGTACTACCAGATAAATCTGTTTCACCATCTGACAGTAGAATCACAATCGGTTGGTTCTCTTTATCTTTTTCTAAATCAAATAATTTCAAGCCTTTCTTCAAGGCAAGTCCCATGTCCGTATAACCAGAGAATGGAAGAGTATTAATCTGCTTCTTCAAGTCTTTACGCAAGGAAGCGTTCGACATATCTGCTAGATTGTAGATGGATACAATCGAATCATTATAGGCGATAAAGCCAACTCTAGTATTCGAATCGGAATACAAATCAATCATTAACTTAATAATTTCTATGGATATTCGTTCACTATCAGTTTTTTTCATGGAAGCACTTACATCAAGGATGAAGACAACATCGGTTGTTGTTGGAGTTGTTTCATAATCTTTGGCTTTTGCAAATGAGATATTACAGAAAAAGTTTGATAATAGAAAAAAACAAAAGATATAAGATATTAATTTTAATGTTTTTCTATAATTACACATAATAACACCTTTCGACGTAACGTTTTTACATAATATAACACAAAAGTAAATAAAATGAAATAGGAATATTATCCTATATGCATTTTTTGTGAATAATAGTAATATATAAAGCGTAATGGCGAAAGATGTCATAATATAGATTAAATTCCTTGTAAAATATGATTAGATACAAGAATTTCTTGTAAAAAATGGATATATCTATTATTACATAAACTTGTAAAAAATGGAATAGGACTAAAGTAGGATAAAATTGTATATCGCCAAATACAGTAACATAATGAAATTAATTGCAACTAAAGAGAAAAATAAAAAGAAAAACATAAATTTTTAGTTGCTTATTAATGATAAAAATCTATTTCGTGCTAAAAAAACGCACAAAATAGATAGCAAGAATTAGTGGACAAAGAAAGGAAGTAATGTATGGAAGTTATAACGCAAACCAATCGAACAATGCTTTTCGAGGAGATTAACCCGGAAAGACCAAATCTATTAACATTGATTGGAGATACAAGAGGAATTGATGGTTTAGATGATGCGAAGATTAAAGAGATTAATGAAAGTTTATTAGTTACAAGTTTTGATGAATTCTTAGATAAGTTTTCACCAGTTGTATATTCATTCTTTAGTGCTGGAAACCAAAAAGTTATGTATACTCTGAATAAACCAGAACATATCGCAGATGAATATATTACAGCAATACCAATTAATCGCCAAAATGATTTCCTTAATATGCTATTTACTCTTATCGATACAAAGAGAGCACAAGGAAAAATTAATGTTGATTTCAAATTTGAGAATATCTTAGATATGATTTCACCTAAGAAAGTTATGGATGATATCAAGCAAGTACGTAGAGAGGTTCACTATCTTTACGAACAATATGAAGCATTAGAAGAAGGCGATCCTAAGAAATTAGATGTTGCAGATAAGCTTAATTATAAGTTTGAAGAAGCAAGCAGCAACTACAATAACGTAATGGCGATGTTACCATTAGCAATTGAAGATATTAAAACACGTCTTTTAATTTCAGGTACAGATGGAAACGAGAATGAAGAACCACTTCAAATCGGTGTACTTAGCATGGGAACGACAGGTGAATTACAGATACTAGAAGCACCAAAAGAAGAGAAGACGACGTTGGTTGCTTTGAATGAGAATAATTCAGCAGGTTTAATTCAAGCATTTGAAGAAGATTATGAAGCAGTGAATGAAGAAACCTCAGATTATGTTAGAAGTCTTGTTGTTCGAACATTCTGTCCATTAACAGCAGTAGTTGATGAACAAGTAGATGTAGAAAAGGAAGTAGTAAACTACAATACCTACTTAGAATTCTATAAGAGTGCGAAAGATGATTTCGTAAAGACAGTAAAACCATTAGTAGAGAAGATTCTTGGTGTGAAGATGTTCTTCGATCAATATGATACAAAGAGAAGAGGCATGGTTCCATCACTGTTAATCACAAACACAAAGTTAGATATGTTAGTAAAGAGCAGTAATCTTCCTCGTTTAGAAACATTCCTTAACTCGGTGAATACAAAGAATGATTTTGAGAATACCGTATGGCTTGGTATTGTTCCAGATATCGGACTAGAATCAACAGGTAGAGTGAAATTAAAACGTGCCCGTTTTAGAGGAAATGATGTAGAAGAGCAAACGGACAGCAATTCCATGGAATCGTTAATTACATTACTTGATATAGCAAAAGATTACAAGATTCAGATATTCTTCAACTATCAAACAGGTGAGGAAACAACATTTAATCATATTGCAACTGCAGGTATTGATAAATTTATCGATAAGAGTAGCGTGTTACTAAAGAAAGATTACAGCGAGTATGTTTCTTGCTGCTTACCAAACTTTACAATTATTCCAAAGGATAAATCAGGAGTAGTAATTGATAATCGTATGGTAGTAAATGAAGTAGGTAGTGTAACGCTATCGAAAGAAAGAGAAGATATCTTGAAGTTATGGATTGAAGGTGTATATGTTGGAGCTGCTTATGTTGCTGCAGGTATTGTTTCCGCATACCAGTGCCCTGAATATCTAAAAGAACACTTTAAGAATGTAACAGGAAACTATCCAGGTGTTCGTTTTGATATCGAAGCATCAGATCACTCTTTAAGAGCTGTAACAACAATGGCAAAAGAGATTACAGGATTTACAAATTCGATTAAATCTGCAATCAATAGTAAGAACTTTGGTTTTATATTCTCATCTGAGAATTCACAATTAGATGGTAAAGATATTAAGAGAATTACCGTATACAAGGCAAGAAGTATG
>NZ_JAVBNS010000261.1:0-28973 GCF_031551385.1 Anaerosporobacter sp.
GCAAATTCATGGTTTTAATAAAACAACGTTACTTGATTATCCGAAACATTTAGCGGCGACTATCTTTTTAGGTCACTGTAATTTTCGTTGCCCATTCTGCCACAATTCATCCCTTGTTTTATCTCCAGATATGCAGCCAACACTTGATACTTCTGAAGTACTTGATACGTTAAAAAAGCGTAGAGCAATCCTTGAAGGCGTATGTATCACTGGAGGAGAGCCAACTTTATCAAAAGATTTACCTTCATTTATTGAAGCAATTAAAGATATTGGTTTAAAAGTAAAACTAGATACGAATGGTAGTAATCCTCTTATGCTAGAACAATTATTGTCTTGCCAATTGCTTGATTATGTTGCCATGGACATCAAGAACTCACGTGAGCGATATGCAGAAACAATTGGTATTGAAAACTATCCTTTGGAGACTATTGACGCTTCTATCGCTCTTATAAAAAACAGCTCTATCCCTTATGAATTCAGAACTACTATCGTCCAAGAATTCCATTCTTTAGATGACCTTCTTGCTATCGGTAAATGGCTAGAAGGTTCTAAAGAATATTACCTCCAATTGTTCTTAGATAGTGGAGATATTTTATCACCCGGTCTTCATGCACCTACTCGTGAAACAATGTTAGAATACCAACAGGCATTACTATCATATTTTAATACAGTAGGAATTCGCGGAATGGATTAAAAAGGAGCCTTATCACTATGAGATTATACTATGAAACGCAACGTTTACAACTTAGAGTATTAACAAGTACTTACGCTACAGAAGTACTTAATTTCTATGAACGAAACAAAGATTTCTTTAACTGTTGGGAACCTGATCGTGTTCGTTTGTTTTATACAAAGGATTTTCATCGTGCTAACCTTGTTTATGAGTATAATGAAACAATTAAATCACATTTTCTTCGTTTCTGGATTTTTGAAAAAACAAATCCTGAGCACATTATTGGCTGTGTCTGCTTTCAAAATTTTCAAAAAGGTTCTCTTATGACCTGCACGGTTGGTTATAAACTGGATCAACAATATACTGGTCAAGGTATCGCTTCTGAGGCTTTGCAAAAATCAATTGAAGTAGTTTTTTCTGAACTTGGTTTTCATAGAATCGAGGCACTTATTCATCCAATGAATACACCTTCCATTAGCTTAATTGAAAAACTTAATTTTGAATTTGAAGGTATCTCCAAATCATGTATTCGCCTTAACAATAAATGGACTGATCATTTACGTTACGCATTGATCAATCCACTCCATTAACTACATATTCACTTTTATATACCAATATCCGAATTCACCAGTCTTTTGCTCTACAACTTTAGAACATTTGAACTGTGTGAATCCGAACATCTTTGCCATAAACTTCTCACGATTTTGATAGATACCAGGTACTCCTAGAATATATTCTTCCCCATCTACTATCTTTCTCTTTGCAAATATTAGATGACGGAAATTATAATATCCATGAAGCAAAAAGCTATTGTTTCCAAGAACCCAATTTTCTATCGGAAATAACCCGATATCACCTGGTTCAATTCTGGAACATGCAATAATCTCATCATCTTCAAATGGATAGATCGCAGGATACTTTTGCAAGATTCTCTCCGCTGTTGATGTTTTCTTCTTAGCCACTTCTTCAAGACGTTCGTTCCATTCTTTCTCCGTGTTTGCATCATAGAAAGACTTTTCCTCTTCAAACAACGTATTGATACAATCCTCACAATCTAACGTTGTAGCAACCTCATCTTCGTTTTCCTGCCTATCTTGACTTTCTAATTCTTGCGGACTTTCCTGCTCTTCAAGGCTCTCTAATTCGTCTTGGCTCTTTGATTCTACTTGACTTTCTTGCTCACCATTATCTTGTGCTTGCACCTCATCAACTTCTTCACTAATCTCTTCCTCGACAACCACATCTTGCTGCTCTTGCTCTGCAACAATATTTGCAACATTAACCATTCCATCTGCTTTCGGGAATCCTGTCTCTTGACTTCTATACCAATTAATAAAACGATATCCAACTAATTTTGCTGTCTCTGCTGATATAACTCTTTCCTGTTCATGAGTTACATTTACTTTATTATTAGAATTATTCGTTTCTTCATTTAGCTCAGCTGCTTCAAGTTTAGATTTTGGCGTAACTTCTGATTTTGTTTTTTGCCCTGTTTTTGTATTATCATTTGCATCGTAAAAGAGTTCTAAATTACAATCTATACTCTTTAATATGCTTTGAACAATTTCTTCCTGCGTATTGCGAAGTGCCTCTTCCGCTTCTTGCTTTTTCTTTATATATGTAACTTCTTCTTTCGGAATTTCAATAAATTTAGCTTCTGATTTGACTTCACTACTGATTTCTTTTACCACACTCTTAGGTGCTTCTATATGCGATTCCTTATAGGATTCTATGTTGGTAACATTGCTATTATTGGCGACTGCTTCTGTTACATCTCTTTTCCAATCCTTCGCACTATTCCATTCATATAACTGATTCAATACGATTGGTTGGTCGTCCCATTCCGTTGCGTAATACCTATCCAATGTATAATATAATAGCACTCCGCCTAACTGATTAAAATCACAGCCTGTATTCATAATATTCTTCGCATTCGTAATGCCTTTCCACTCGAATATTCCGTTCTTAACAACGGCCTCTGCTAATAAGATTTGAATCATTTTCTTATTCTCTCGGTAGAATACATATGTCTTTAATTTTTGTCCATTTAGACTGGCTGCCTTTATATTAATTGAAATCTTACACTGTCCATTTCTAAGTTCAATCTTGGCAAATCCAACATTATTCTTTTTTATACCCTTTTCATAATTATAAATATACGAAATCAGTCGTCTATAATCTGACACTCCACTCATCCTTCCTTTTTGTCATTATAACAAAGAATTTACTTTGCAAACGCTTACGCAATATAACCACTTTGCACAGTTACTTATGCTATATATATATTCAAAAAGTATGTTGTTTATGCCAGATATTGATTATTTGTAATGATTCAAACATTATATTTGATTCAGACTATGATAGACGGCTAATTATATTACTTAATCTTGCAAATTGTTCTAAATCAAGTGCCTCACCACGAATTGTTGGTGACACTCCTAACTCCTCAATTGCTTGTGCAATAACTTCTTTTGACACATGAATCTCAGGTGAGTTATTAAGTCCATTTACCAATGTCTTTCTTCTCTGATTAAAAGACGCTCGAATTAGACGAAACATTAATTTTTCATCTTCTACTTGCACTGGTATTTCCTTATGTGTTGTAAGTCTTATTACTGCTGAGCCTACATTTGGTCTTGGCATGAAGCAGTTTGGTGGTACATTTGCTACGATATATGGTTCTGCATAATATTGAACAGCAAGAGATAGTGCACCGTAGTCTTTCGTTCCTGGACCAACTTGCATACGATCTGCAACTTCCTTCTGTACCATTACCGTGATATTATCAATTGGTACATGACTCTCGAATAATCCCATAATAATAGGAGTCGTAATATAATATGGTAAATTTGCAACTACTTTAATTGGTTTTCCACCATTTTTCTCAATTGCAAGTTGATTAATATCCACTTTCAGAATATCTTTATTTATTACCGTCACATTATCATAATCCGATAGCGTGTCCTGCAATATCGGTATCAATGCCGTATCAATTTCAACAGCAATAACTTCTCTTGCACACTCACATAGATACTGTGTCATTGAACCAATTCCTGGCCCTATCTCTAATACTAAATCATCTTTTGTTACACCTGCTGATGTTACGATTTTTTCTAATACATGTGTATCAATTAAGAAATTCTGTCCAAACTTCTTCTGAAATACGAAATTGTACTTCTTTATTGCCTCTATTGTATTCTGTGGATTTGCTAACTTGTTGCTATGATCCATTCTCTCTTCCTCTTAACTTTCTTATAAACGATATAATTTTAAAGCATTTTGCTTTGTAAGTTCCACGACTTGTTCCGCCTCAAGCCCTTTAATTCTTGCAATTTCTTCTACAACATTTGGTAAATATAAAGAGGAATTTCTCTTTCCTCTGTTTGGTTCTGGTGCAAGATACGGACAATCTGTCTCTATTACAATGGATTCGATTGGTGCATATTCTACTACTTCTTTTAATTTCTTAGCATTTTTAAATGTTATTACACCACCAATTCCAAGAAAAAATCCCATATTAAGATATTCTCTTGCCATGTCCACCGAATAAGAAAAACAATGAACTACTCCTGACATATCACCTGCATGAGCGGTTTTCATCATATCAAGCGTATCTTTTGCTGCGTCTCTGCTATGAATAATCATAGGAAGTTTGACTTCTCTTGCTAATTCCATCTGACGGTCAAACCATTTTCTTTGTATATCACGTTCTGGATCATCCCAGTAATAATCCAAACCAATCTCCCCTATTGCAACAATTTTAGGCATAGCCGCTAATTCTTTCAGGCGTTCTATATCCGTCTCCGCTAAATCCAGCGTACAATTTGGATGTACACCAACAGCTCCATAAACATGGGAATATTGTTGTGTTAACTCCACTGTCTTTTCGGAAGATTCCATATCTGCTCCAACATTTACTAGCAACTCGATTCCATTTTCCTTCATAGAATTCAAAAGCTCTTCACGGTCTATATCAAATTGTTCATCATCATAATGTGCATGTGTATCTATAATCATTTTTGCCTCCATCAACTTTAATTGAAAATAAATTCTTGTCTTTTTAGTTACGCAACTTCACAAGTAATACTTGTGAAATGCATGTAGTGTAAGTTGACATATACTTCTCTTAATTTTCATTCCTTATTATAACCAAGTAACATATAAGTTACAAGTAAAACCCTTAGTAAAGCTGTCTAAAAAAGAAGAGACTCCATTGTTCAAGTCTCTTCTTATCTGCTTTAATATTAATTAATGTACGAAATCTTAAATAATGCTAAGGAATAAATAGAATCATTTATTCCTTCAACACCTAGCCTGTACTTGTGTATCCAAAATGTAGATATGCAAAACTTAGATACCTAAACCTGCTTCTTCGCTGCTGTACTAAAACTAAGAAACGGTAGCGAAGTACCTAGGTGCATAGCGTGTTTCGTGTCATAGTACAGCAGCGAAGAAGCTATGAAAACATAAAAAGTTTTGCATTCAAAATCCTCTAATACACAAGTACATCATCAACTTGAAAAGAATACATATTGATTAGCAGATCTCTGCTCCAGATGGCATCTTCTTCTCAGGTACCATAAGTGCTAATTCACCGTTCTCATCTTCTGCACATAAAAGCATACCTTCTGATAAAACACCTGCTAGTTTTGCTGGTTTTAAGTTTACTAATACCATAACCTTTTTACCAACCATCTCTTCTGGTGTATAATATGCTTTAATTCCAGATACGATTTGTTTTACTTGGCTACCAATCTTAACTTGTGAGCAAAGTAATTTCTTTGATTTCTTCACTTCTTCACAGGCAATGATTTCACCAACTTGGAACTGCATCTTCATAAAATCATCATATTCGATTTCATCTTTTGCTTCAATATCAATTCCTGGTTCTTCCTCTTTTTGTGGTTCAGCATCTGTCATTTGTTCTGCTCTCATCTCTTCCACTTTCTTTATAACTTCCTCTAAATCAAGTCTTTGGAATAGAATCTCTGGAGTCTTTGTTACTTCATTTCCAGATGGATAGTTTCCGTATTCTTTCATCTCTTCCATAGAACGAGCAGTTGTATTTAATTGAGAAAGAATCTTTGATGAAGTTTCAGGCATGAATGATTCTAATAAACTTGCTCCAATGCAGATTGATTCCACTAAGTTATATAAAACAGTCTCTAATCTTGCTTTGTTGCTTTCGTCTTTCGCAAGTGCCCAAGGCATTGTCTCATCAATGTATTTGTTACAACGTTTGAATAATGTAAATATTTCAGAGATGGCATCTGCAACACGTAATTTATCCATCTTCTCTACTACTTTATTTGGTGTCTGTAATGCAAGACTGATTAATTCATCATCAACGTCTTCTTTTACTCCCGCATTATTAACTACGCCTTCAAAATATTTGTTAGACATAGATATTGTACGATTAACTAAGTTACCAAGTGTATTGGCAAGGTCAGAGTTCATTCTCTCAACCATGAGTTCCCATGTGATAACACCATCATTATCGAATGGCATTTCATGTAAAACAAAATAACGCACCGCATCTACACCAAAGAAATCAACTAAATCATCTGGATAAAGCACATTTCCCTTTGATTTACTCATCTTTCCGTCACCTTGTAATAACCAAGGATGACCAAAGATTTGTTTTGGCAATGGTAATTCAAGTGCCATTAACATGATTGGCCAATAAATGGTATGAAAACGTAAGATATCCTTACCGATTAAGTGTAAATCTGCTGGCCAGTATTTCGCATAATTGTCACCATTGTTTCCATCAACATCATATCCAAGCCCTGTGATGTAGTTGCTTAGTGCATCAAGCCATACATATACAACATGTCTGTTGTCAAAGTCTACTGGGATTCCCCATTTGAATGATGTTCTTGATACACACAAATCTTGAAGTCCAGCTAAGATAAAGTTGTTCATCATTTCATTCTTTCTTGACTCTGGTTGAATAAATTCTGGATTCGCATTAATATGCTCAATTAAACGATCTGTGTAATTGCTTAATTTTAAGAAATATGCTTCTTCCTTTGCTGGTTGGCATTCTCTTCCGCAATCTGGACATTTATTATCAACTAATTGAGATGAAGTAAAGAAAGATTCACATGGTGTACAATACATTCCTTCATAGAAACCTTTGTAGATATCACCTTTGTCATATAATTTCTTAAAAATCTTCTGTACTTGTTTCTCATGGTCTTTGTCTGTTGTTCGAACGAATTTGTCATAAGATGTGTTCATCAAATCCCAAATCCCCTTGATTTGACCTGCAACACCATCTACAAATTCTTGTGGTGTAATGCCAGCATCTTCTGCTTTTAATTCAATCTTTTGACCATGTTCATCTGTTCCTGTTTGGAAATACACATCAAATCCTTGTGCACGTTTAAATCTTGCAATACTATCTGCTAATACGATTTCATACGTATTACCAATATGTGGCTTTCCTGATGTATACGCAATCGCTGTACTAATGTAATATGGCTTTTTACTCATGTTTTAATTCCTCCTATTTATGGCTTAATAAGTTCCATATAATTAAATGTAACGGTTCATAAAGGTACTAATGCAATGTCTGCAACAAGGCACATAGATTTCCTTGCGCAAAAAAAATCGCCTTTAAAGAAATCCTATGATTTCATTTAAAGACGAGAATAATCCCGTGATACCACTTTAATTCTTCTATTTTTCACAAAATAGAACTCAGTAACTGCTCTCTTGCCGAACAGTCTTGCATGGTAACGGTTGCAGATTCCCGTTGTTCCCTAAAAAGCATATCTCTATAGCCTATTCAGAAACAATGCTCCAAGACCATCTTCCATACATTCTGTATTACCTCTTCTCAGCAAAACAAGGCTCTCTGTAGAATCTTCCTGCATGTACTCTTCTCTTCATAGCATTTTCATATTATTATGTAGTATAGCATTCCCCTACACGAATGTCAAAATATTTTTCCCAATAAGACAGCAATCCACACTACATTACTTTTATTCTAGTATTGCAAAAATACATGTTATTTATTCAAATGTTAAATTTAGTAGAAAAATAGCAAGATAACAGGTATAATTAGTAGTGTTGATAAAATATGGCAGTAAAATCAACTAGGAAGGAGCTTTTAAATGTCATTAATTAATTGCCCTGAGTGTGACAACGAAATATTAGATAAAGTAAAAACCTGTCCACACTGTGGATATTCATTTAAAAAAAGGCTCAAAAAGTTGCAACTAATAATAATTGTTTTTGTTATAGTAGTGGTTTTAGGAGGCATCGCTACATTCGTTATACTAAATGTAAACAACAATGTTAAAAATGCACGAAATTGTTATAAGTCTGAAAACTTAGACGGTTTTATTAAAATAAAAGCACAGATGTCCACAGAAGAAAAAATAGAATTTGCAGAATATTTAGAAAAACAAGTAGAACTTATATTTAATGATTATTTTAACAATACAATTACCTATGTAGAAGTAACAGAAAAGATGAATCATTTAATACAATATAGTCAAAGTTCACTTGTAAGTAATTATGAAACAACTTTGAATAAAATTGAAATACTAAATGACTCCCATATCTCTTATGATAACGCAATAAACAATGAAAACAATGGTAATTACGAACAGGCAATTGCACTTTATGCCAAAGTAAATGTGAATGATTCTAATTATTCTAATGCAAATGAGAAAATTGAAGCACTAAAATTAAAATTAGTAGAAACATATAGAACTGAAGCAGAAGAAAACGCCCAAAAAGAAGAGTATGAAAATGCACTTGCACAAATCAATAAAGCTTTAGAATACGATTCCACTAATCAAGAGTTACTAAGTTCAAAAGAGGACTATACAAAAAAGAAAGAGGCACAAGATAAACTAAAAGAAGAAAATGCAAGAAAGAAAGCATTACTCCATAAAGGAAAGACGATTGAAACCATTGCTATAAAAGCCACATTCGAAACTGCAAACATCACCGACAAAATAGTTCCTAATAATACAAACGGTTACTATCTGTATTATAGCCCTTTAGATGATTCCAAAGTATATTTAGACATAGTCTTTAGAGTAAAGAATATATCTTCCCATACAATATATTTAGAGAATTTAGTTGCCAGTGTAAAGGCTCTATATGATAATCAATACACATATACTTCCTATAATTGCTTTTATTCCGACTCTTCACATATCAACACCGTCTATAGCTGGGATGCTCTTGATGCTTTAGAAGAAACTACGTTTCATTTAGCTATTACATTGCCAAAAGAAGTCGGGGAAACTCTGGTTCCTTTAGAGGTTGAATTTTACTTAGATGCCGAGAAACAAATATTAACCTATCGATAATAATACGAAAGGTCTCATATGTAAACAAACTAGAGAGGAGAATTTAAATGACACCAAACTACTGCCCTAAATGTGGTAATCCAATGTGTAACGAAGAAAAATCTTGCCCATATTGCGGACATATTTTCGAGGATACAAATCCAATTATTGAGGATACTGATACCGCTATTGCTAGTACAGCTATTGTGGCAAAAAAGCAAAAAAAATTACGCCCACTATTCCTAGTATTGACTATGATTATAATTCTGGGAGGAATCACTACATTTGTTGTACTAAATCTAAACAATAATCTTAAAAAAGCTAAAAATTATTATATTTCTAAAGACTTTGATGCTTTTGTAGAGATTGAAAAAAAGATGTCTGAAGAAGAAAAGATGGACTTTGCAGAGTATTTAGAGAAAGATGTCGAACATATCGGCAATGATTATAGCAATGATACAATTACATATGCAGAAACAAAAGAAAAAATGGATACCTTGATGCAATTTGCTCAAGATTTACCTATTAATAATTATAAGTCAACTACAGAAAAAATTAATGCACTACATTCCTCCCAGTCTTCCTATAAGGAAGCAATAAAGAAAGAGAGAAAAGGAGACTATGAAGATGCCATTTTGCTATACAAACAAGTAATAGAGGAAGATTCCAATTATTCTGATACGCAGGAAAAACTTATCACTGTAAAGGCAAAACTTGTAGACGATTACACTGCCAAAGCAATAAAAAACGCCCAAGAAGAAAAGTACGAAAGTGCACTAGACTATCTTGAAACAGCTTTATTTTATGTCGGTAGTACTTCTACTTCTAGAAAAACATTATTAGCTTTACAAGAAGAATATACACAGAAAAAAGAAGAACAATCAAGAAAGAAAGCTTTACTCACAAAGAAAAAGGAAATTAAAACTTCTAATATTAATGCCCAATTTAAAAATGCAAAAATTACTAGTGAGATATATCCTGACGACACAAGTGGTTTCTATATGTATTACAAAAGCAAAGATACTTCAGAAGTATACTTGGACATACAATTTAAGCTTAAAAATTCTAGTTCCACTTCAATTGAATTAGAGAAGCTTATTTCAGATATAACCGTTTTATATGATGGCAAAGAAAAAGTTATTAGCTATGGCTCTATGTATTCAAGCGGTTCTAGCATAGATACTGTAGAACGTTGGAGCACACTTAGTGCAGGAAAAGAAGTTACATTTCATTTTCTCATTATATTACCAACGAAACTTTCTGAATCAGACGCTCCCTTAGAGGTTGAATTTTACTTAGATGGAGAAAGACAAATATTAGTTTATCGGTAATACTGTACTTCATTCTTGAATCGTATCATTTTACTAAAGTTCCTGACATACTACTTTCAAGAATGGATACTATTATATATAAGGTATTAAGACAAATGTACACCAAACAAGTTTGTGTCTACGCCACAAATTTGTTCCTAAAAAAGCGTAGACATGGAGGTAACTATGAAGAAACACACAAAATTGTATCTACTACTTACACTTGCTACATTGCTATTCGCTTTCACTGGTTGTAGTTCCATTGGCGATATAACTAAGAGTGCAGCACAATCACAAGAAGAATTTGATGCTTTGGCAAATGAAATTTTCTTAGACAATGTACAAAGTGACAGCATTACTCTTAACTATACATTGGCAAATCCTGAAAGCTATGGAATTACCAACTACAAACCAACTCTTGGTGAATTTACTTTAGAAGAAATGAAAGCAAATCTTGCTAAATGTGAAAATTATTCGGCTCGCCTAGAGAAAATCAATTACAAAAAGCTTACTGATGAGCAAAAGCTTACATACGATATCATGAAGGATTATTATAAAGTTGATGATAATGATCAAGATTTACTATTGTATTATGAAACTTTAAGTCCTACCGTTGGATTGCAAGCGCAACTTCCTATCCTTTACGCAGAGTATAATTTTTATGATAAAGATGATATCGATGCCTATCTTGAACTTTTACCATGCACATATGATTATTTCAAACAAATTATGGACTTTGAGAAACTGAAATCTGATGCGGGACTATTTATGAGTGACCGTAGTGTAAATGATATTATTGACCAATGTGCAGCCTTAATCTCTGATAAAGAAAATAATTTCCTTATTAGCGTATTCAATGATAAAGTTGAAAATTATGAAGGCTTAACAGAAGATGAGATAACCGCTTACAAAGAAAAAAATAAAGATGCCATTCTAAACTATGTAATTCCAGCATATGAACTACTTATTGAAGGATTAACCGATCTAAAAGGTACTGGTGTTAATGATGGCGGATTAGCTAACTTTAAAAATGGAAAACAATATTACGAATCATTAGTTCGTTCTGAGACTGGCTCAGATCGCGACATTGAGTCTTTAATCAGACTCCTTAACAAATACATACAGACAAACATCGTAAATATGCAAACTCTTCTTGCTAAGGATGCGTCTCTTGAAGAACTTGCAAGCAGTTATACCTACCCCATGACAGACCCAGAAGAGATTCTCTCCTATCTACAAGAGGCAATCAAAGAACGCTTCCCTGATATGGAGAAAGTAAACTACACAATTAAATATGTTCATAAATCTCTTCAAGATTTCATAAGCCCTGCTTTTTACCTTACTCCTGCACTTGATAACTACAACGAAAACTCTATCTATATCAATGGTAGTGACAAGTTTGATTTATCAGAAATCTTCACTACATTAGCTCATGAAGGTTATCCTGGACATTTATTTCAAAATGTATATTATGCGCAACAAAATCCAGCTCCAATCCGTAGTACTCTAAATTTCGGTGGTTACTCTGAGGGTTGGGCAACGTATGTTGAGATGATTTCTTACCATATGTCAGGTCTTGATGACAACCTGGCAAGTGTTCTCGAACAAAACAATGCTATTATTCTTATGATGTACGCAAGAGCTGATATTGGTATCAACTATGAGGGTTGGACGAGAGACGATTGCGATAGCTACCTTAAATCCATGCTTGGTATAACAGACGAAGACACTTGTGACAAATTCTACATTGCTATGGTTGAAGAGCCAGCAAACTATCTACAATACACGATTGGATATATTGAGATGATGGAATTGCGTAGTAAAGCAGAAGAGAAATTAGGTGATAAATTCTCAGAGAAAGCCTATCATGAATTTATCCTTAAAACTGGCCCTAGCCAATTCTATGTAATTGATAAATATCTTGATAAATGGATTAAATCTGTTAAATAAAAAACTATTCTTTTTTCACCAAAAATGCCAAGTTGAAACATATTTCAACTTGGCATTTTATGCTTTTATTATTACTCCATTACTCCGGAATCTACAAATCCTGCTTTCGCTCTCCATCTTCCACTTGCAAATCTCCATACAAAGGAACATACACGGAAAATCCAATCCATAATCATCGCAATCCATACGCCTAGTGCTCCCATTCCCAAGCCAACTCCTAATATATAGCTGAACATAATACGGAATGCACACATGGAACATATGGATAATATCATAGCGAATTTCACATCGTTACACGCTCTTAATGCATTGGGTAATGTAAATGAGGCTGGCCATAGTAATATCGCCATTCCATTATGTATAAATATTAATATATATGTTAGTTTCTGCGTCTCTGGTGACAAAGAGAACAGTCGCAAAAGCAGTGGTAGCAAAAGTAATATACAACTGTTTACTACTGCTGTTATTGCATATGTAATCTTTAATAATTTCTTCGTATAATAGCGAACTTGCCCTTCATCATGAGCTCCTACACATTGTCCAACTACGGTAATCATTGCAAGACTCATGGCTTGTCCTGCAATGCAGCCCATGCCATCAATTGTATTTGCAACTCCATTCGCAGCTATCTGAACTGTTCCAAAACGAGCAATGATACTAACAACCATTACACGTCCAAATTGAAATAATCCACTCTCTATTCCGCTCGGAATTCCGATATATAATATTTTCTTAATCATCTCGAACTCTGGGCATAGACTTCTGCCTTCAAGATGTACCGCATTCTTCTTATTACATAATAGAAACAACATAATTCCTGCCGCTATTGCTCTTGATACTAGCGTCGGTATCGCCACACCCATAACTCCTAGTTTAAAACCAAACACAAGAATCACATCGCCTGTCACATTAATTATATTCATAAAGATAGAAACTTTCATTGATACTTTAGAATTACCCATTGCTCGAAATAATGCTGCACTAGAATTATAGATTGCCAAGAACGGAAAGGATAATGCTGTTATTATAAAGTAAATAAGTGCATTACTCATAACCTCTTCCTCAATAGAACCAAACAACACTGTTAACAGACCTCTTCTAAACAAAATAGATAACAGCATTACTACTGTTGAAATTGTTAACGCAATTAATAGCAGTTGCTTTGCTGACTTACATGCCTTGTCTTCTCGTTTAGCTCCTATAAACTGCGCTGTTACTACCGCTCCACCTGTCGCTAATGCTGCAAAAACTGCTATAATAAGATTGTTAATCATGTCAACAAGCGAGACACCCGATATGGCTGCCTCGCCTGCTCTTGATACCATGACAACATCGACCATTCCAACTGTTACCGCCAATGTCTGTTCAATGATTAATGGTATGATTAGTTTCTTCAATTTGCTATTTGTAAAAAGCATGTTGCCTCCTATCGGCGCTTTTTTTACGTCGTTTTTATATCTTTTCTCTTAGGTCAATAAGTTTAACTTGAATTCTAATAATATTCTAGTCTTCTTATTTCATTTTTACAATAGCAATTCTTATATTTCTACCAATATTTATTTTCACTCGGACAATAGTTTACTTTCTTAGCAGCTCTTACTTCAACGAAGCAACCACATTTTCTACACATGCCACTTTCCAAGTTATCGCATTGCTTACAAAGCGATAATCTTCTTTGATACTCTTCCTCTTCTGTCTTTACATCGACGGGAAGTAAGGCTATATATTCATACATACTTTCATAATATGCATCCTTATCCATCTCTGCTAGAAGACATTTCTTACATGCCCATTTCATTATTTCACCT
Source organism: Anaerosporobacter sp. (assembly GCF_031551385.1). Lineage (GTDB taxonomy): Bacteria > Bacillota > Clostridia > Lachnospirales > Lachnospiraceae > Anaerosporobacter. Next base: position 14,054 of record NZ_JAVBNS010000261.1, read on the forward strand.
CTTTAGTTTTAATGATACGACACTACAGGCTGGTACTGCAAGAATTATTTTTTTATCCTCCATTCTATATCCATTATAATCAACTGGCTCTACAATATGTCCATCTTCGAAAGAGTTGTATCCGTCCATCTTTGATTGTAGCAATTCTGCACTGCACTCACTGAATTCTCTATCAACTAAATCAACCACTACTTCATAGTCTTCTGCTAAATCACAATTTGATATTGTCAATAGAATACTTCCATCTTCGCTAATTGATGCCGATTGCGATAATGCAGGCACAAGCACATCTTCACCAGCTTCATTATTCTCAACATAACTATCTAGCAATGTTGCATCTTGATGATCACGATACATACGGAATATATGGAATGTTGGTGTCTTAATCATCTTCTCACCTTCTGTAAGAATAACAGCCTGCAATACATTAACTACCTGAGCAATGTTTGCCATTACTACTCGGTCTGAATGTTGATTAAATATATTCAATGTAATTGCTGCAGTAATTGCATCACGCATTGTATTCTGTTGATACAAAAATCCCGGATTTGTTCCCGGTTCTACGTCAAACCAATTGCCCCACTCATCTACAATAAGCCCAACTTTATGTTCTTTATCATGTCTGCTCATAATTTCGCAATGCTTCTCAATTATCTCGTCCATCATATAGGCTTTGTGCATTGTATTGTAATATTCCTCAGTAGAGAAATCGGTTGCACTTCCCTTCTTCGCCCAAGTACCAGGCATTACATAATAGTGTAGCGCAATTGCTTTGGGAAGTCTATTGGTTAGCATTGACATCAGTTTATCTGTCCAATCGTAATCCGTTGAATTCGGCCCACAAGCGATTTTATATAACTCGTTACCACTTAGATTTTTACAGTATTCTTGATATCTTCTATATTCATGCGCATAGTACTCTGGGAACATACTTCCACCACAACCCCAGTTTTCATTTCCTATTCCAAGATATTTTAACTTCCATGGTTTCTCTTGTCCATTCTTCTTACGAAGGTTTGCCATTGGAGATTCTCCATCAAATGTCATATATTCAATCCACTCTGCAAGCTCCTGAACTGTTCCGCTACCAACATTTCCTGCAATATAAGGCTCACAACCAATCTGTTCACATAGTTCCATAAACTCATGTGTACCAAAGCTATTGTCTTCTACCACACCGCCCCAGTTTGTATTCACCATTCTCTTTCTGCCTTCTTTTGGACCAATACCATCTTTCCAATGATATTCATCTGCAAAACAACCTCCTGGCCAGCGCAAAACTGGTGTTTTAATTTCTTTTAGAGCTTCTACAACATCATTTCTCATACCTTTTTTGTTCGGAATACTGGACTCTTCTCCTACATAAATTCCTTCATAGATACATCTTCCTAGATGCTCTGAGAAATGTCCATAAATCTCTCTGTTAATCTTACTTTTTTGATTCGCTGCATTTACAAATAATTTTACTTGTTTCATTATGTGCCTCCTATGTAATTATATCATGATTTTTTATATCTACATATTACATAATTGACAAATTCATTACAATGATTTATCTTATTATAAAACTGATTTATTCTATTTTAAAATCGCAATGAAACGCACCCAATTTTCTTACTGTTCACATGTGATATCCTGCGAGGTGTTTTTTGTGACTGTAAAAAAGCAAAAGTTGCCAAAAAGCAAAAATTGCAGACTACGAGAAAGGCATGGTTATTACTATGAAAATACACAGCATTGGCTATCATTACCGTGAAAAACCGAGTTTCTTTATTCATCGTCCTCATGGAATAGACTCTTATTTGCTCTTATTAATCTTAACTCCTGCTTTTTTCGAGTTAAACGGTGAGCGAATCCTAACAAAACCAAATTGTATGATTCTTTTTGATAAAATGTCTCCACAACTATATGGTGCTGTGAACCAGCCATTTTGCAATGATTTCATTCATTTTGAATTTGAAGACAAAACTGAACAATCCTATGTTTCTTCTATCTTATCCTTTGATACAATATATGAAATCCCAACTATGGAATTGATATCAAGGAAAATACGCGAACTGAGTTTTGAACACCTTTCTGCTAATAGTAAGAAAGAAGAATCTATGCAACTTATACTAAAGCTTTTGTTTTTTAAGATTGAAGAACAGCTAAAAGCAAATGAATCCAGTACACCTTACTCACCATATTATCATGATTTACTTTCCCTACGTTCCTATATCTATAATTCCGTAGAGAAAAAACACAGCATCGAAGAGCTGGCAAACCGAGTAGACCTTAGTCCTTCCCATTTTCATGCTCTATACAAGAAAACATTTGGTATATCCTGTATTCAAGATGTTATTACAAGTAAAATTGAATTTGCAAAGTATCATCTTACACAGACAGGGTATCAAGTCAAAGAAATCGCCACACTATGCGGTTATGATAATGAAGTGCATTTTATGAGACAATTTAAGAAATTAACTGGTTATACGCCGAAGGAATATAGAAATAAGGTGCTACATAAGAATTAAATCTTATATAGCACCTTGCTAATGTACTGTGTTATTAATTTATTTTGTCACTGTAACTTTTGTTGTTATCTTCTTAACCGTACTATCCGGCATGGTCACTGTAGCTGTTATTGTAGCCGTTCCTTTTGCCTTTGCTGTTATCTTACCTTTTGTTGAAACGGTTGCTATCTTTGTATTACTACTCTTCCACTTTACAGTTGCCTTTTCTGGAATTGGTAACGTTATAGTTTTGGTTTTACTTACTTTTAATGAAGCTTTTGTCAACATCTTAATGTCTGATGCTGTTGGTGTGTAATTCTTCTCTGCTATCGTATACTGCTCTAGTACATCTTCCAAAGAAAATTGATCTGTCGCCATATGATCTTTATCAAATGTCTTACTACCTTTTAGAAAATAGTCATAGTAAACTTTCGTACCACCTATTGGATCATCCCATGTAGTATCAACCATATACCATTTATTCTTTAATTCAACGATATTCCATGCATGTAGCGTCTGTGTCCCATCTGTTGTAGCAAGTCCGGTAACAATCTTACATGGAACTCCTGCTTCTGTTAGCATCTTATAAAATAACAATGCATATCCATTACATACTGTACTTTTATTAATCAACCCATCATAGGCACTAAACTTCTTTAAATCTGTATCATACTCCACATTCTTAACAATGTAGTCATGGATCGCTTTTATCTTCCCATAGTCCGACATACTTGATACACCAAGTGATTTCAACACTTGTGCAATCTTCGCATCCACCTCTTGCGTTTCTTTCAATGTCTCATGGTAAGAGAAGGATATCGTAAATACATTCCCTGTACGTGACAATTTCCATGATTTGAATATTCCTTGTATATAATCCGCATCACTTGATGTACTGTCATCATCAATTTGATAAGCCTCCGTTAGCAAGTCATCAAAATTGTCAAAAATCTGTTCTCTGTCTGACCCCGTATATGTTATCGTTGTTTTACTCTCGCGTTTTGAAATCGCGTCATACAGCGCTTGAACAAACTCATCACTATCCTTTGCTGTCTTTGCTGACGCAACTTGTGGAACAATAAGTGAAATGCTTAAAAGAATAGCTAGTAACAATGTTTTTATTTTTTTAGTATACATGCTGCTTCCCCCTGCCCGTTCTTGCTCCTACGATAACTTCACTTGTTATTTCTTTCGCTTCTTCAAGAACTTCTTCCATTTCTTTCTAGTCGATTTACTAATATTATGTTCAATAAGATCAGCTTCTGCCTCTGCTGTTTTTTCATCTACTTCTAATACCTCAATAAAAAACTTACGAACCACCTTATATGACTCTAAGATATTATTCGCTGTCTTTTCACCTTTTGGGGTTAGCTTAACTGTTCCATAATGTTCATGCTCAATATACTCACCTTCTTTTAGCATATTAATTGCACGATTTACACTAGGCTTCGATAATCCCAAATATTTTGCTACATCGGTTACTCTTACTTCTCCCTGTTCTTGCTCTAGAAGATAGATTTGTTTGAGGTAATCTTCTTGTGATGCAGTAAGTACATATTTATCTTTCATTGTGCCTCCAGATAACTATTTATCATTCTGGTAATTTTTAAAAAATCGGTTTAAGTTCGTCAATGCTTGAACTAATGTATTCGTCTCTTGTTCACCTAAGCCTTCTATCATGGCCTTTATCATCTTCTCGTGAAAATCTTTATGATGTACATATGCTTCCTTGCCAAGTTCACTTAGTGATATTAATACGACTCGCTTATCCTTTTCACTTCGAATTCGATTTACGTATCCCTTTTTTACAAGGCTGTTAATTGCAATCGTTAACGTTCCAACTGTTACTTTTAACACTTTTGCTACTGAAGACATATTCTTAGCTGCTTTGTCTCCTATCGCCTCTATGATATGCATATCATTATTGGTAATATTTTTAAATTGTTCTGTAATAATAGCCTTTTGTTCTAACTCCATTATATCATTAAACAAACCTACTAACGTTTCGTGAAACGTAGTGTATGCATCCATATTAATTCCTCATTTCTATACCTCTTAAGTTTATGCGGGAAGTACTTCTAACCAATATCCATCTGGATCACTAATAAAATAGATTCCCATAGCAGGGTTTTCAAAACATACACATTCCATCTCTTTGTGTTTCTTTAAAGCTCCTTCAAAGTCATCTACTACAAAGGCAAGATGAATCTCATTATCTCCTAAATTATAAGGACGATCCCATTCCTTTAACCATGTAAGTTCTAACTGATGCGGTGTAGTTTCATCTCCAAGATATACCAATATAAAACTTCCATCCTCTGCTTCATGTCTTCTTGTTTCCACAAGTCCCAATGCTTCTTTGTAAAATGTTAGTGATTTATCAAGATTAAATACGTTTAAATTATTATGTGCAAATGTAAATTTCATATACAACCTCCATCTATATTATGTCTCGAACAATAACCATTTGAACTCGTTTCAAACTGGAATTATCGTCCTATTAATATCTTAACATAGCTTCTACTTGATTTCAAACATAACGTCAAAATTAGTCAAAATAAATCGGTATTAATTATCACTTTTTCCTCCCATTTACATTGCTTAATCTGATAATAAGTGTTATAATAAAACAAGATAAAACATTAAGTTATATTTCATTAATGCGAGTTACCTAAGATATAATCAACTCCAGATTTTTATAACAAAAGAGCGAACTACTTTCCCCATGATAACACCACCAAAATAGTGTTATGTATAAACAAGCCACAAAAGAACAAAATACAAAAGATAAGTTATCAAAGTACAAAAGAATCAAAAAACAAATGAAAAGTTTTACGAAAGACAAAGTTTTAATTTACTAAAGATGTTTCTACTAAAGATTAACTTTACAAAAGATGTCGTAACTACCAAAGATTACATTTACTAAAGAAAAAATATTTACTGTACAAAAGAGAACTAATATGATGAGAGGCTATCCGATTGGGTAGCCTCTTTTCGTGTGCTGAATCTCCCCGTCGCTGCAAACAATTTATGTGTGCAGTAATGAATCTTACTATTATGTTACTTTTGAGCCAATATAATGCAAGAAAATATTTATTTTGTGTGTTATTATGGATGGTAGTGTGACTATTCTTTTTATTGGGAGTCGTTCAAAACCAAACAACGGAGGTTCTTTTCATTGAAAGACAAATATCAAAAAACATTATATGCATGTTTTGTAGGTTATGTTGTTCAAGCAATTGTTAACAATTTTGTTCCTTTGCTTTTCCTTACTTTACAATCAACCTACCATATTTCTTTACCAAAAATAACATTTTTAGTAACAATTAATTTTGGACTACAACTTATTGTGGATTTATTATCCATCGGCTTTGTAGATAAAATCGGCTATCGTGCCTCAGCTTTAATTGCTCATGTCTTCACTGCATCTGGATTAATATTATTGACAATTCTTCCAGATTTATTACCAAATGCCTATGCAGGAATATTCATATCCGTTATAATTTACGCTATCGGTGGTGGGCTCCTTGAAGTGTTAATCAGCCCAATTGTAGAGGCTTGTCCAACAGATAACAAAGAGAAAGCCATGAGTCTGCTTCACTCCTTCTATTGTTGGGGACATGTAGGTGTTGTACTATTATCTACAATATTCTTTGCTGTTTTCGGTATACATAACTGGAAGGTGCTTGCTATCTTCTGGGCTATCATTCCGATAATAAATGTATTTGCATTTGCTAAAGTTCCAATCGCGTCTCTTATCGAGGAGGATGAAACTAGCTTACGTATTAAAGACCTTGCTCATGCAAAAATCTTCTGGGTTTTAATGCTTCTTATGGTTTGTGCTGGTGCATGCGAGCAAGCTGTAAGCCAATGGGCATCTACTTTCGCAGAAAAGGGATTACAAGTTAGCAAAACGGTTGGCGACCTTGCTGGCCCAATGTTATTCGCTATCCTTATGGGAACTTCTCGTGCCATATACGGAAAATACGGTCATAAGATAAATCTGAATCGCTTTATGTTACTCAGTGGTTTCACTTGTATCGTATCCTACCTTGTTATATCACTTTCTCCCTATCCATTCCTTGGACTTATAGGTTGTGGTTTATGCGGTTTATCTGTAGGTATCTTATGGCCAGGAACATTCAGCATCGCTTCCGCTTCAATACGAGGTGGCGGAACTGCTATGTTTGCACTCCTCGCTCTTGCTGGTGACCTTGGTTGTTCTGGCGGCCCGACGTTTGTTGGTTTAGTATCCAGTGCTTTTTCTGATAACTTGAAAGCAGGAATTTTGGGGGCTATTGTGTTTCCTGTGCTTCTTATTCTTGGGATTTGGATGCTTGGAAGGATGCGAAAAACGACGATTAAAAATTCAGAAGTTTAAATGTCAATATTTTTATTAATTTGATATTTTATGTTTTATGTTATAATATATAGATATTAATAACCTAACACAATATTGCTACACGAAAGGAGTTAACAGTCAATGGAAGGCATAGCGTTTGTTTCAATTATTTGCTTGATTCTTGAGTTTATTATATGTTTATATCGAAAATATATAATAGCAATACTACTCCCTATTATTGTACTTTCGATAACCGTAATTTTTCCCATTAATACATTAATCGGAATCATTGTATTCTTTTTTAGTTTTTTAATGTTATTGATTTTTTATATTACACGATTGTTGAAAAAGATAAATAGTAAATTTTAAGCTAGTACGCTCATCTTAAACACAAAAACACTATATAAGACTATTTCCAATCTTATATAGTGTTTATTTTTTGTTCCCTATCTAAAAACTCCACAGCTAAAAAACTATTTCCGACTTACTCAGGTAAGTTTGCTATGGTTCAATTAACAAGAAACCGTGTATTTTTCAAGACTTTCAAGTATAATACTGCCGAATGTCTCCTCACAAAATCACTTCAAAAAGCTTCTTATCCTCAACCGTTACCCAATCTGAAGATTTTTCTTTGCTTTTATTGAAATTAAATACCAATAAATATCCAATATCTATATTCTGAATGTGCAGATATCTTGCTAATTGCTCTCTACCTTTTTCATGATATTTCTCACCATTCCAGAGCTTGAGTTCAACTATATATTTATGTTTGTTGTATATAACAACTACATCCAGACGCCTGTTCTCTCTTGTCTGTGGCTCTACAAAGTAAAATCCTTTTCCATTTAATATGGGTTTTAAGTAAGCAAGAAAGATAAGCCTTCCTTGAGACTCATAAAACTTTTCATCCTCACTTCGATACTCCTCGTACATAAAGTCCTGAAACTTTAGAAGTATACGCTCCATATCCAAATCATCTGCTTTCGTAAACTGGTTTAATTCATTTTCTGATATTCGAACTTGTAGTTTTCGTATATTACTTTTCTCTGTCATATAGCCATAAATAAGCTCCTCGAAAATCTTATTATGAATTACAACTTTGCCTTTATCATTTCTAAATATTCCATACATAATTCCTGCTTCATATGAGAAAGGATGAAAGCTGATATGACTGCCAGATAGAAGTAACTCATTAGTTACTGATTTAATATCCTCATTGTTTTCAATGTTCTTAATCACATCTTCAAATAAAGTATTCTTTTCATTCAAAATAGCTTTGACCGCCATATAGATACTTTCTTCTGTCCAAACAGCACCCAGCTTTTCATCCACAGTTTTACAGATGTCACTTACCAAATAAGGATATCCACTTGTAAACATATGAATTTGTTCTGCAATCGCATTTACATCAAAACCAATACCAGTCTCCGACTGATAGTCAAGTAACATACTTCCTATTTCGTGAGCATTAAAAGACATATCAACTTCAAACTTAGCTGCTATATTCCACGGGCTGTTGAATCTTTTATCACTCTCATCACGCATTGCAAGCTTTAATGTTCTTACATCGTGTACTCCAGCCAAAATAACACTTTGAAATGTAAAATCTTTATTTGCACTCGCAGACAGATATTTATTCCTAAGCACTCCAAGGAATTGTAGAAATATTCTGTTATTGCTACTCTTATCTACCTCATCAATAAGCAAAACTATTTTTTTCCGTGATTCCAATACAAATTCGGTGATAGCATCAGAAAGCTCTCCAAAATTTTTCGATGTATTGTACTTTAATAAAAGTTGATGCGTCTCCTTGTCTGTAAATCTTATGGAGTCCGCAAAGGTTTTAAACACTCTTTTGCAAAATCCTTCTTCTGTATCAAATAAATTATCACCAACACCTTCAAAACTGCTATCAATTACTGCATATTTTTCAGAAAGCGCTTCTCGTAAAACATTAAGAGTAGTGGTTTTACCAAACTGTCTAGGGCGATTTATGGTAAAGTATTCTCCCTCATCTACCATAGTCACAATTTGCTCTATTTTATCTGATATGTCTACCATATAATGCTTATCCTTAACGCATAAGCCTGTTATGTTAAATTTCTTTTTCATATGGTTTACCTCACTTTCAAAGAACTTCTTCATACACTACATATATCATACCAAAGCAAAGCCATAAAACCAACCATTTCTTATTCAAAAAACTCCTCTACATCCCCCAAATATCTCCGAATATCCTCTTCCGTATGAGCCACAGACAAGAATATTGCCTCAAACTGGCTTGGTGCAAGATAGTGACCTCTATTCAGCATATGATTAAAATACTTACCAAACATCACAGTATCAGATGTTTTCGCTGATTCATAATCTACTACTGGCTCTTTCGTAAAGAACATACAACTTAATGAACCAATTCCATTTACTACACATGGTATCTGATATTTCTCTATTAATTCTCTTAATCCTGCACGCAATTTCTCGCCATTTTCATTAATTTTGCTATAGATTTCTGGGTGTTCTTTTAGAATTCTGAGTTGTGTAATTCCTGCGTGCATCGCTACTGGATTTCCACTTAATGTACCTGCTTGATATACTGCTCCTACTGGAGATACAACTTGCATTACATCTTTACGTCCTCCATAAGCTCCAACTGGCATTCCACCGCCTATAATCTTGCCATAGGTAATTAAATCTGGTGTAACGCCAAAGTAGCCTGATGCCCCCTCTAACTGCAAACGAAATCCTGTAATTACTTCATCAAATATTAACAGTGCACCTTCTCTTGTACAGATGTCTCGAAGTCCTTGCAAGAATCCTTCCTGTGGTTCGACAACACCCATATTTGCTGCAACTGGCTCAACGATTAAACATGCTACTTCACCCTTGTTCTCTGCAAATAATTTTTCCACACTTTCAAGATTATTATAGATTGCTGTTAATGTATCTTCTGCACAACCTGCTGGTACACCTGCACTGTCAGGTACGCCTGATGTCATAACTCCTGAACCTGCTTTCACAAGCATTGCATCCGCATGTCCATGATAGCAACCTTCGAATTTTAATACTTTATTTCGTCCTGTATAGCCTCTCGCAACACGAATTGCACTCATAACTGCTTCTGTTCCTGAGTTTACCATACGAACCATCTCAATAGCTGGTACGATATCACAAATTAGTTTTGCCATCTCTACTTCGATTTCAGTAGCAGCACCAAAACTAAGACCTTTCTCAATCGCTTCCTGTACTGCCGCCTGTACTTGCTCATTCTTATGACCAAGAATCATTGGCCCCCATGAACCAATGTAATCAACATATTGATTGCCATCCACATCATAGATGTATTGTTTTTCAGCTCGTTCTATAAACCTTGGATTTTTTCCAACTGCTTGAAATGCACGCACCGGACTGTTTACGCCTCCTGGAATTTTCTCTACTGCTTCTTTGAATAAACGTTCTGATTTATCTGTTTTCATGTTTACCTCCATGCAATGTATATCGCAAGCTTACTTGCGATGTTACTCTACTAACTTATCCGATTCTTCCTTCGTCAATATATCCTGCAATCTCTTTCGCATAATAGGAAATCAAAATGTCCGCTCCTGCACGAAACATACTAATTGCAGATTCTCCAACAATTGCTGCTTCATCTATATATCCTGCTGCCGCTGCTGCCTTAATCATCGAGTACTCTCCACTTACGCTATATACTGCACATGGCACTGGAAAACGTTCTGAAATCTCTTTCACAATATCAAGATATGCAAGCCCCGGTTTTACCATAAGAATATCAGCACCCTCAGCAATATCTAATTCTGCTTCCTTAATCGCTTCCCTTTTATTATGATAATCCATCTGATACGTTTTACGATCACCAAATGCTGGTGCAGAACCAGCCGCTTCACGAAATGGCCCATAGAACGCGGAGGAATACTTCACTGCATAAGACATAATTGGTGTATTCGTATATCCTGCCCCATCTAACATATTTCGAATTGCTAATATTCTTCCGTCCATCATATCGGAAGGTGCAACCATATCTGCTCCTGCTTGCACATGCGATAGAGAAGTCTTTGCTAGTAATTCAAGCGTGCTATCATTGTCAACCATTTGGTCATGCAATAATCCACAATGACCATGGGAAGTATATTCACATAGGCAAACATCTGTAATGAGATATAAATCAGGAAACTCTCTCTTTGCAAACTCAAGTGCTTTCTGTACAACACCATCTTGCGCCCAAGCACCACTACCGCATGCATCTTTATGCTCCGGAATTCCAAAGAATAGCACTCCACGAACTCCTGATTTTTGAACACGTTCCAATTCATATGCTAATGTATCCAAACTATAGCGGTACTGACCGGGCATAGCTGAGATTTCTTCTTTTATATTATGACCTTCTTTTACGAAAATCGGATAGATTAATCCATTCTTTGAAACTCTTGTTTCTCTTACCATGTCACGAAGTATCTGACTTCCTCGTAATCTTCTTGGTCTATTTAGTAAATCCATAGGTATCACGATTCCTTTCTTTATTGATTAAGCAACTCTGCTAAACATTCTACCATACTATCAATCGTAGCTTTCTTTGAAATATAAACCTGCATTCCATATTCATTTGCCACTTTTGCTGTTTGTTCCCCGATACAGATTGCCTTAATCTTTGTATAGTTCATATCACTAAGACATGATACGGTTGCTTTAACGCAAGAAGCACTTGTGAACATCATATAGTCTATCGTCTCATTTTCTACACCTGTTACAATTCGTGTTGCCAAGTCCTCATTCACGCAATACTCTGTATGATACACCGCAACATCTTCATACTTCATTTTATTCTCTTCTAAAACTTCAACCAACTCTTCTGTCGCACTATAGGCTCTATATAATGTTATATCTATATCTTTACCGTATGTAGTAATCAAACCTTTTGCTAAATCTCTACCACAATATGTATCTGGCATATAATCCGCTTCTATACCATGAAGTCGCAATTCTTTTCTCGTTGCATTACCAACTACTCCGAATCTAATATTTGCTGTATATAACTGGCGAATATCCTTCTTTGCTACTGCTAATAAAGAAAAGAAACTCTCTACACCCTTTGGACTGGTAAATAAAATCCATTGTTCTGTGTTTCGATCTGTAATTTTATCAAGACTTCTTGTAAAGCAATCTATGTCATTTTCACCATCTAATGTTACTGTTCTAATCGCCGGCATCTCAATAACATGAGCACCTTGTGAGCGTAATTTCTCTGTAAGACAAGAGCTCTTTTCTTTCGGTCTTGTCACTACAACTTGAAGCCCTGCAAGTGGTTGTTTTTCAACCCACGCAAATGAGTTTGACAAACTACACACTTGCCCTACTACAATAATTGCAGGTGTTTGAATATTTGCTTCGTCTGCCTCTTTCTTTAATGTCGCTACTGTAGCAACAACTCTTCTTTGCTTCGCACTTGTTCCTCTTTCAAGTACAGCCGCTGGCATATTTTCGTCCATACCGGCTTCCATTAATGAATTACATATCTCTTCAAGTGCTCCAATTCCCATAAGAAATACAAGTGTTGCATTCATTTTAACCAATGCATCATATTGGATTCTTGATACCCCGCCTTTTCTTGCATGCCCTGTGATAATGTGAACAGAAGATGTGAAATCTCTATGGGTAACTGGTATTCCTGCATATGCCGCAACAGAAACAGCCGATGTAATCCCAGGTACAACTTCATATGCGATGTTATGCTGGACTAACAATTCTAACTCTTCTCCACCTCTTCCGAATACAAAAGGGTCTCCTCCCTTTAAACGCACAACACGTTTTCCATCTAACGCTTCCTCTAGCAGAATCTTATTGATCTCCTCTTGTGGTACTAAATGATTATTTGCACGTTTTCCTACATTAATCTTCTTCGCCGAAGACGGAATTATTGCTGCGATTTCATCACTTACAAGTGCATCATAAACAACAACTTCTGCACGCTCAAGTATTTCTTTTCCCTTTATCGTTAGTAAACCTATATCACCAGGCCCAGCTCCAACAAGCCAAACTTTTCCTGCTTTATCTTCCATATTGGTAAATCAGCCCCTTTCATAATACTTATTTTCTTAGCCAATTGTGAAACTCTAAATATGCTTGACTGCTTCTTGATTAACATACATTAACTAATCTTTCTTTAACTGCTTCGCTAATGTCTCACCTAGTTTACCTGCATTCTCTATCTCACCATGAATACTTCCAATGCAAATATCTTCGCTATCCTCTTCACAATATAATCCCTGTAACATAATTTCATTGCCTTGTATCTGTGCATATGCCGCAATAGGGGAAGAACACCCTCCATTCAATGCCGTCACAAATGCTCGCTCACACGTTGAGATAATTTCCGATTCCCTATCTAAAAATGTATCCAAAAACGAATAATCAAAATCTCTTCTCCCTTGAATCGCCAAGATTCCCTGACCTGCTGCTGGAATCATCTCATCCGTCGATAACACTCTTGTAACGATATGTTCTAATCCAAGTCTTTTAATTCCTGCCAACGCAAGAATAATTCCATTATAATTTTGCTCTTCCATCTTTTTAAGTCTAGTCTGAACATTTCCACGAATCGTTTCAAATTGTAGATTCGGATATAACTTCTTTAACTGAAGTACTCTTCGTTTACTAGAAGAGCCAATAATCCCGTTTTCAATTTCTATGTCAAAACCGTCTTTAAGTATCAATGCATCTCTAGGGTCTTCACGTTTTGAAAAACCAATCAAAGGCAAATCTTCTGGCACTTCCATTGGCATATCCTTTAAACTATGTACAGATAAATCAATTCTGCCTTCTCTAAGGGCAATATCTAATTCCTTAACAAACAGACCTTTTCCACCAACCTTATCAAGACTCCTATCTAATATTCTATCGCCTGTCGTTTTCATTGTAACTAATTCTAACTCAATCTCTGGATGCGCTTTCTTGATAGCCGCCATAACAATCTCTGACTGCGTAACTGCAAGTTTACTTTCCCTACTACCAATTCTAATTTTCTTACCAATCATACTTTTCATATCTGTCCTCTCTGCATTATGTATAAAAAAATTAACTTATCCTATAATTTAAGCATTTATTTCTCTTATTATTCTACATCCAATCTATATTGTGCATCACTAAAGTAAAATTATTCCACATGCAACCTCTACCTATGTATCAGCAACGTATATAGGCAAAACTTCAACACCTATCCCTACACACTTAGAAGTCCTTAGGTGTGTAGCGTGTTTCGTGCTATCGTACAGCAACGAAGAAGTTTCGAAAGCCTACAAAGTTTTGCCTCTAATGTTTTGCCTCTCAAACTACCTACACCATAGATTTTAACACACTTTTTATCTTATCGGTAACTTTCTTGGCAAGATGATGATTTGTTCCACTCGCCGTTACGCCAACAACAACTGAATCCACTTTCGCAATACCAGGAAAATAAAATGTGGATTCCTCTTTACTATCTGCCACGCTAACAGGGATTGCTAACTTTGCACACTCTAATCCTACTTGATGATTTATCATTCTTTGATTTGTAGCCGTTACCACAATTGTTGCTCCTACAACATCATTTTCTTGGTAGGCACGAGCATACCAAACTATTTTTTTCTCTTCTGCTAATTTCTTAATTTCATCTGAAACTTCTGGTGCAATTACTTCTATATTACAACCAAATGAACACAATGTCTGTACCCTTCTAGTCGCAATTACTCCGCCACCTATTACAACTACACGCTTATCCGTTAAATCAATAAATATAGGAAAATATGCTTGTTCCATCATTACACGTCCTTATTTACATTTTCTTAGATGCCTCTTCAATTGCCTCAAGACATGCATTCCACTGTCTTTTATCAAGGTTATCCTTCAAACCATACAAAAGATTCGTCACAACTTTATTCGATGCCGCCTTCACAAGCTTCTTAATCTCCTCTGTCGATTCCGAATCATTAATAATCTTCTTCATCTGCTTATCAATTCGATTTACTACACTTACAGAAGATGTTCTCCCAACACTTTGGATTAACGGTATGTATTCCCTAAACAGATACCATGAACT
>NZ_JAVBNS010000054.1:0-3307 GCF_031551385.1 Anaerosporobacter sp.
TATGTTCAAACAAAAGAAGTTATTAGTTTAAGAGGAACTGTGATACCAATTGTTCGTTTAGCTGATATTCTTGATGTGGAACAAACGAAAGAATCTCCAGAAAGCCTTACAGTGGTTATTGTTTCCAAAGGAGACAAGTTAGCAGGTCTTGTAATTGACAATTTAATTGGGCAACAAGAAATTGTTATCAAATCACTTGGTAAATATATTAGCAATAATAAGATGATTGGCGGAGCAACAATCCTTGGTGATGGTGAAGTAGCCTTAATTCTTGATGTTAATACATTAGTATAGGGGAGGTACTTACAATGGATGCAAACATGAGCGTAGAAGCAAAACAATATATAGTTGTAAGAATTGGAAACGAACAATACGGAATTGACATTCAATATGTTGATAATATTGTTAGAATGCAACGTATTACAAGAGTTCCAAAGGCACAATCATTCTTTAAAGGTGTTATTAATTTAAGAGGTGAGATTATTCCTGTAATGAGTATTCGTTTGAAATTTGGTCTTGAACCTGATGAAATTACGAATGCAACAAGAATTATCATTCTTAAACTTGAAGCACAATCTGCAATTGGCATACTTGTAGATGAAGTTAAAGAAGTAGTAACATTGGAAGATGAAAGCATTGAAAAGATAACTTACAATGCAAAAGATGAAAAATCAATGTACTTAAGTGGTATTGGTAAACATGGAGATAGCTTAATCTCATTACTTAATATTGCAGGTGTTATTTTAGAAAAAGAGGCTGTCTAGGCCAGATATGAAAAGGGGCTGCCGCAAATCATTTCGAAAAAGGAAATATGTACTTGTGGCACCCCTTTTTTAAAGGAATATAGATTGTGAGGTGTGATTGTGGATTTAGATAATATGGATAATATGCATTTTGATGTTTTAAAAGAAATCGGAAACATAGGAGCAGGTAATGCTACAACGGCATTGTCTCAATTAATTAATGCGAAAGTTGATATGAAAGTACCAAAGGTTGACCTTCTTGGTTTTCGTGAATTACCAGATTTAGTTGGTGGTGCGGAGAATATAGTAGTAGGAATACTATTAACACTAGAAGGTGATATTGATGGTATGATGATGTTTATGTTAGAAGAAGATTCTGCACATCACCTAGTTGATATGCTAATGGGTATGACAACGGAAGAAAAACGTGAATTTACAGAAATGGATAAATCTGCATTAAATGAAATCGGTAATATAATAGCAGGAGCATATCTATCTTCGCTTTCAGCATTAACGAATATGCGTATTGCTGCTTCTATTCCGTACATGTCAATTGATATGTCAGGAGCAATTTTAAGTGTACCTGCAATTGAATTTGGCAAGATAGGTGATAAAGCACTATTAATACAATCTCAATTCTGTGAAGATGATGAGGAGGTTAATGGTTACTTTATACTTATACCAACTTTGGACTCGTATAGTAAAATTATGAGATCTTTAGGCTTATAGGAGAAGTTGTATGGGAGATATGATAAAAGTAGGAATGGCAGACTTGAATGCTTGTAGGTGTCCTAGTGCGTTAACGACGCTTGGATTAGGCTCTTGTGTTGGCATTTCATTGTATGATCCTTCTACTAAAGTGGGTGGAATGGCACATATAATGCTACCTGATAGTACGAAGATACGAAATAATGAGAACCGGGCTAAATTTGCAGACACAGGCATAGATGATTTGGTTAAACAGATGGTTTCATTAGGGGCAAACAAACATAGACTTGTTGCTAAGATAGCAGGAGGAGCGCAAATGTTCGCATTTACATCGAACAATGATATGCTCCGAATTGGTGACAGAAATGTGGAAGCCACAAAAGCTAAATTAGCTTCACTTGGTATACGAATTCTTGCAGAGGATACAGGGCTAAATTATGGTCGTACAATTGAATTCTATACTGAGACAGGAGATTTATTGATAAAGTCAGTTGGAAAACCACAAAAGACTTTATAATATATGATTTTAAAATAGTAATATGAAAAGCATAAATTGGCAGGAGAGAATAGAATGCGAGCAAGATATATACCATCAATTGTAATGTTATTAGCAGGAACAATAGCGTGTGCTTTCTGCCTAATTAATTCTTATAGTGTTCTTTTAACGCTAGAAATTTTACTTGGTGTATTAATTATATTCTATATAATTGGTTTAATAGCAAGAAATTTGATTATTAAAATTATAACAACGGATTTGGAACAACCGGAAGATATGGATGTCGCTACGGAAGGTGAAGAAACTGTAACACTTGAAGAAGAAGTTACAGAGTAAAAAGCTACTATGATATAGTCTTTTGGAGGCGAACATGAACGAAGAAGGAAAAAATAAATTATGGGAAGAGTATAGCAAAAGCCGTACAAGTGCAAATAGAGAAAATATAATTCTTGAATATGCAGAATTGGTTAAGATTGTAGCTGGTCGACTTAGCATGTATCTTGGATATAACGTAGAATATGATGATTTAGTAGGATACGGAATCTTTGGATTAATAGATGCAATAGACAAGTTTGATTATAATAAGGGAGTAAAGTTTGAAACATACGCAACACTTAGAATACGTGGAGCGATATTAGATCAAATTAGAAAGATGGATTGGTTACCACGAACTTTACGACAAAAACAGAAAAAGATAGATTCAGCATACCAAAAAATTGAATCCGAATTTGGTAGAGTAGCTACAGATGAAGAACTTGCAGAAGAATTGGAGATTACAGTTAAAGAATTAACAACGTGGCAGAATCAAACAAAGATATCGTCCCTTGTATCATTAGATGAATACATTGAACAGGGAAGTGACGTAAAAGTAGATGTAAATGAGAATTCGCATTATGCGCAACCGGAAAAATTAGTTGAGCGCAATGAATTAAAAGAGATTCTATTAAAAAGTTTAGAGTCTTTGACAGAAAAAGAGAAGAGAGTAATAATACTATATTATTATGAAGAATTAACATTAAAAGAAATTAGTTTAACGCTTGAAGTATCAGAATCAAGAGTGTCGCAGTTGCATACGAAGGCATTACAGAAGATGAGAAGTAAAATGGGAAATAACATGGAGTTGTTTAATATAATTTAACAGAGCAAGTTCTCTTTAGCGTGTAATGTTGCAGAGGACTTGTTTTAGTACCAAGATTTGTAGGTACGAACTGAGGAGGATATAAATAGGTATTTTTTGAATATACTTGTTAAATGTGAAAGTGGGGAAAAGAAAAATGAAACAAAAGAATGGATATTTTTATTTGCATGAAAAAGAAGATGGTATCTATATTCATCTTGTACCAGCAACACAAGGCGGGGC
>NZ_JAVBNS010000272.1:0-6603 GCF_031551385.1 Anaerosporobacter sp.
ACCTGTGTATCCGCTGGCGTTTTAGAAGGCACACGCGCAAGAGTCGTATTGTCACAACAACGAGTCTGTAGTACGCACAATGGGTTTGGAGCTGTTTCAAAGCGATAATCATAACCTTTACACTTAATGTACTGCTCAATAACATTATGACTCGCTACACAATTCACATTATTGTTTACTGTATTCTGGTAGGAGAAGAAGAGCGCATTTCTTTGTAAATCATGCAATGGAACTACGCACTCTTTGCTTTGGGTATTTCCTGTTGTTGTTTCTATAATTGTTCGAACATAATCAATGTTTGGCTGTAGGCATAGAGGCTCTGGAAACGTACCACAAGGAATTACTTGCTGCCATTCTTTACATTCATATTTTTCTAATAATTCTTTCGCTTTATGAAGATGAGCGATTTCTTGAACGAAACATTCCTCCCATATACAACGAATCCGCTTGTCACATTCCGTTAACATACAAGAATAATACAGATAGCATTCTGTATATTCATGCATTAGCAAATCTTCTAACCACGTTGTAGTCGTATCTTTTAAGCTTTCGTATTGACTTACATGTTCCTCCTCAATCATACCGATTTCTTGGTAAAGCCTACGTCCCAAATCCGATTTGTCATATAATGCAGCAACATTCATATAGTAATTCATAGTCTGTTGCTCAGCAGCAGTAATAATACCAATGTTGAGTTTTGTAAGTGTAGAAGCATCGCTACAAACATATTGGAATATACTATCTCTTGGATCACGATGCTCAGATATTGTAGGACGTGCAGGTGTTATTTCTGTATATCCCCCAACCAATTTCTCAGGACAAATACCGTATTCATAATCAAGAAGATTTGAATAGCGATAGAGATGGTCAAAATCCTCTAATAGAGCAAAATTAAGAGCATTTTTAACATTACAGTTCTGTTCCCGTTTTGCTAAAACTGCAGTAAGATCAACGGCAAGCTGTTCATATGATATGGTATGTTCAAGAATCGACTCATTCTTTGGCTTTAAACAACTGATACGTTTTTGCTGTTGCTGCTCAATACGTCTCATTAATGCTAGCTCACGTCTTAAATCATTATCTGTACAATGTCTTGAAAAATTACGCGTAAACCACTGTGCCTCAAATTCTGTACCATTCATTAATACAATACGACATTTTGTATATGGATTTACTGTTTCTTTATTATATGGACACGGATACATCGTATTCCAGTCCATAAACGTCTTCTCAATTGGTAAAGCTCTTTCTTCAAAAGGATTAAAACTCTGCATAACGCCTCTTTTTATAATTATAGATTCCCTTTTAATATATGAAATATGTGCTATAAATTGCATGGTTTAAGAAGATTCCCTGATTGAAATAATCTTGATAAGTCTACACTTTAATTAAATGTGTATGGAATAAACTAACAATTCATAGTATAATGGCATAAGACAACGATACGTAATAGGATAGCGTAACGTTGACTATATACAGGAAATCACTGTACAGAAACTTACACACCGGCTAATAGAGAAGGGAACTTATGGAAAAGAATAACACAATGAAACTTACCAAACTTGGATTTGAGAAAAGTTTTAAGGAAGCAAACTTTTATAATAAGCAAACAATGGATAACTCTCACTTAACATTATTATTGAATTTAGTGAATCCAACTAAAGATGAAACCATCTTAGATTTAGGAACAGGAAGCGGATATCTAGCATTTCCAATCGCGAAGCAAAACCCAGAGTGTAACGTAATCGGTCTAGATATATTTGAAGCGACATTAGAAAGGAATACGCAAACTGCAAATGAGCTTAGTATCTCTAATGTAGAATTCGTATCATATGATGGAATAAGCTATCCATTTGAAAGCAGCAGTATAGACACTATTATAACGAGATATGCTCTACATCACTTCCCTGATTTAGATGCATGTTTTACTGAACTTTATAGAATATTAAAACCAAATGGTAAATTAATAATCTCAGACCCAACACCAAATGATAACGATGATACTAGATTTGTAGATGAATTCATGCAAATGAAGAAAGATGGTCATATCAAGTTCTATACATTTGCTGAATATATAGCCAAACTAAACCAAGCAGGATTTCATCTAAAGCAACGTATTGATACAACAATTACATTTCCAAGAAAGAATCCAAAAGACTATGAATCATTACTACAAAATCATGCTAAGAACATCATTGAAGGTTATGAGATAAAAATCACTGACGATGAAATATGGATTAAAGAAAATGTTCTGAATATTGTGTTTGAGAAAAATAACCCTTAATTAAGAGTATATACGCAAACACACATGACTTTGTAGTCATTATGACCTTTCAGTCATAATGACTACAAAGTCATACAACAAAAAACCCTATTCAAACCTTGCACTAAATATTGATATAGGATATAATGTTTTAGAAAATCGAACAATTTACTGCAAGAGTTTAATAATAATTTTGTAGTGAATACTTGATAATATTTATTCGTAATTTACCGTACTTGTGTATCAATTAACTTGTTATGCAAAACTTCATTACCTTTCCTCGCTTCTTCGCTGGTACACTCTAGCTAAGAAACGGTAGCAAAGCACTATAGTACTCCTTGGTGTGTACATCAACAACCTAGGAAGGCGAGGCATGGACGCCGAGCCAGCCTGAGCTGAGGCAGGATGCCGAATCGAAGGCGTTTCCGTACACGGTTTATACCTATCCGTACACACGTAGAAGTACTTAAGTGCATAGCGTGTTTCGTGCTATAGTGTATCAGCGAAGAAGCTTTGAAAATCTAAAAAAGTTTTGCGTCAAAAACTATAATACACAAGTACATTCAATTGAGTTTCGCACTCACAAAAAAGGAGACTATTATGCAACAGGAAAAAAACAAATTTAGCGTCAAACAAATTATTATTGGTATTATTATCTTAGCAGTGCTAATTGCAGGAGCATTATATGCCTATAAAACATTTTCACCAAAGCCAGTCGAAGGTTCCAAGTCAATCACAGTAGCTGTAATTGATGACAAGGGTGAGAGAACTACATATACTCACAAAACCGATGCTGAATTCTTAAGAACTGCGTTAGAAGAGATTAAAGATTTGAAAATTGAAGGTGAAGAATCAGATTATGGACTATATGTAAAGACGATTAATGGAGTAACTGCAGATTATAATGTGAATGGAGCATTCTGGTCATTCTCGGTTAACGGTGAATCATGTAATAACGGAATAGATACACAACCAGTTTACGATAATGATTCTTTCGAGATATCCTATGAAGCACAATAATATAAAACGTTCCTTATCGGTAAGAGACATTGCCCTTATTGGCATTATGGCTGCAACATTGATTGCTGCGCAAGTGACATTAGCTGCCTTACCTAATATTGAAATCGTCTCTTTGCTTATCATTGTATTCACATTAACATTTGGCCTTAAAGTATTTTATTCTATCATAGTATTTACATGTATTGAGACATTCATATGGGGTATGGGGCTTTGGTCTATTATGTACTTCTATATCTGGATAATACTTGCTATTGTAGTATATCTGTTTCGCAAACAAGATTCTGTCTGGTTTTGGAGCATTGTATCCGCTATCTATGGTTTGTGCTTTGGCGCACTTGGCTCTATTCTATACCTTGTAATCGGAGGGGTTAGGACAGCATTTGCATGGTGGATAGCAGGAATCCCGTGGGATGTAGCACATTGTATTGCTAATTTTGTACTTACATTAGTTTTATACAAACCGCTCGTCAGCGCATTTAAAAGACTTAAAGGATTAACACAATTAAATTAAATAGAGACCTAAAAGAAGCATAGAGCCATATACGACTCTATGCTTCTTTTAGGTTATTATAACGATTTCTCGTCTAATACGATTACCTTACAATCATACCATTATCAAGCTTGATAATCATTAAAGATGCTCCAACACCAGATATCAGTGTGATAAGCAACGGAATTAATGGAACACTATTTGTTACTTGTAACGATATTGTACTTCCAGCAGCTAAAAGAACATCCACTTCATTCGAATAATTTGATAACGTAACTGTTGGTACAATAATAGAGCCACTTAAAGGCGAACCGTTAACTAGCAATCTAGTACCAGTTAGTAACGCTACTGTTGTATTAAGATGATATGATAGCCTGTAATAACCTGATGATGGAACTGTGAATACCGTATTTGCTCCACTGACTGTTACACCAGACATAACTTGTGCGTTTGGTAATGCAAGACTAATTGCGCCGCTTCCTGGAATCGTTATAATATTCCCAAGTGTATTGATATTAGCACCAAATCCATGTATTGGTGAAGTAGCAGTTGGGGCAAATGCACCAGTTGGGCCACTAATTCCAGTTGCGCCAGGTGCACCAGCAGGACCTTCAATACCACTTGGACCTGTTGGACCTGTTGCTCCTGTGAATGAACCATCTGCTCCAGCTAAGCCTGTTGCTCCTGTTGGACCTAGTGCAATTGGTGCATTCATTACTAATGATAGTTTATTTTTTAATAGATACGTTAATTCCATTGAACTATTTAGTAAATCTTTAACACTTTCGTTCGCATCTAATACTTCTTGATAGGTTGCAGGACCATTTGGTAAACCAGGTAGTGTTCCTAAAACGTATTGAAGTTTTTCACCTTCTGCATTAAGCACATGGCTTAAGCCCAGTTCTTCAGAAGCAATAGAAGATATTAACTGATTAATCGAATCTTCTCTTGTAATCGGAGGTGTTATGCTTGGAAAACTTGGTAATGACATACGTTATCCCCCCTTATTAACTTAATCGCATAAGCATAAGCGAAGCACCTTGTGAATCAGAGGCTGTTAATAAAGTAACGTTTGTTGTCAATCCAAATAATTGTAATTCTACAGTATCTCCAACAGCCAAGTCTGTAATAAACTCTGCACTAAAATTAGATAGAGTTAGCAAAGCTGCTATTGTAGACGCTGGAACAGCGTTTCCACCTATTAATATACGTGAACCAACAGCAATACCAGCAGTTAAATTGATATGATAAGAGATACGATATCTACCAGCTGTGTTTACTGTAAATGTCGTATTTCCTGCATTCATTGTTATACCTGTTGGTAATACATGATTATCTGGAAGTACGATATCAGTACCTCCTACAGCAATTGCAATTGTTCCTGTTGTCGTATGGTTTCCTGCAAATGCAGTAGTACTTGTAAAGTTTCCACCAGTTGGACCTGTTACACCAACTGTACCGTTGATTCCTGTTGGACCAGTTGGACCTTCTGGACCCGTTGGGCCTGTTGGACCTGTTGGACCACCCGCTGGACCACTTGCACCAACAGCACCAGTTGGGCCTGTTGGACCTACTAAAGGTGAAGCAGTCAATACAGTTTGTAATTTTCCTTTATATAATAATTGATTCTGCGAAATTGCTTCAAGAGTTGATTTTACACTTTCGTTAGCAGCAAGTACTTCATCTACCGTGGGATTGGGGCCGGTAACTCCTGGAAGTGTACCAAGAATATACTGAAGTTTTTCACCCTCAGTATTTATAATATGGCTTAATCCGAGTTCTTCCATAGCAATAGAAGATAGGATTTGATTAACTGCATCGTCCCTCGTTATGGCAGGACTTATTGACGGAAAAGAAGGTTGTGACATGATTTAGACTCCATTTCGTTTATTAATACACTATATGTACTTGTTATCATAAGTTGACATATTTTCACAAAATAAAGGATATTTCTTCTCTAATTCGCTATATTCTCTGTCTGCCTCTTCCTTGTTATTAAGATGCAAGTAACATAAGTAGGTATGATACGCAGCCAGAAACGAATCCATACCTACAA
This sequence comes from Anaerosporobacter sp., assembly GCF_031551385.1. Taxonomy (GTDB): domain Bacteria; phylum Bacillota; class Clostridia; order Lachnospirales; family Lachnospiraceae; genus Anaerosporobacter. Next base: position 5,830 of record NZ_JAVBNS010000272.1, read on the forward strand.
AATTAAGATATTCACAGTTAACAGTATGGTGAGACATACAATGTTGAAATGCTCGAATTGCTTTTTCATATTCCTTTGTTCGCTCTAATATAATCCCCTTATAGAAATGTAAATCCACATAATCTGGATAAATTAAAATCGCTTTTTCTAGTCCCTCTAAAACATTTAATGTGGTGCGAGAGTAAATCAAAATTTCATATTTTAACTTATAAAATAATGCGGGTGGTTTACATTCACTAGCAATACTTAGCTCCAAAGCATGATTAATTACTTTATATGCTGTATTCAATTCATGTTGTTGAAATAATTCTGACGCTATATGATAATTTAACCATGCATTATCTGGTGTCACACTCCATTCTTCAAGTAGCATAGATATATTGCGTATACTCTTTTCTTTCTTATCAACCTCACCATATCCAAAATGATTAATCTTTATATAATTATTTCGCGAATAGTTGGTATCGTTATTTAGCTGAAGCCTTTCATGAATTTTCCCTTCGAATGTAAGAGCAGTCTGTTTTTTGAAAAGACGAAAGTGATAAGATAGATAAGAGTTATTTAGATTTGAAAGATCATGACTTTCATAATGTTGTAATGGTACATAAAACACATCTTGTTTCTCTGATAACGACGCCTTAAATGCATCTAAATCTTTAACTTCAATTTCCTCATCAGCATCTAAGTATAAAACCCAATCATATTTGGCAAGTCCGATACTGTAGTTTCTTGCCTTAGAAAAATCATTTTCCCAAGGAATTGAATAGAGATTAA
>NZ_JAVBNS010000031.1:0-3407 GCF_031551385.1 Anaerosporobacter sp.
GGACTTAAAGCTTGCGTGTGTAAGAGGTGCTATACAGTATGTGCATGCTCTTGAAACAGGAATCGTGAAGGCGGATCTTACGAGTACAAGTGAAAACATACCATATTCTATCGGTGCGGTTACGCATGAAGGAACTGAAAAAGTGTTGATTAACAGTCTTAACAAGGAACAGAGTTATGGCTATCTATCAAGAAACAAAGACCTTACAAAGATCGAATTCATTCTTCGGGACGAAGAGGGAAATCTCAAGTATCGCTATTACTATCAAAACCAAGCAGATGCTTATAAAGCGTGTACTTATGAAGAAATCAGCGAGAAGTACAAGAATTATAGAGAATATATGATACAGGACGAGACGGATACGATTCGTGATTTTGAAGTGAAATTCTTTGTATTTGCAGCAAAGGATAAGTGGGGATTTTATGTTATACCAATTGCCAGAACAGGGCCACAGCTTTATCTGGGAAAAGAGCAATTCTTTGCTTTTGAGAATAACATATGGGAAGTGAATTTCTTTGACGGAAACAAGTAAGGGGGTAAGAAGCATGTTTCAAAATCAATATCCACATTTTGAGAAGGACAGTATATTAAAAGCAGGTATGTTAGTGAATCTTAGAGAATATCCAAGAGATATGTTTGCACTTATGTATCAAGACTATTCTGACGGTATTATTCAGGAGTGCAGATTGTTGTTGATGATGCAGAAGAGGAGGAAGGTGGAACATTACGGATTAAGCCAGGAATCCTAAAGCATCGTGGACGGTTATACCATATGGTGGAAGAGTGTCTGGTACCATATGAAGCATCCGAAAAATGGATGATGCTAAAACTCAAGTTCTTCGAAGTCAATGAAACGAGTGATTATACAACCTATCAGACAAAAATCCTGTTAGATGAAGATATGGAATTGCAGGTTGATGAGATTGAACTTTGTCGATTTCTACTAAAGGCAGGAGCAAGGCTTCGACAAGACTATCAAGATATAAGGGACTTTGATACAGAACATAATACTGTGAATCGAATCCATGTACAATACGCAGGAATTTCAGTGACAACGATTTCGCCAGAGATTACAGCGTATTTTGGGAGAGAACTACTAGGGTACCATAACACAAATCCCTATGATATCGGATTTGCAATGAATTGTATTCAGCAAACGGTAATTTCTCGCAGTGTAATAATGCAGTATCTGCATATTAGACAAAATGTAAAACTGGAAGAAAAGTTAAGCAATAAGCAGATACATACGTATCTTGTAATGATACTAGAAGAGATAAAGGCTGGAAAACTAGCAGGAAATAGTGGGGAACGACTTGGAAGAAGGGTGATTGTAGAATGACAGAATACTTAGATGAAGAACTAGCAAAGAAAATGAGAAAGATGCGTGAAGAAAAGGCAGCATTAGAAAACACTGTTGATGAGGAAGAAGAATGGGCAATACGAGTTGATAGAGTGAAAGAAGGAATTCAAGCAGGACAAGTAAACATTGAGAAGAGAAACCTATTCTTTAAGAAATATGAAATACTAGATAAAAAGATAGAAATGTATATACCGACAAATGACATTGAGATCATGACGGACGACCCACTCATATTCCAAGCAATGGATAACACAAGTAATATAAGCATTATTGTAAGTTGCAACAATGAAAACATGGAATTATCTGCACTTGAGCAAAGAAAACAGCAGATAGATAATTCTGTTAAATCCATGGAGCTGCGTTGTCGATGGAAAAAGGCGGAAACCCTATTGGTAGAGGATAAAGAGGTTCAATACTTTGAATACGTTATGCTGACAGGGCTTGTAGTAATCTATAACGTAATGTGGGTCTATCTATCTGAGGAAGGGCTGATGACCTATCTGTTTAACTTCGAGGAAAAAGAGGAGAAGATATGGTTGCCAATTATACAGGCAGTAAGAGAACTTGGTTGGAAGGAGCAGGTGAGTGGGGATGAGTAAGAAGGAAGAGAAGAATGAGGGGAAAACCCCTCCGATGTTGTATGCGGAACCAGAATCAATTACATATGATTTGCTTGATATTTCAAATTTTAAAATACAACATATAGAAAATCTTAAGATAACGCAAGCAATAAATGAACATGCAAAGCTAGAGTTTACAGCGAGGCTAGATGAAGAAGAGAAGAATCTTCCAGTTTTTACTACATTAACATATTCAAAAGTAGAAGTTTCGTTTAGAGCTGATGATACAAAAGATGCTTTGAGTAAATGTTTATTCAATGGAATTGTTACCTATGTTGCAGTTACAACACAAAGTGGTATTAATTATATCCATGTAACTGCATTGAGTAATACCTATCTGCTGGATATCTATAAAGTAGATGTATCTTATCAAAATACAGAGAGCTCCTATAAAAATCTTGTTAAAAAAGTTCTTAAAAGAACAGAAAAGGCAGAAGCTAAGTTTGTTGAGGCTTCAAATAAGTCTGTTGGGGAGTTTGTACTACAGTATAAAGAGACCGATTGGGAATTTATCAAAAGAATTGCTTCAAAGTTTTATGAGGGGCTGTATCCCGATTGTAGAAACAAAGATCCTAAATTTTATTTTGGATTAAATACAAAGGATGAAGTAGAAGAAATTAATGTATTAGAATACAGTACAGTCAAGCGAATACAAGAATATCAAGTAAACAGTAGCAATTACATTAAAGGTGTTAAAGAAAGTGACTACATTGAATATCAGATTAAATCTAAAAAAATGCGATTCATTGGAGACAAGATTAAGTTTCAAAAACATATTTTTTATATAAAATATGCGGTATATACAATGGAACATGGGATATTGGTAGCATACTATTGCATCAGCCCTAAAAACGGACTAAGGCAAAATCGAATCTATAATGAGTCAATTAAAGGGATATCGCTTAATGGTAAAGTTGCTCAAGTAGTTAGAGATAAAGTAAAAATCGGGTTAGATATAGAGAAGAATAAAGGAAGTGGCTATCTATTCCCATATTCAACAATAGCAGCATCGCCAGATGGAAGCGGCTGGTATTGCATGCCTGAGGTTGGTGATTACGTAAGAGTGTATTTTCCAGATGAGAAGGAACGACACTGCTATGCCATTAGCTCAATAAGTGGATATACAACAGAATCAACAGGTGGGGAAGCGGATAAAATGGCAGATCCGAATGTGAAATATCTGAGTACAAAATCAGGAATGACGATAGATATGTGGATTGTTGTAATGATATCCAATATATTAAGAGATATATTGAAGAGTTAGTGAAGAATAACTTAGAGTATAGAATTTTATTATAGTTCCAATATTTTACTCAGTTTATACACTATAAAATCTCCTTTTCAAATGTTGTAATAGGATATTTAGAACATAAAGTTTCTCGCATCTGTATAAATTGAATAATCTCCTTTTCACTCTCAATCAATCC
>NZ_JAVBNS010000290.1:0-25130 GCF_031551385.1 Anaerosporobacter sp.
CAAGGTGGAGACGGTGCCAGCGTTACGAATGCGTTTGACAAAAATGGAATGGGTGCGATTATTAACGCCTCGCGTTCTATAATGTGTGCATGGCAAAAAGCTCCTGATTTAAGTCTTGCTGAAGCGACTCGTGCGGAAGCATTGCGCATGAAGAAAGATATCACATAAACTTTAAGTGGGATAATTTTTATTCGATTATGATGGAATATAATATAGTTACATTTTTTTATAATTAAGTATACAGAAGGCAAGCTGAAAATATTTTGGCTTGCTTTTTTTGTATGCAGATGTATATTGGATATTAGAGGAATGGAGGGAATCATAATGATTCGAAACGCAATTAACCAATGTAATATTCTTAAACAAGCAAATCCACCAACAATGACAAAACTTGTATCCTACGGACTCCTTCGCAAATATAAAGCCAAAGAATTAATTTTTATGGAGCGACAGGAAGTAGATCGGATATATTTTCTCGTAAGTGGTCATACAGCAATTTATCGAACAAATAAAAAACTGGAACGGAGAATCATTTATATACAAGGTGTAGGAATGATGTTAAATGAAGTGATTTTGCAGGAAGAGATTGCGTCTGCTAGTTGCATGGCTTTAGATGAGGTTGAGATTCTTTCCTATTCGAGGAAGCAGATGTTTGAAATGATGCAAAATGATTTTGAATTGACGAGAGCAGTTATGGAATCAATGGCAATAAAAATACGACGTATGTATAGACAATTCGCCAATGCGTCCAATGCGTTGCATTTAGAGAGGCAGATTGCATCGAAATTATGGAAATTGGCAAGAGATTATGGAATCCATCAAGAAGATGCGAATGATGAGGAAGAACGTATCAGAATTGATTTTGACATGACGATTTCTTTTCTGGCAGATATGGTTGGTTCAAAGAGAGAAACGGTTTCAAGAGTAATCAAGAAGTTATCGGATTTAGGTGTGGTTGCCTATCAAAGAAATCGATTTGAAATCACAAGTATGAAGAAATTAAGAAGCATTTTTGATATAGATTCGTGAGAATGGTCACGGACGAAATTTTATTTTTGCAGTATCATGTTAAATAAATAACTATTCAGGACCTCGTCCTTCAAGTTATATTTATGCACACAAACCACGAAAAAAATATTCGATATGGAGGAGCTTATGGGATACGTATTAGGTAAAAATGAAATGAACGAACTGATCAATACATGGAAAGAAAAATATATCATCTATGCACCAAAGAGATACAAAGGTGGTGGCAGGTTCTCTGATACAGACTGCATCCGCTACGGTGAAATCCAGACAATGGATGAAATTGTGCTGAATCAGAAATCAGAGTACTCTTTTAAGGAGGTTTTGACTCCAATCACACAGACATTATTTTATTTTACAGAAGATTCTATCAGCGAAGCGAGTGAAGAGCGAAAGGGAGCAATTGTGTTTCTTAGAAGCTGTGACCTTCATGCACTAAAGCGTTTAGATGATATGTACTTAAAGAATGGCCCAGAAGATTACTATTACAAGAGATTACGAGATAAGTTGAAAATCGTATTGATGGGATGCAAACATGCTTACGATTCGTGCTTTTGCGTAGATATGGGAACGAATATTTCGGAAAATTATGACCTTAGCATTGATGAAGTTAACGGTACATATCAGATGGATTGCAAGTCAGAAGAATTTGCAGAACAGCTAAAAACGTTAGATTTGTCTGTGATTTTATCTGAAATGGATATCGTCCCAGAACATGTAACAGAAACAACCACCCCTGTTCATATCCCTGAAAATCTTGATAACAGAATTAATAACAGCAGTATGTGGAGAGAATATGACAGTCGTTGCATCAATTGCGGACGTTGCAATTTTGTCTGTCCTACCTGTATCTGTTTTACTATGCAGGATTTCTACTATTCGGAAAATGGAAAAGTTGGAGAAAGAAGACGTGTCTGGGCTTCTTGCATGGTAGACGGATACACAGATGTTGCTGGAGGTGGAAGTTACCGCCAGAAAAACGGTGATAGAATGCGTTTTAAGGTATTACATAAAGTATTGGATTACAAAGAACGCAATGGTTATCATATGTGCGTAGGCTGTGGACGCTGTGATGATATCTGCCCAGAGTATATCTCGTTTTCTAACTGTATTAATAAATTAGAAACAGGAATGCAGGAGGTGGCGAAAGATGAATAAGAATGAATATGTTCCATTTCTTTCAGAAATAGTAGAAGTAGTCAAACATACCGACATTGAATATACATTTCGAATGACTTATGAAGGAGATGTTCGCCCCGGTCAATTCTTTGAAGTGTCGATTCCGAAATATGGAGAAGCACCGATTTCTGTCAGTGGTATTTCAGATGGCTTGGTTGACCTCACAATTCGAAGAGTTGGGAAAGTAACGAATGAAATATTCGAGCAGTATGTTGGAGATAAGATATTTCTTAGAGGACCGTATGGGAATGGTTTTGATGTAGATTTATATAAAGAGAAAGAGGTTGTTATCGTAGCTGGTGGAACTGGAGTATCTCCAGTGCGTGGAGTCATTTCTTATTTCGCAGATCATATGGAAGAACGTAAGAATATGACCATCATTACAGGATTTAAGTCGGAAAAAGATATTTTATTTCGCAAAGACTTTGCTCGTTGGAAAAATAAGATGAATGTGATTCTTACATTGGATAGTGGAGAAGAAACACCAGAGCATAAAATTGGTCTTGTAACAAAATATATCCCGAATTTAGTGTTCGAGGATGTCACATCGGCTGTTGCCGTTGTCGTTGGACCACCTGCAATGATGCGTTTTTCTGTACAAGCGTTATTAGATCTTGGGTTAAAAGAAGAAAACATCTGGATTTCGCAGGAGAGAAAGATGTGTTGTGGGTTAGGGAAATGCGGTCATTGTAAAATTGGAAATAAATATGTATGTCTCGACGGCCCTGTATTTAATTATACAGAAGGCAAGAATTTACTGGATTAGGAGGGGAGCAGAATGGATATTAATACAAAGAAATTAAAGAAAAATGCGTTTCGAGTGACAAAGGAACGGGGTCTTACTGCTTCTCGTATTCGTGTTCCGGGCGGAAGAATGGATGCAAAATATCTAACGGATATTCAAAATATTGCTGATACGTATGGTAATGGAACCGTGCATCTTACCGTTCGTCAGGGATTTGAGATTCCAGGGATTCCTTTTGAAAAGATGCCAGAAGTAAATCAGTTGTTGCAGCCAATCATTGAAGGGTTGGGAATCAATCAAGAGGAAGACGGAAATGGATATACATCTTCTGGAACAAGAAACATCATGGCATGTGTAGGGAATTCCATCTGTCCTTATGGTTGCTATGATACTACTGATTTTGCAAGAAAGATGGAAAAAGCGATATTTCCAAATGACTTGCATTTTAAAATCGCTTTTACTGGATGTTCGAATGACTGCGGTAAGGTTCGTATGCACGATTTTGGAATTATTGGAATGACAGTACCACAGTTTGATGCGAATCGTTGTGTCAGCTGTGAGGCATGTGCAAAGACATGTAAGAAAAAATCAGTTGGTGTATTAAAGATGATAAATTATAGACCGAAACGTGATGAAGAAAAATGCATTGGTTGTGGAGAATGCGTTCTAGTTTGCCCCAATATGGCGTGGACGAGAAGTGAAAAGAAATATTATAAGTTGACCATTATGGGAAGAAATGGGAAAAAGAATCCGAGAATGGGAGAGGACTGGATTAAATGGATTGATGAAGAGAGTATCATCAAGATTGTTCAGAATACCTATGCGTATGTAAAGGAATATATTGATAAGAATGCGCCAGCAGGAAAAGAACACATTGGATATATTGTTGACCGTACTGGATTTGAAGAGTTTAAGAAGTGGGCATTAAAAGATGTGGTACTTCCGGATATTGCGGAAGTGAGGACTCCGGTTTATTGGGGAGGAATAAAATATTAAAGAAGATGAAAAGGTTTTTCATCCCACTATTTGCAGAAATGTAGATAGTGGGATTTTTTTGAGAAAGCGGATGTAAATCTGATTTTATAACAAGAGGTATGTATACAGTGAATTGTAAGCAGAGGAAGGGGAAAAGAGATTTTTTTTGTGAAATTACTTGAAGTATTTAAAATGAAATGATATTTAACAGAAATGAATAATAAACAACAGAAAAGAATAAACTATCTATATAATACGCAAAATATTATTGCGTTTGGTTGAAAGTGGTGATATAGTGTGAGTATGATAAGAAGAAAGGGTGTGTCACTATGAAGATACAGGCCGTATTAATAGATGGTTTTAAGAATTTATCGAATGTAAAAATAACTTTTGATAATATTACAGCATTGGTAGCACTTAATAATTTTGGTAAGTCCAATGTGCTTTCTGGTATTGATTTTGGATTGGCTTTTATAAAAGCACCGATTGACGATAAGATGGAGAAGATGGCTAATTCCAATCTTATACCGATTACCAAGAGTATGCAGGGTAGAAATTATAAGTTTGAGGTAGAGGTATTAACAGAAGAGGCGGGACAGGAATATAGAGTACAGTATGGGTATGAGTTCTCATGGAAGTGTGATGAAGAGGATGAGCCAGAGATTGTTCAGGAGTATTTGAAAATGAAACTGGATGAAAAAGGACAGAAATATACACAGCTTATTAGCAGAACGCAAGAGTCTGCTTTGTATAAGAGTTCGGAAACTGGTAGATGTTCATCAAAAATTAAAGTTGAGCCTTCGGAACTTGTTGTAAATAAGCTTAGAGCATATGATGAGCTTTACTATGCTGAAATTATTAAGAAGCTGAATGGAATGAAAATATACATGGAAAATAATCTAGATGTAAAGGATTTCTATCAGCCAGACCCAATCATCCGTAAAGGTTTTGAAAATGAGATGATTAATGCAGACAATCTTCCTCGTATTATTTTCAATTTGAAGAAACAGAATCCAGATAAATTTGAATTGCTGAAAGATGTATATTTTCAGTTGTTCCCTGACATTGAGGATGTTATTGTAAAGAATTTTAAAATCAATGCAACAGAAAGTGATCAGTTCCCTGATGATGCACCATTTATCTTTACAAATTCCATATATGTATTATTTGTTAAAGATAAAAACTTGGCGAATCCAGTTAACTTTTCAATGATGTCAGATGGAGCAAAGAGAGTATTTATGATATTGACAAAGATTATTGTATCTAGTGTTAGCAATATCTCATTAGTTGCGATAGAAGAGCCTGAAAACTCTGTTCATCCTGGATTGTTTCAAGCATATATACAGATTATTAGCCAGTTGTTAGATGATTGTAAGGTTATTATTACCAGTCACTCACCATACATTATCAGCTATCTGGAACCAGCATGGATACATGTGGGTGTGAATAGAACGTCTGGTGTGGCAGAGTTCTTTGCTTTTAAGAAGTCAGGTCAGAAACAATTAGAGAGTGATGCTGCTGGATTTAATATAAGTATGGGTGACTATCTGTTTTCAATGTTAGCTGATTCAGAGAGTAATATTAGTGATTATCTGGAGTGTGATGTGGATGAATAAATGTCTTGTTTTGTTTGTTGAGGGTGATACAGAGGTTGAATTTTACAAGCAAGTAGTTGCAAATGCTAGAAAGCTACATCCTAAGAAAAGATTTGATACAAATATTGAATATAGAAATGTTAGAGGTGTAGGTGGATTCAAAAGTATTGCCCTTAGGAAATTTGTAAAGGAAATCAAGCCTAAGTATGAAAAAGACTGTGTATATACAATTGTGTTATGCAGTGATACAGATGTATTTGATTTCGCTGCTAAGCCACCGATTAAGTGGGATGAAGTGAAGAAAGAACTTATGAATAATGGAGCTTCAAAAATTATACATGTTGAAGCAAAGAGGTCAATTGAAGACTGGTTTTTATATGATATAGATGGAATTTTAGGATTTCTGAGATTGAGTAAGAATACCCCGATATCTGGAAAGAATGGCTGCGATAAGCTTCAACGTCTGTACAAGCAAGCTAATAAGGTTTATTACAAGGGAATACAGAGCAATGGTATGATAGAGCGTTTGGATATTGATAAGATTGCAGTTGCTGTGAAGGATCAACTGAACCCATTGTATGAAGCACTTGGTGTAGATAAGAGTAAATAATATGGAAAATGGGGATTGGAGAGGTGTATGTTAGAACTAATAAAGAGTAACAGTGGGGTATTAAATGAATATGTAAGAGGAAAAAAACAGTGGGAATGTACTGATCAAGATGAGAATACTATAAGTATATATTGTGAGCCAGAGGATGTTGAGTATTTGTTAAATGAACAATGTGATTTTTACTTTACGTTAACTGTTAATATAAAGAGAAGTTTTTATTTAGAGGTAGAAAGAGTACTTGATGTTTTAATAATAAAATCAGGGATAGATACAATGGATCTTATACATAGTAAATATAATTCAAATAAAATTTTGCAGGAAGTAAGAAATATATTAATATACATGGAGGAAATAGAAATTGTAGATTCTGCTGATGATGAATATGATCCATACATAGATTTTAAGAAGAAATATAAATATTGCAACAATAGTATTTCTATTATGAATGAGTTTGTAGAAAATTATAATGAAATTATTAGACAAGCTGAAATTAATTTGGGGGCTTTTGAATGGAAACAGGAATATTATTTGAATGAGAAATTATTTTGCAAGGAAGTAATCACGCCATTACTTAAAAGAATGAATTTTTTGTCAGTTAAATTTAATCATGGAGTAGGGGAATTTGGTAAGGATTATATAGTGTCTGAGCAAACACCTTTTGGAACCATTAGATATTATGGAATTCAAGTTAAAGTAGGTGATATAGATGGAGGGGTAAAATCTAAGATTGATGAAATTATTTATCAGATTAATGATGGTTTTGAGATGCCATTTATGGATTTGAACTGTAATTCAAACTGTTATATATCATCTATAGTAATTGTGATTAGTGGAAAATTCACATCGAATGCAAAACAAAAAATTATTAGTAAAATACCTAAAAGATTAGGAGGCTCTGTTATTTTTATTGATAAACAAGATGTTGAGAATTTAATACAAAGATACTGGTGTAAAGAAAATGGACAGAATAAACTCATAACATCCAAAAACTATCTGCATACTAATTGATACTTGGTATGCAGATAGTTTATATATATAGATTTTAAGATTTTGAAAGAAATTTATTCATTCAGAAACTAATCAGTACTTGTGTCAACAAAGTAGAAATGCAAAACTTCAATATCTATCCCGCTTCTTTGCTACTGCCGTATAATTAAGAAACGATAGCGAAACACCGTTAGAACTTCTTAGTGTGTACAGATACAACCTAGGAAGGCGAGGCATGGACGCCGAGCCAGTCTGAGCTGAGGCAGGATGCCGAATCGAAGACGTTTCTGTAAAATTTTAATAACTGTCCGTACACACTTAGAAGTTCTTAGGTGTGTAGCGTGTTTCGTATTATACGGCAGTAGCGAAGAAGCTCAATACATACCCAAGTTTTGCATCAAAAATATACCTTACACAAGTACCCCAATTGCTTTCAAAAAAATCAATACAACGTATCCTCCCGTCCACAACTAACATCCACAGGAGAAACCCCTTTGAATTCACTTCTTCCCATAATCTTCTCAACTACAGCATCAACAACCTCAGGTGTGTAAGTATACGCATTGACAAGCGTCTTAATCATAGGTACATCAAGCAAATGATATGGATTGGCATGGCTGATGAACATAGTAGGAATTTCACCGACAAACCAAGGAGCATCGTTGCCCATACCCATAAGTCCTTGCCATTGCAAACGAATCACAACATTGTTGCTGGCTGTTTCATAATTGGATACATAGATAGCTAAGTCATAGCGATTCTTAAAGTCTTCCACTTTTTCAAAGATTTCTTGCATTAATGCCATTGCCTGAGGATCATCGCCTGTTCCCATAAAAGCAGACATGATGTCCACATTTGTATCTCGGTTTCTTAAATGCACTTCAAAGCCTTCCGCTTCTAACTTTTCCATCCACGCTTTTTTAAGCGGTGTATCAAGATCTTGATTCGTTTCCAAGACATTCAGATAAACACGTTTTGTTTTAGTAGGAGAGAGTGGAAGTAAACTTTGTGTGTCTTTTACAAGGGTAACAGCTTTATCTGCACATTCGACTGCTTTGTCTGTATGTTCCTTGCAATGTAAGATGTTTAATGCTTCTGCAGGAGGAACTAAAGTACCTTCTTTTTGCTTTGTATGAAGTCCTAAGGAAGCCTTCGTAGCTAGAATACGAGTTACGGCTTCATCTACACGTTCCTCTGTCAGAATGCCTTCTTCATATCCTGTGAACATAGCTTGATAGTCTTCCTCCAGATTTTTGTTAAAGAGGAACATATCTGCGCCACGTGCAATGGAAAGCGGCACAAGTTTAGAACGTTCACCAGCAACGAGGTAGCCAAGCATCGTTGTTGCATCGGTAACAATTAAGCCGTTAAAGCCTAATTTTTCTCGAAGTAGCCCTACCATAATTTCTTTTGAAAGGGTAGCAGGTACAGTTTTTTTATCGTACATAGAAGGGTTCTCAGCCAATGCTTTTTGGTAAGCTGGCTGTGCAATATGACCAACCATGACAGTTTTAGCACCATCATTAATAAGTGTTTGATAAACCTCGCCGTAGGTTGCATCCCATTCTTCACAAGAAAGAGAGTTAACACTAGTCAACAGATGTTGGTCACGTTCGTCCACCCCATCACCTGGGAAATGTTTAATCGATACAGCAAGTCCAGCTTCATCGGCAGCGCGAAGGTAACCTTTTGCCATACGAATAACACGCATGTGGTCGCTACCAAATGTACGTAAATTCGTAATTGGATTGCGGAAGTTCGTGTCAATGTCTACAATAGGAGCAAACGCCCAGTTTAGACCGAGGGCAGCACCTTCTCTACAGGCAACTCTTCCTAACCAGTAACCCATCTCGTCATCATCCGTTGCAGCAACACCCATAGGTTTAGCAAAATTCGAACCTTCTAAGGCAGCACCATTCCCACCTGCTTCTAGGTTTGCGGCTAAAAGCATTGGAATTTTTGAGTTATTCTGCAATGTTCCATGAGTCTTTAGAACATTTTCAGCATGAGCTGGTCGGTACATAATGCCACCAACTCCGATTTCTTGTGTCAGCATTTTGAGGTAACTCTCATCATCAGTTGCTCCAAGGGGGCAGAAGAGTTGCCCTATTTTCTCATTTATTGTCATACTTGCTAGGGTTTCGCTTACCCAAGTACAAGCTTCGTCATCCAAGAAGAATGGATTTGCTTTTAAATTAATAGACATGCTTATCAGACCTTTCTTTAATACCCATGGGAGTGGTGCAAAATAAAATTTTTCTACAATAGCCCTAGGGCGTGTCTGAAAATTCATTTCACTGTTCTGCACCCTCCACTCAGCGGTCTGAAAGCTCAAAAATCAGTCAACGTAGCCCGCTACGCCTCCTGATTTTTGAACTTCCACCCCACTAAGTGGAGTGCACAGCCCAGTAAAAGCATTTTTCAAACACGCCCTAGGGCTTGCTTTAGTTGCATTTTGTAGAACGTAGTTCTATTATTAGTTATTAAACAATTCCTTCATAAACGTAACAGTTTCCAGTAAGCTATCCTCCGCTTGAGGACTAACACCCACCTGATCAGCGAATCCGTGTCCCATACCACGATAGAGAATGGTCTTAACCTCTCTTCCAGCGGCTTGAAGAGTACGAGCATAGGCGAAATCTTCGAATACAAGAAAATCATGCTCACCAAAAATCAGAAGAGTAGGAGGAACATCATGTTGGTCATCCAGTAAAGGAGAAGCATAGATATGCTCAGGATTAAGATGCCCTTGTAGATAAACGTCATTCAGCATTTTCATTTGACCACCACTGTTATCTGTAGGGTCACCCATCATCAGCTTAAGTATGGAATCAAGCACCTTGCCATGTTTTTTACTTCGATGGTATTTTGCGAAATCAACACCCTTATAGAATTCTGTATGATTTCCAGAAACATTTACAGCAGGATAGAAGAGAACTCTTGCTTTTACCATGCCAGTTTTCTCCTCGCGATCTCGCAAGGTAACGGCTGCTGCAAGATTACCACCAGCGGAATCACCCGAAACTACCATACGTGTGTTGTCTCCACCATATTCAGCGGCATGATCCCTTGCCCATACAGTTGCATAGAAACAATCGTCTAAAGGTTGTGGATAGTGATTTTCGGGGCAAAGTCTGTAGTCAATGCTGAATGCTAAGCAATCATAATTCTGTACAATAAATTTGCACATCTGCTCAACGATATCAGGATGACCGCCAAAGAACCCACCTCCATGATAGTATACGAATACAGGAAGGTTATCTCCTGCGATAGAACGTCGATAGATACGGACAGGCACTTTGTAACCGTCTGCACTTGGTACATTTACATGAATGGTATCTACACCGGTAGTTACAATGTAATCCCCACTATATTTGTTAAACATCTTACGCATAGGCAAAATAGATTCTAAAACAGTTTGCTCTTTTTTTGGCTTGCGCATAAATTTAGACATTAGAGGTAACATTTTCATGGATTTATATACTCTTGGATCCATGTCACCATCCTCGCCACCTTCAGGGATTGGCTTTAGTAGAACAGGCAGACCTTTATAATCTATTTGCTCTGCATTTGCTTTAAGTGACTCCACTGTTTTTGAATCATATTTTCTTCCCATAGCAACACCTCCAAAAATGTTTTGTTATAAATTAAAAATACAGCAAATCTGACCTTTTGTATTGCATGAATGTTTTGTTGATTATATAATTGTTAGAAGAGGAGTGATTAAATGTCAAAAAAAGATATGGAGTATCTACTTAAAAGCTTTTCCAAGGTATCAGGACTTGGCATTAGAATGTATCGAAATGGAAAAGCAGAATACTACTATTCTCCTGTACATTTATACCCAGATCCAGCGATAGCTATACAGAACATTATTCTGGCAAGCTCACATGATGCAGGTGTTATTACGACAACATTGTTTCAGCATTATGGGTACATCAATTTGTCCACAGGTGAGACAATCGTAATAGGACCAACGGTTGCCTACGAAGAGGATGAGAAGGATTTTGAGTATTTATTTTTTCTACTAGATATTCCAGTTGATCAACGCTTAGAATACTTACAAACATTATGTTGCTCACCAGAAATTACAGCGCAGCATATTGCATGGCTTTTATCTTTTTTTATTACAGCTATTAGTGGGCGAACATTTGATGTGGAACGAGTTCATATTGATACAAAATACGGAAAAGCAGGGAATGAGATTGATAAGGAACATACACGTGAGATTTTAAAGAGTTATGATGATACAGAACAGTCTGAGATAGCGTTGACAAGCTACCGTTTTGAACGTTTATTAAATCTATATATAAGCACGGGGCAGGTGGATAACTTGATAGAGTTGTTTGAAGCACTTCCTAAGGTAGAAGCAGGGAAAATGGCGAGTGATCGATTAAGGCAGTACAAGAATATGTTTATCTGTTCAGCAACAACAATGTCGAGAGCTGCAATAGATGGTGGGCTTGATCCACAATCCGCGTTTAAACTATCGGATTTATATATTCAGAAATGTGAGATTCTTCGTGATCCTAATGTTATTATGATGTTGATGAAGGAAATGGCAACGGATATGGTGGAGCGTGTAAGAACGATAAACTATGGAGAAGTACAAAACTTCAAGATATTTGAAGCATGTTATTATTACGTGAAGAAAAATCTATATAGTCGAATTCAAGTAAGTGATATGGCGAAGGAACTTGGTATTTCTCGTTCCTATCTTAGCACGATGTTTCATGAACGAACGGGTAAGACCATTTCACAATTTATAACAGATCAGAAGATAGTGGAGGCAAGAAGACTGCTACAATTTACTGACAAGAGTATTGTGGATATTGCAATACATCTTGGCTTCTCTTCACAAAGCCATTTTCAGAATATATTTAAGAAGCAGGTAGGGCAGACACCTTTGGAATATAAACGTGAGAACGCAATATAGACTGCGAAGACAGAATTACCAATCAGATAAAATCTAACCATATAGAGGAGAAGGAGAAAAGTGCAAAAGAAAAAATATAAGGAGAGACCATGCAGCCAAAGCCACCTTTCGCACTTATTTATATAGGCAGTACCACAAGCAAGCTTGTGATATGCATGGGTATAATTATGCAATTTGAAGAAATGAATATCATACCAAGTATTATAGAGGCTTTAGAAAAAGAGGGTTATGAACACCCAACACCAATACAAAAAGAGGCGATACCTATTATATTAAGCGGTAGAGATTTACTTGGTTGTGCGCAGACAGGAACAGGGAAAACAGCAGCGTTTGCAATACCAATCATTCAACAGCTCAATGAAGAAAAGGTATCGCATAAGACGAAGGGAAATATAAGAGCACTAATTGTAACACCAACCAGAGAGCTGGCGTTGCAAATTTATGATAATTTTAATACGTATGGTCAATTCACAAATTTAAAATGCTGTGTGGTGTTTGGGGGAGTATCTCAAAAACAGCAGGAGCAGGATTTAATGCAGCATGTGGATATTCTAGTGGCAACACCAGGACGCCTATTGGCTCTAATGGATGAAGGGGTTGTGAATATAGAACATATTAAGATATTGGTAATGGATGAAGCTGACCGTATGCTTGATATGGGTTTTATAAATGATGTTAAGAAAATCATTAAAAAAACGCCGTTAGCAAAGCAGACATTACTTTTCTCAGCGACAATGCCTCCGAATATCGCAAAGCTTGCGAATAGCATTTTGAAAAATCCTCAAAAGGTTGAAGTCACTCCAGTATCTTCAGCCGTGGATATTATTGAGCAGTATTTGTATTATGTGGATAAAAAGAATAAGCGAGATCTACTTTTTCACATTTTAAAAGATAAAAGTATAACATCAGTATTGGTATTTGCACGTACGAAGCATGGAGCTGATCGTATTGCCAAGCAATTAGTAAAGCATAAGGTGAAAGCACAGGCTATCCATGGGGATAAATCGCAAGGAGCACGTCAGAGAGCACTGAATGAGTTCAAGGATAAAACGTTACGAGTATTGATTGCAACAGATATTGCAGCAAGAGGAATCGATATCAATGAATTATCTTATGTGATTAATTTTGACTT
This sequence comes from Anaerosporobacter sp., assembly GCF_031551385.1. Classification (GTDB taxonomy): domain Bacteria; phylum Bacillota; class Clostridia; order Lachnospirales; family Lachnospiraceae; genus Anaerosporobacter. The sequence goes on from NZ_JAVBNS010000290.1 coordinate 13,186, forward strand.
GCCGAATACACCAGAGACGTATGTGCATCGGATTGGGCGAACAGGTAGGGCAGGACATGAGGGTGTAGCAATTTCTTTCTGTGATTTTGACGAGAAGGAGCAACTTGTAGAGATAGAGCGTTTAATTGAAAGAAAGTTAATAGAAGTAAAGGAACACCCATACCCATTAGAGGACAACTTCCCAGCGGTAAAGGCTACCCAGCCTAAAAGAGATACATCGGTGAAATCACAAATCGAAAGTCCAAAGAAAAAAGACTGGAAGTCAAAAGGGGGACACAAAACGGTTTCAAGCAAATCAAAGGTATCATCAAAGAAAAATTTGAAGAATACGGATTCGAGACAAGGAAAATCAGACACAAAGAAAAAGTTTCGAATGACGTCAGATGGTACGTTGAAAGAAATAAGAAAGTATAATAAAAGCAGATAGTTTTTTGAAATGTAAAATACAACTAATAACTAAAATAAATCAAAATTAATTTAAGTAAAACTATATAATAAAAATACCCTATATCTAAGAATTTTTCTCTATATTGACGAAAATGCTAAGTCTATAATGATAACAGAGTTGGAGATTCTCCCAAGACTTATAAATCCAATGGAATCGTGACATGTTTAGCAGGGAAATGAGAGAAAAATTGAAAGGGGTATTTTATGATGAAAAAAAGAAGAAAAATATGGGTACGGGTGATTTCATCATTACTAATCGTAGCAATGATAATTACGAATAGTAATATTAGCCCAACGCATGTACAAGCAGCAGCTCATTCAAGTGCGATTTATTGGCTTGATGATGCGAAATTGAAACCAACATTAGTTGGTACAGAGACAACTGTGGATGGTATTACATTTAAACATCCAGGCATCTTTGCAAGTCTTGATGATTTGAATACGATGCAATCCATGGTAGCGGCGGGCTATGATCCATGGGTTAGTGCATTTGAACAATTACGTGCAGAGACGAGAGCAAGTAAAAGCTATCGTTTGAAGAACAATGGAGGAGTTCAATGTTTTGGTACATCAGGTGACCCTGCAAGATATGATGCAGATGCAGCTTATGCACAAACTATGTTATGGTATATTACAGGGGATAATGACTACCGTGACAATGCACTAAAATGTATTCGTACTTGGTATACTTCAGCATCAGACCCAGAAGTTTGGAAAAATGATGGTAAGGGTTGGTATGGTTGGAGTGGTGAAGTAATTACAGCAGGTATGGCTATTACAAAGTTCTGTTTTGCAGCAGAAATTCTTAGAGCTGCTTCAGTACAATCTGGCTGGACAGCAGCAGATACAGAAGGGTTCACAAACTTCCTTGACTGTGCAATCGGTGTATGTGACCGTACAGATAAGTTTATGAACCAGACAGGATTTGCCAATGTTGCCATGTTAGCAAGTGCGGTTTTTCAAAATGATGCTGCTATGTATCGTGAAGCGGTACTTCGATTTACAACAAATCCATATGCAGCGTGGCCATGGGCAGATTGTTCCTTAACAAATCAAACGCCTTTAATGACAGGATACTGGGATGCAGATGGAACATATCATGTTTTAGAGGAAAAGGATTGGCAAGTTCAACTTGCAGAGATGGGACGTGACCAACCACATGCAGGTTGTGATGTTGAGTTACTAACCACAGCAGCACAGATTCTCTATACGCAAGGAACATTAATTACTGAGGATGGCGATGTTATCACAGATATTGAGTCCAATGGTAATGGTACATATAACTATTATTATGATGATTATGAGCGCGTATATCCGAAAGATGAAGAGGGTAACACGTTGTATCGTGTTTCTCTTGATGGAAATGGTGTGGCTCAAGAAACATTAGTTGAAGCTCATGTGAAAGCAGAAGGAAAAGTCACAGATTTTTATAACTGGTTAGATAATAGATTAGTTGCAGGTATTAATTATTTTGCAGAATATAATCTTGGCTATGAAGTAACTTGGTATCCTGTACGTTTTGATTATAGTAACATCGGATATGGTTTGACTAACGAGCAGAAACTAGCAGGTGAAGGCTGGGTGAAGGGAACAAGTGCGGTATATCCTTATGTAAGCTGGGCAAATAGAGGAAGAACCAATGCTTGTGGTACAGCATATTACCACTATACATATTATAATGAGAATACATTAGGCAATGTAGAAACGAAAAACTATGCGGAATCGGATTCGGAATTCCAATATATTGCTGAAATGTATAATGCAAATGGAAGAAAAACATATGCAATCCAAGATTTTATTAACACATGTGAGTTGTTAATTGCACCTGCAAAACTTGCAGAAGGGCAAACACCAAAAGGAGCACCTGCAGCGTATCTAGGAAATTCCTATGATGCGAATGTAGAGGGATTTGATCGAACAAGTGTAATCAATTGCCAAGGAAAAGGTGGAGCAACAGGCGTAGAATCCGACTATGTAGATACCTTCGGAGATACGATGATTACAAGTGGTGATTATGAAGGTGCTTACTATTGCTTCAAAGATTTTAATGTTGGTACGGAAGCAGTAGATAAATTCATCTTAACATCGGCTTCGAATTCAACAAGAGGATGTGAAATTCAATTGATTCTTCTTGATAACGTTGCAATACCAGATTGGAGCAATATTACAGAAGCACAAGTGAAATCAGGTAAAGTAATAGGAGATTTCTGGAGTGGCGGAACTGGCTGGTGGGCAACAATGGGAACCGTAGTTGCTGAGTTAAATGAAAGTTTATCGGGAACACATAGCTTTGCTATTCATGTAAAGACAAAATCCGATAATGTATATAAATTATGTGCCAATATGTTCTGGTTCTGTTTTGCAAATTCTTATGCATACATAGATAATCAACCTGTAGGTGCGACAGCATATTATAACGGTGCAGTTGCAAAGGGAACAGGAGATGCGCTTGTTCTTAATAATGGACAGGGATTCTACTATGATGAGATGGATACGGATTGTGGAATTAGTGGATTGAAATTGACATATAGTACAACAGCGGAAGGAACGATTTCTGTTTATGAAGGAACTGCTGGAGTTAATGGATTTACAAAAGGAACAAAAATAGCAAGTTATGACCTTCGTAATACGAATAATACTGCTGTTACAGACTATTTAGTACCGAAGAATTTAACAAAGACAGCGATAACTGGAAAGCAAGATATCCTGTTTGTATATGAAGGTTCAAGCAGTGCAGAAATTTCATCTTTTGCTGCATATCAATACAAAGCAGAAAGTGCAATTGCAGATTTAGAAGCAGAAAACTATACCAATATTCGTAACGTAGACAGTAATGGAGATGCAATTACGTCTGATAAAATATTTGTAGGAGAAGATGTATCTGCATCAGGTGGTAAGTATCTACACCAAGCAGCGGGAACTACAGCAATATACTATGGTTGTGATATGACTTCCAAAGTGTTGTCCATTCGCTATCGAAGCCAAGCGGAATCTGTATTAAAATTCAGAGAGAATTTTAGTAATGGTGGAAGTGAGGATTTCAGTCCATATCTATCTGTCCAATTACCTTCAACAAATAATGAATGGAAATATGTAATGGTAGACCTAGAGAATACCGGAATATCTATGACATATAATCGCTATATGACCGTAGAAGGTGCAGATATCGATATTGATGTATATAAAGCAACGCCTACAAACAAAGCACCAACAATTACTGGATATACAACAACTCCAGAGCTAGTAAAATCGGTTGATGGCAATGGTGTTGAGACAGATTATCTATTAAAAGGTATGAATTATAAGCTAAGCATTGGTGTAAATGATGTGGATGCAGGTGATGTGCATTCCGTACAGGTTATCGGTCTAACTGGTGCAACAACAGTAGGAACTACCGTTTCTTGGACTCCTAATGATGCAGGTTCTTATCCTTGTCAGTTTATTTTATCCGATGGTGAAAACCTAGTGAAATTAGTTCGTAACGTTAATGTATATGATAATGTGGATACTTTGTTAGCCGAATTAAGCAGCGGTTATGATGCAAGTACTACATATTCAACAGCAACAAAAGAAGCTTATGATATGGCGTATGCCAATGCATTGGTAGTGAAAGATAAGTATGGAGCTTCTGGAGCGGATGGAAAGAGTGCATTAGACGCATTTAATGCATTAGTTAAGGCAATTGAAAACCTAAAATCAATGGATTGCTATATTACTGTAAATGGTGCAATTCCATATGACTTTGAAGAAGGTAAAGGAACAACGGACATTGGTGAAATGCAAGTATTGGATATGGCATCCATTGCAACGATTACCGATAGTACACGTGATGATAAACATGCGGTAACACAATACGGATATTTAGTAGATGGATTAGCAACAGGTACGGATATTCGTTATACAGATGACACGGTGGCAAACTCTGGCTGGGGTGGTTATCTACAATTTGATCTTGGTGAAGGCTATGGTGTGAAATTATCAAAAGTATATGTATTAGCGGTATTGAGCAGATATTATGATAGAACAGCAGGGCTTGTAGTGCAAGGTTCAAATGATACGTATGCATGGACAGATCTTACATCTGCGGCAACAAGTACATATGAATGGCAGGAACTAAGCGTTAATGTAGATAAAGCATATCGTTATATTAGAATCTATAATGCGAAACAATGGTTTGGTAATATGACAGAAATCCGTCTGTGCGGTGAGTATGTAGAACATACTGCTGAAAACCTTTATGAAGAAAAGAAGGCATTGAGTGCGCTTATAGCAGAGTACAATACAACGAAAGCGTATGGCTATGAAGTAAGTAGTTATGAAACATTAAAGGCTGCATGTGCTTCTGCGAAAGATATACTTGCTACAGAAGCAACAAAAGAGGAATTAAATGCAGCGTTAAAAGCAATAGAAGATGCCTATGCCGCACTTGCAACGGTAGATAATGAAATTGATATTATGAATGTTACTACAATTTCAGTTTCGTTAAAAACAGTTGAGGAATGTAATATTAAAGCGCTCTTTGATGGAGATCGTGATACATTCAGTGATATCAGACATGAGACAACGAATGGAAAAGGTGGCTATGCTATCTTTGATTTTGGAGAAGGTCGTTGTATTACGTTAGATAATGCTATGATTGCGGCTAGAATTGGATTTGGTAATAATCGTATTCAATGGACTGTATTGCAAGGTTCGAATGATGGTGAAAACTGGACAGAGATTGCAGTAGCTACAAAAGCAACAGATGATTGGCAAACAATGGAATTAAGAGAAGAGGCAACTACAGAATATCGCTATATCAAATTAGTTAATACAGCAAAAGACTGGTTTGGTAATGCATCTGAGTTACGTATCTATGGTACGATTACAATGACAGAGGAATTACAACAAGCATATACACAATTAACTGATTTGATTAACAGTACAAGTGTATACAGTGTATATGAGTATACAGCAGATAGTTTCATGAATCTATATAATGCTGCGAAATCAGCAAAAGCAGTTGCAGACAGTGCAAGTTCTGGTCTTGATACAATCAGTGAACAAATTGCCTTGATTGAAAAGGCTGTTTCAGAATTAACCGTTGCAACAAATAGAATCGACTTATCGCAACTTGCAAACTCAAAATCAAACGGTGAATCAGGAAGTAATGCTACAGAGACAGATATTCTATCTATGTTTGATGATGACATTACTACATGGCCAGAGTTTCGACCAACAAGTGGTACATGGGGAAGTTATGTAATCTTTGATTTTGGTGCAGGAAAAGGCTGTACATTATCAGATGTTGTAATGGGAGCAAGAAATGACAGATATTGCACACGTCTTGGCGGTGTTCATCTTCTTGGTTCGAATGATGGCTCAACATGGAAAGAATTAACTGGCTATGCAGTAGGTGAATTAGGATATCAAAAAGTAAATGTAACAGCAGAAGCATCACAAACAGCATACCGTTATATTAAACTATTCAATGCAAATAACTGGTATGGAAATATATCTGAATTGGTTATCTTTGGTTCAGTTACTGATGTGGTAATACCACCAACAGACCCAACAGACCCAACAGACCCAACAGACCCAACAGACCCAACGGATCCAACAGATCCAACAGATCCAACAGACCCAACAGACCCAACGGATCCAACAGATCCAACAGACCCAACGGATCCAACAGATCCAACAGACCCAACAGACCCAACAGATCCAACAGATCCAACAGACCCAACAGATCCAACAGACCCAACAGATCCAGTAGACCCAGTGAAACCGGTTACTCCAAGTAATCCAAGCGATTCTGTAGTGCCATCTGTACCAACAGACGGTGGTGGTAGTGCAAGTAATACCGATTCTAAGGAAAAGGGAATTACTAAGATAGTAACAGAAGCAGGTGAAATCAAAATCACAACAGATGGCTTACAAGACGTGTTAGCGGATAAGACAACTACAACAATTCAAATCAACATAGTTGAAAAAGTGGAAGATGTTAAAGTTGTATTAGCGAAAGAAGTCTTAAAAGCGATTGCCCAAGCAGGTAAGGATTTGACGATTAAGTTAACAAGCCCTTCTGGTGAAATCGTAATCTGGAATTACAAAGCAACAGACGTAAAGAATGTTCAAAGTGAATATGAAGATGCGATATTAACTACAGATGTAATGAATATCGCAGAAGCAAAAATTGTAGATAAAGCAATTGAAAAACTATTTGGAACAAAAGAAGTAAGTGGACGTTATATTCAAGTAGGCGATGGAGAGGGACAAATCATCCCTAGAAAGATTACAATATCTATGAATGCTGTATCTGATGTAACAAAAGGAAGCAAAGTCTATATCTATCGAGTTAATGAAAAGACAGGAAAACTTGAAACAATTGTTGGTGGTTATTCATCTTACATTACTGTTGATGGACAAGTAACATTCACAGCACTAGATAATGGTAAATACGTTGTTCTTTCTAAAAAAGCAGACAGTAAGAATATTACATCTCTTAAAAACCAAATAACATTGAAAGCGAAAAAGACTTCCATAGCAAAAGGAAAAACAACGAATATTACAAATACGCTACCAGCATGTCTACAAGTAGTATCAAGCTTAAAAGACAAAACATTAGCAGATAATATCGGTGCGGTAACAATAACATATACAACATCAGATAAAACAATTGCAACAGTGAGCAAAGCAGGTAAAGTAACAGCCAAAAAGAAAGGAAAAGTTACAATAAAGGCAACAGTAAAATTATATAATGGCACTTCAAAAACGGTAAGTTTTAAGATTACAGTGAAGTAGCAAGTTAAATAAACCAAAATTATAAAAATGAGTTCCAACTTTGTTGAAATGGGGTTATCAGACAACGTTCAGCAAAGGAGGAACTCTTTTTGTTGGACGTGAACATACTTCTCGGTTCAGTTATCCTTGTATTTTCTGTAACTTTCATTTAAGGAAAAGAGTTTCCATTATTATCTTCTGAGCTGTTATCGATTAGTAGAGTTTTTACAATGACGTATTAAAAAAGTATTATTCATTTTCAATAAAGTATAAAGAAGCTGAAGAAGAATAAAGATAAATAAATATATTAGTAAAAAATGGTATCAGATATGGACTTTTTTAACATATATGGTATAATAATTAGTGTATTTATTACAAAATACTACAGATAAGTAATGAATACGATACAATATAGGGAAAAACAAGGGAGGAACAGCATGGAAAGATTGGAATTAAGCAAAAGAAAGAATGTGAGCAATGTGACAAAATGTATAGCAAGATTATTAGTTGCTATCATATTCATTGTAAGTAGTTTGGGTGGATTACAAGGAAATGCGAACAAAGCGCAAGGAAAGGTAACGTATGAAAAGGAAACGATGTTTTATGGGGACGGATTTACGGTTAAATACACGATAGATTCACAATGGGATAATCAATATACTGCAAATGTAGTATTAACTAACACAGGAGATAAAACGATAGAGAACTGGGAATTGTCCTATGACTCTTATGATGAATATAGTAACATATGGAACGCAAAGGTTTCGTATCGTTCCGCTAGAATCTATAATATTAAGAATGCTGGATATAACCAAAATATTGCGCCAAATCAATCCGTTTCTTTTGGATTCCAAGCATCATTTAATAAGACAATTGATATTCCTAAGTCATACAAGCTTTTGGGAGAGACAGCAGAGCTTGACGATAGTGAATATGAAGTGACATATACTACTCAAAGCCAGTGGAATAATGGCTGTATTATGAATATAACGTTATATAATAATTCAGATGAAGATATAGAAAATTGGGCATTAAAGTTTGATTTTAATTGTACGATTGATAATATTTGGGGAGCAAAGATTGAATCCCATGAGGGCAATACATACTATACGAAAAACTGTGGCTACAATTCTACAATTGCGCCAGATTCCAGTGTAACAATAGGAATGCAAGCTAGTTTTGAGAATGGTGGAGCACCGGGAAGTATAGAAAATATCGTAGTAACGCAAAGTAAAAAGGGCAAATGTTATGTTGAATTTGATAAAGAGTGGAACCGTACAATGGTTCGTGCAGATTCGCCGATTGTTGTTGAAGCGAGCAAAAAGAATGCCTATACAATAAATATTGGACTTATAGATTCTGGTGTGGATTATTCTTCGAATATCAACATTGTAGATCGAGAAAATTTCGTAGAGGAATACACAGAGACAAATCCACTCTTTAATGATTTATCTGGTCACGGAACAGCAGTAGCTGGGTTAATGGCATCAGATTCAAGCGTAGAGACAGATAACTTTCAATTTGATGATAAGAACTTGAATAAGTTAATGATTGAAAAGATTCATGGTGTCAATCCATAAATTAATATATATTCTGCGAGAGTTTTAGACGATAATATTTAAACGACAGTAAGTCGATTAGTTGCCGCAATAGAATGGGCAATTGAGAAGAATGTGAACATCATAAATATCAATTGTGGTATCAGTAAAGATGATAAGCAGTTGCGTGATGCTATTAAAAAGGCATATAGCAAAGGAATTTTAATTATAGCGGCAGCAGGAAACGATAAGACGATTCAGTATCCTGCGAAATACAAAGAAGTAATGGCAGTAGGTTCTGTTAAATGTACAGGTGAACAAGCAGCTGCAAGCGCAACAGGAGAAGAACTAGAGATAGTTGCACCAGGACAAGACGTAACTTCTTATGGACCATTTGGCATACTTGATTGCTACTCTGGTTCTAGTATGGCAGCCCCACAAGTTACCGCGTTAGCTGCAATTCTATGGCAACAGGACTTATCGAAATCAAATGAATTTATTCGTCAGTTGATAGATATATCAGCAAACAATTTGGGTAGTAAAGAAAAGTTTGGATATGGAATGCTTGATTGTGAGTGCGCAATTCAAAAATATGAAGAATTTGAAAAGTACTACTCAGATAAAAAAACGGTGTTGGAAAATGTTGATTATAATTTAGAAAATGCTATGATAGAAAGTAATGATGTAGATATTATTTGTACAGTGGAAGAAGGGGTGAAAGGGTATTGGTCTGGGAAACAGCATGAGGCTACTGCGAAAAATACATTACTTGCGGTAAAAAAGGGAGCAGTATGGTCTGATACAAAAGAATCAAAAGTGGAAGGAATGACATCAAATCCAGCATTTCATGGATATTTTGAAAATACATCAGAAAAAGGCAAAAAGTATGAAGTGAATTATATAGATGCCTATATCTTTATGACGAAAGTAGCGGCTAATGTATATCTGTATGGAGATAAGGATACTGAAAAACATGATGTTTGGCTGTTAACAGCAAAGGAAGGGAAAGTAGATATAAATTTTGCTGCGAATTTAAAAAAGTCGGCTGAGGCAGGATTTAAAAAAAACAACTATACTAAGAAAGTTGACAAAGCTAATTTTATCTATGGGATGTCACTACATACAGTAGCAGATATATTTGCACATAGTACTTATGCAGTAAAAGGAACGAAGAAAGAAAGGACAGGTCTATTAAAAAAGGAAATGAAAGATTTGGTGGAAGAATGGAAACGTCTTACTCATGGGCCAAAAGATGCAAAAGGTAATTATGATCCAAGTAAGAATTTCGCCGATATGGTAGATTGCATACCAATGAGATATGAGATAAGTGCAAAAAATGTTTGCAATGACATTATTAATACAGTAATTAATAAGCATAAGAAAGGCAGTAAAAATGTTTTTGAAAAAGTATCCTATTATAAAAACAAAGATTATAGCGATGCGTGGACATATACAGATATATCTAAGAAAAAGGGCGAGACAGATGAAGAATTTCAAAAAAGGATTGAGTTGTTGAAAAAAAAATACATTGTAAATTCATATGGAATAATTAATTTTCGAGCATATATAGGGGCTGAGGAAAATTCTGCATTGGATAAGAAAGCAAAGCAAGTAGATGCAAGTGAAATAGAGACACTAATAAATACATGGATCAAGCAGGAGGAGGAAAATGCAAATTAGAAAAAAAAGTACAATAAAATTAAAGGGATTCTATATGGTGGCAATAGCTATAATTTTATTACTAGTAGGGCATGATATTTCAGCAAAAACAAAACCAACAAAAGGGGTAGATACCAACGGAAACGCATGGACATATGACAAGGAGACAAAAACATTAACATTTAAAGGATCAAAAGACTTAGAAGTGAATTTGATGGATGGTCACAGCAAAGGACCAGAGTGGCTTTGTTGGAGAGAAGAGGCAAAGCATCTAGTGATAAAAGAAGGTATTACGGGAATAGCAGACGGTGACTTTTTTCTTTTTTCTGAATTAAGGACAGTTATATTGCCAGATACGGTAACATATATTGGGGATTGTGTATTTCAAGATTGTTTGGAATTAAGAGAAATACAGTTTTCTAAGAACATTATCAAAATCGGAGACTATGCTTTCTTAGGGTGCGAACAATTAGGCAAAATCCAAATACCAAAGAACGTATCATCAATAGGGTGTGAGGCATTTTATGCATGTAATAGTTTAACCGAAATCGTTATACCAGATAGTGTAAAAGAAATCGGAGAGGATGCATTTGGAGAGTGCAGTAAATTAAAAAAAGTAAAGCTACCTAAAAATCTCAAGGTAATAAGCGGACATTTATTCTTTGCTTGTGAAAGTTTAGTAACGGTAACAATACCAGATTCAGTCACAACTATATATGCAAGCGCATTTAAAGAATCGGGAATCAAGAAAATTGTGATACCTAAGAATGTAAAGTATATAAAAAAAGGAGACTGGAGTGGAGGATTATTTACAGGATGCAAAGATTTAAAATCAATAGTGATAAAATCAAAGAAGATAGAAAGTTGCTATAAAGACGCATTCAAAGGTGTGAATGACAATGTAGTAATCCAAGTACCCCAATGTAAGCTAAAAGAATACAAAGCCCTGTTTCAGAAGAATGGTCTAAGTAAGAAAGTGAAGATTAAATCGATATCTTAGTAAGAAATCATGAATGAGTGTTCAGAAATTAGAAGATAATTCTGAATACTCATTTATGGAGTACATTGGAGATGAAAATGTGAAAGTTAGTAGAATAAAGTTAGCGAAAATTATGATGTTGTGTATGGTGCTTATGGCATTATCCTTTTTGCTAATAGAGCATAGCATTTCAGCAAAGGCAAAGCCAACAAAAGGTGTTGATACAAATGGAAATACGTGGACATATGATAAAAAGACAAAAACATTAACATTTAAAGGGACAAAAGATTTAGAAGAGAATTTAATGGATGGGCATAGCAGTGAGCCAGAATGGTTTTGTTGGGATGAAGAGGTTGAACATCTAGTAATAAAAGAAGGTATCTCAGGATTACCAGGAGGCGAGTTTTCTCTTTTTACTAAATTAAAGACCGTTGAGTTGCCAGATTCAGTGACTTATATTGGAGATTGTGTATTTGATTCGTGTATGAATTTAGAACAGATACAGATGTCAAAGAATATTACTAAAATCGGTGATTTTGCATTTGATGGTTGTAGAAATT
>NZ_JAVBNS010000236.1:0-11399 GCF_031551385.1 Anaerosporobacter sp.
TAAACAAAACAATCACAAAAATTTTATTAAAGCTCTTCATACTATTTATTCCTTCATCAATCTCCCGTACTTGTTTATCAATAAATTAGATATGCAAAACTTCATTACCTATCCTGCTTCTTCGTTGCTGTCCTCTAATTAAGAAACGATAGCGAAGCACCTATAGTACTTCTTAGTGTGTATCTCCACAACCTAGGAAGGCGAGGCAAGGACGCCGAGCCAGCCTGAGTTGAGGCAGGATGCCGAATCGATGGCGTTTCCGTGCCTTCTGAATATCTATCCATACACACTTAGAAGTACTTAGGTGTATAGCGTGTTTCGTATTATAGGACAGCAATGAAGAAGCTCTAAAACATATCAAAGTTTTGCATCAAAAAGTATCATACACAAGTATACAACCTACTCAAAGCGATATCCGACACCCCATACCGTTATGATATGGTTCGGTTTCTTTGGACTCTCCTCTATCTTTTCTCTCAACCACTTTATATGTACTGTCAACGTTTGTGCTTCACTGAAACTATCAAATCCCCATATCTTATTGAAAATCAGTTCTTTGTTAAGTACCTTCCCTTTATTCTCTATTAAGAATAACAATAGTTCAAATTCTTTCGCTGTCATAGTAATCGGAACATCGTTTTTATATACTATCCTCGATACTTTATCAAGTTTTAAATCGCCAGATAGAAGCACATCACTCTCATATCGTCTCTTGAATATTCCATTGATTTTTGCAATCAAGATATCAATATCATATGGTTTTTCTATATAATCATCTGCACCAAGAATAATACCATTTAACTTATCCTCTTTGCCGATTCTGGCACTGACTATTATAATCGGAGCATTGCTCTTCTCACGAATTCTCTTGCATACAGCAAATCCGTCCATATTAGGAAGCATAATATCTAGCAAGATTAACTTCGCACCATTTTCATCAAAATACGCAAGAGAATCCTCACCAGTACAGCAAAGTTTAACGCTATATCCCTCTGCTATGAGAAAATCACAAAGTAAATTCCCTAACTCCAAATTATCTTCAACTATTATAATGTCAGTCATTCTGCACCCCTTATTCTATCTTATATCAGACTTAAACACGCTTATTCAAGATAATACTTCATATTTACCATCCCATATCTATAAGCCATTTATTTAATGTAATTTCACGCTGGCGAATTTCCTTCGCATTGTCCGTATAGTTATCTAAATTATACTCACCCTTAATGTTACCGTCAACTATATACAGTACTCTGGAACATTTTGCAGCTACCCTAACATCATGCGTAACAAGCATAATTGCCGTGCCTTCTTCATTTATCTTCCTAAGTTCATTCATTACTTCCTCTGATGAATTGCGATTTAATGCTCCTGTCGGCTCATCTGCAAAAATCATCTTAGGACGATTGATTAAACTTCTACAGATACAGGCACGTTGCAATTGTCCTCCTGAAACTTCATTGATATCGTTGTTTGCTATCTCTACGATTCCTAACTTACGCATCAAATCAAGCCCACGAGCAGTAATTTCCTTACGACTTTCCTTACTCTTTTTTGACTGAGATGCTGGTAAAATTACATTATCGAGTACAGTCAGATTTTTCAACATATACATTTGCTGAAAGATAAATCCCATTTCATCAAGCCTGATGTCTGCAAGCTCATTCGGTTTTACATTACTGATATCTCTTCCCCCAAATATAACTTCACCTGCTGTTAGATTTTCCATACCTGATGCCGTATATAATAGCGTTGACTTTCCTGAACCAGAAGGCCCCATAACCGCAACCATTTCTCCCTCTTGTATTAATAGATTCAGATTTTTCAGTACATTGTTTTGATTTTTATTTACTATATATGTCTTACATAAATCCTTAATTTCTAAAATATTTTCCATATCCATTCTCCTATTCCATATTACTTGTTTCTGATGCAGAGATTCTTCTAACTTGCTGTGCGGTTAAAAAACTTGCCATAAATGTTACTCCAAATACAACCAACGGATATATCACATACTCTTCCAAAATATTTGGCATAAATTCGATTGAGCTTGCTCCCATCATCTTAAATACCAATCCTGATGAGATTTGTCCGACTGGATTTTCTAAAAGAATCCCTAATAGAATCGAAATAATTAGTACGATTCCAATTCGAAATGTCTGCCATAAAACAATCGAGTTATTCTTAAAACCAATCGCTTTCAGCATACCTATTTCCCCTGTTTCCTTTATAATAAAGCTCTTTACCATTAATACAGACACAAGAATATTTGTCGCCAATACAACAAGGATAATTACATTTTTCATATCTTTCATTGATCCAGCAATATCTCCAACCATATTACTGACGTATTCTCCACCTGTACTAACCTGTTTGTCAGAATATAATTCTTTAATTGTTTCCAAACGTTTTGCTTGCTCATCTTTTGATGGATTATCTGTATATTTTATCTGTGTTGCAAACTGTCCCATTGCATTACTATAATTTATCTCCAAATCTTCATGAAACCGAACACCATCTCCCATATTATTCATAGATTGATAGATTGCTGTCACAATAAATGTTTTCGCCTCCCCATCACCCAAATCTATCTTAACACTATCTCCTATTTCTGCACCAATTCTATCAGCAACAACATGAGTAATCTCCACTTCATTTGCACTCTGTGGAGCTGTCCCCTCTGTATAGGAATAATCCTCTACACTAGTGCCTGTTCCTTGAAGTGATATTGCATTCCATGATTTATCGCCATAACTTATTGAGAACTTAAATACTGTCTCTTTAAACACGTTTGCTGGAATATTGTTTTTAGCAAGTAATTGTTCTGTCTTCTCTAATTCAGCCCAAACAGTTTCACGACCATTATCATTAGTAAATAATTGTTCCTCTTCAATATACACATCACTCTCTGTCAAGCCAAACCAATTTACAAGCTTATCACTTGTAAGCGTATGCATCGTTGTAACAGGAATAAGGATTAAAAGTAGTCCCAATGTAAATGTCAAGATTAGTACACTAAAATGCTTTAACCCACTAAATATATCATTTACTGCCATATAAAGAATCGTAGGCATTTTCGTTTTATTCAGATGTAATATCCCTTTTCTTTTAAAGCGTTCTCCATTCGAACCATTTCTAATCGCATCAATTGGTGATGACTTCTTAACCATTCTTGTACTTAAATAGCAAAATATAATTACAAGCAAAACAATGGCAACACAACAAATTGCATTAATCAGTAAACTATTCGATTCCTTGATTACTATATTATTCGAAACATCCTTTATCATTAGTTTTCCGAACGGTATTCCTACAAAGAATCCTATCAAAGAACCTACAATTGAAATCGCAAGATATTTCACTATATAAATACCACGGATTTTACGATTTTTTATACCAATCGCTTTCATAACCCCAATTTCTCTGAACTCCTCATTAAGAGTAAAGACAATGGTGAATCTTAATATTACAATTGAGATAAGTATTAAAACAACACTTACAAGCAACATGACACCAGCGATAACCATATCCATGATATATAGCATTTTCAACTGTTTATCGGCTAATGTAATCATGATTGGTGCACCTATTTTTCCAAAATCATTTTCTAACTCTTCAACATTATTGCTTTCTATTCCATAACAATACATCTTAGAAAATCCACCATTTTTCATAATGTCTTGATAGTCATTTTCGCTGACAATCATACGCGTGATTCCTGTCATAGAAGAGCAAAACACCATATCTTTCGTACATCCAACATACTTATATTCTTTGGAAAACTCGCCATTATGTATTGTAATCTTGTCTCCTTCTTTTAAATTCCAAAGGTTTTTGAGTACAGCCGTCAGCATAATTTCCCCATCATTAAGTGGTGTAATTACATTATTTTTCCCATCAAATAACTTGACCTTTGCCTCGTTCACATCAGATACTACAATCGTATTGGAATAATCAAATTTCTTCCCATTCAAATCACAGTTATCTGCACTTAAAATAGGACTTTCGTAATAAACATAACTCTTAATATTTTCGTTTGTTTCTACAAATTCATTTGTTTTCTCACTCCCTGCCTCCAGAGCAACAATTGTAAAATCCGCAATCTCTGATATTTCAATATATTCATCCATCGCATTCGATATAGACATCAGATTGTTTACACTACTAGAAATAAAAGTTGACACCATAATAATAAACAGGAGCAAAATAATATTCATCATTCGCTTTCTTTTTAAATCCCTTTTCAATATGTTTAAATACATACAATCCGTTCCTTTCAATAAAATTTCGATATCGTAAGTAGATAGTAGCATAGGAATTATTAAAAAATCCTTAAATGGTTACACTTTTATTTCAAAAAAACAGAGAACATTTTCGTTCTCTGTTTCTCTTAGATTCTATTTTCTATCACTATTCCCTCACCAATTTAATAACCCGCTCTGTCGATTTCGCAGCAAATGGATGCAGCTACTATCACAAAATTTTCCAATATCCACTGCGACCACTTCCTACATATCGAATATTACCCATTTCGTTTAAAATCCTTTGTAAGGTTCGAGTTCCAATCGATAATTCTCTTGCCATGTCTTTCCTCGTAATCTTATTATTTTGTTGTATCATTGTAATTATTTTTTTATGAATATCTTGAGTGCCATCTTGAGTGCCATCTTGAGTGCCATCTTGAATACTGCCCTCAATATCCGGTCCCACTTTTGAAGTCGCAATATTTTTCAGTGGGATTGTAATTTTGAAAATATCACCTTCATCAAACGATGGCGTTCCGCCAGAATAAAGCTTTGTATACTTATTTGTATTCCTCATTCCAGAGCCTAATTCATCTGCAAGTCCTATTTCACGAAAAACTTTAGAGATTGATGGATTCTTTGGAAATGGTTCAAATCTGTCTAGTCTAAGTTCTCCAATCCCATGCGCAAGATTGCTATTTTCTGTATAAATTTTATCTTTCTCAATAATAAGCTTGGCAGGGAATCCACTGGAATAGTCCCGATGTGCCAAAATATTAGAAACTACTTCACGCAATATTCTATCTCTTGCACTCACACTTTGAATACCATCAAGTACAAACACATCATTCAAATGCTTTTTACCAAATTCCATAAGTCGATCGTAGCTATCTATAAGATTTGTAATAACTACATCACGATCATCATAGCGATCTATGTTTTCAACTCGATAAATAGCATCTGTCTTAAACTGTGGCATAACTGACATAATCGATGAATCTTTACCAAATAGCAGAATTGTCGCTAATGTTATTCCCTCTTTGTGTGTTTCCATATCTGTAAGAATTAGTCCTGAACTACGTAATATTTCTTCCTCATTCATTGTTGCCCAAGGATGATTATCAACGCGCCCTATTGCCATTTTTCGAGCACGTTTTATCAAATCAGTATTAAGAAATTCCATGCCAAAACCAGGGTACACTTTGTTGACATAATAGCTTCCCTGTTTTCTAGCATACATTTTATATACTAATTCCTCATTCTTTGTTATATCTATATCCCCTTCATATGCTCTATCCCATATAATACCATTGTGTCTTCGAACTTGGCCACCTTGGGGAACCCTAATATAAATAATATTTATTCCAAATTCCATTTCGTAAACTTCAGGAGTCAAATAGAGCGGTGGATAAATTTTATTGGCATTATTAATTGCCGTTGTAAAGTCCTTAAGCATTTTATCTATCACTTCGGGTTCTACACCTACTATCTCCCTATCGTCTTTTACTCCAAGAAAAATGTGCCCACCATTACGATTATTAAAAGAACATACTGTATCGTAAACATCCTTTGTTATATCATTTCTTGAATGTTTAAATTCCACATCTATTTTTTCGCCAGTATAAATTAATTTTTTTAACTCATCTATGGTCAAAATATCACCTCTCCATTTTTTCTGAAATAATATTCCATCACCAATTTAATAACCCGCTCCGTCGATTTCCCATCAAAATATTGATAATACTTATCCCGAAACCATTCTATTCTCTCATGGTCATATTTACCTTCATACAAATTCAGCTTAATCGCTTCCACTACTTCCTCTGTGGTTCTAACCACCATACCAGGAACAGATTCCTCATATGGCTCATAGAAGCCTCTTCCGCTTCTCTCAAATGTTTCTAAATCGTATGCAAAGAAAATCATTGGTTTCTCTCTTAAACAATACTCATAGATAATAGAAGAATAATCTGTTATTAAGACATCCGCAACAAACAGTAATGTCGTAATGTCTGCATAAGAAGAGAGATTCACCACTCTGTCTTTATATCTTTCTTCCTGCTCCTTTGTCCAAGCATATTGTCTTGCTACAAATGGATGAAGCTTTATCATACATACCGTATCTTCTGGAAGCTCATTAATAAATGTATCCAAATCCAGCTCCATCTTAGGATTTGCTACTTCATTGTCACGAAATGTAGGTGCATACAATACAAGTTTTTTATGTTTTAACTCAGGATATTGGTTATAGAAATTCGCCCTATCCACTTTCTTTTTCTCTCTGTCAAATAGCACGTCTGTACGTGGTAGACCTGTTGCATAAACTTTATCAAATTCGACTCCAAAAGCTCCTGCATACTGCTCACGAATCTCTTCTGCATTCACAATCAGATGCGTAATTGTACGATTCGCATGATTCTCTAATTTCTTTAAATCACCCTCGTTAGCATCTTGACCAAATTTCTTAATTGTTCCTGTTCCGTGCCATAACTGTACAACCTTTGCCTTAGAAGAAAAACGTAGATACGCCATTGGTAAGAATGTATTATCTAAGAAGATATAGCCCGCTGTAGCCATGTGAAACGGCTTTACAAGAAAGAAAGATAACATACTTCTAACTTTCCCTCCATTCTTAACTTCTGCCGTCTCTTCTTTCTTAATATAATAGAATTTATAATTGGCATCTTGCTTCTTCATCTCTTGAATAATCATACCAACATTGCTATCCATACTACTGTCATGTGTCATGATACAAAACACTTTATGCTTATTCACTCTAGTAAAGATTCGATTCATATAGAAGAAAAATGCGAAGAGTAGATATCCCATTTTTTTTGCAATTTGTTTCATAAATCAATTCTCCAATCTTAAGCTAACTACTGTTATCTCTGATTTTTCTGTGACTTTTACCTACAAAAACACTTTACTCTACTACCATTTAAATTGTTAAAACCTGCATAACCATTCCATACTAAATACTTTGGATTTCTACTTTATATGTGCCTTTATAATCTCAACAACCTTCTCAGAGGCATGTCCATCATCTAAATGGTTGTATTTTTCACGAAACTGCTCATATTTCTCACTATAATCATTTGCATTATAATGCAGGATATCATCAATTAAATCCTCTGTTTTTAATGAAATTGGCCCTGGTACATCAGCAACAAAATCAAAATAAAATCCTCGAAGTGTATCTTTATATTTCTCTAAATCATAGGCATAAAAGAACATTGGACGATTTAGTAAGCTATAGTCAAACATAACAGAAGAATAATCGGTTATTAATAGATCAGATACTAGATACAGATTTGCAATATCGTAGCTCTTATCGCAATCATAGATAAATCCTTTATAATTTGACCAATCAATCGAATCCTGAATTAAATAATGATACTTAACAATGCATACATATTCATTCTTTAAGTTCTCCATAAACATATGAAACGCTAAACTTGGATTGAATTTATAGCTTCCTTGACAGTAGAATTCATCATCTCTCCATGTAGGTGCATAAAGAATTACTTTCTTATCAAGAGGGAGACCAAGCTCTTTCTTTAGTTTTGTAATTGTCTCTTCCTTGTTACCCGTGAACAGAATGTCATTCCTTGGGTATCCTACCTCTACCATTGTCTTATAGAATGAAAATGCTCTACGAAATATTGCTGTAGAATACGAATTCTGTGATAATAGATAATCCCATGTTTGAGCATTATCATAGAAATCTTTCTTATATTCCTCTGTGTCTTTTCCTTCTGCCATTGTAACTTCTTTCATATCGAGTGCCAACTTTTTAAGTGGTGTTCCATGCCATGTCTGAATATACATAACTTCTTTTTTCTTAATTAGGAATTGAGGCTGTCTACAATCAAATACCCATACTTTCGCTACAGCCATATAATAGAGATATTTGAAACGACCATATTTTTCAACTCTTGCATTGCCTGGAATCTTCATATTCTCATCTTCAAAAAACCATACGATACGATAATTGTTATCTAATCCCTGTTCAACCATATTTTCATAGATTGCTTTTGGATTCCCTGAATAATTTCTTCCCAAATTACTGCCAAATACTATCGTTTTACTATGTAATGGCAATAGTATCGTTAATATCTTATATATCAGAACTACGCTCTTCTTAACAAGGCTTCGTACCCATTGTAATACTTTCCTCATAGAAAACTCCTTACTTATTTCGTATCAGTTTCTCAACAATTCTTTCTGCTGCATGTCCATCATCAATTGCACAAAAACGATTATAGAATGTATTATACCGTTCTTTATATGTTTCTTCAATATCATTAATATGTTCTATCGCCTGTAGTAACTGCTCATTTGTCTGCAATAGCGGCCCAGGTACTTCTGTTTCCATATCAATATAGAAACCATGTAGTTCCTCTTTGTATTTCTCTAAATCATATACAAAGAATAGAATTGGTCTTCTTAAATTTGCATAATCAAAGAATACAGAGGAATAATCAGTTACGCAAATATCTGATGCAAGATATAGCTCTGTTATATCCTGATAACGACTTCCATTATATACAAATCCGTCTCCACATAAGGAATCTACTTGATCTACAACAAAATAGTGGGTACGAAGAAGAAGCACATATTCCTCTCCTAACGCTTGCTTCATTTGCTCAATATCAATTGCTAATGAAAACTTATATTTTCCATGGGAATAGAATTCGTCATCACGCCATGTTGGTGCATATAGAATGACTTTCTTCTCTAACGGTATCCCTAACTTCTCTTTTACTCTTTTCGTAATCTCCTGTGTATTATCCGCATACAACAAATCATTTCTAGGATAACCGTACTCTGCAATCTTATCTTTGTCAAATAGGAAGGCATGTTTGAATACTTCTGTTGAAAATGCATTATCTGATATAAGATAATCCCATTTTCTCGAAACTTTATAGAAATCCTCTTTATGCGTTAATGTAGCGGAATGTACATCTTCCATATCAAATACTAGTTTCTTAAGAGGTGTACCATGCCAAGTTTCTATAAACACACTCTCTTTTCTCTTATTATACCAAATTGGCTGCCTACTATTAAACACAAGGAACTTTGCTCGTGAGAGATAATAAAGATACTGATACGTATTTGGTTTAATTACAGTAGGATTTCCTTGTATTATTATACTATGATCTCGCATAACCCATATATATTTATATTCATCTCCATAGTTCTTTAACATATATTCATAGATATATTTGCAATTATCTGAATAGCTTTTTCCGCCAAAGCTCTCAAACATAACCCAGTTTTGTTTCACTGGCAAACGGCGAAATATAAGTTTATCTAACACTCTCGCTCGTTGAATCGTGTTTCCAAACAGACCGATCTTCTTTTGCTTCATAATCATCTTATTTGCTATCTTAACTACCTTTTTGCGCTGATTGCTTCGGATTGCACTTAGAATTTGCTGTTGCTCTTTACTAAATCCAATAAAAACTCGCTGACTCATATTATGAAGTGCCATAGAATACGCTCCAAACGTTTCCTCTGACATTACATAACTCTTTCTACCATGATAAGACTTCTCATAGTTATGAAGAAGAAACTTGCAACAATATACATCTAACAGATAACGTAATTCTTCTTGATTTGCTCCTATATATCCACTCGATGCAACGAATGCTTCTAAGAACTGTTCCATTCTATTCCCTGCTTTTATCTGCGTTAAAGAAGGGTATTGTATCGTATCATTATGACTTCTCTTTGCATACGTTTTCAATTGACTGCAAATCCATATATCATGATCTGTACAGCCTGCTAATAAGCTACTCACAAATGGAAAATCCGAATAGAATTGATTCGCTTCATCAAATTGCAATTCTCTCTCTTGTAACCAAGATCGTTTGATTAACAGATTAAGTACGCTTACTTCTTCTTGAAACAATTGACTAGCTATGTCACATACATCGTATCTCTTCGCACTTTCCACAATATTCTCTTTCGAATCTTCGGAAGTTGTTTGTTCTACAGATTTCAAAAACGTATATCGCTTAAACCATGTTGGTAACATCACTCCTGAAACTATAGTTGCAACATTTTCATCGGCTATCTGTAACATCTTATGTAAGCCATCGTGAATTACATAATCATCACTATCAAGAAAATAGACATACTCCTTACTTGCCTTAGAAATTCCAAGATTTCTCGCTGCTGCAACGCCTGTTTTATCTATTAAAACGTAATTATAAATTGGTAATAACGATTTATATTCCTCTATAATTTGCCCATATCTCTTATTTTCCCTCTGATTATCTATAACAGATGCATCATATACTGCATTTTTATCATAAACAATAATGACTTCATAATCTTCAAGCTTTGATTCTACTATACTATCCAAACAATCTCTAAAAAAATGTTCCCCTCTATGATAAGGAACAATAATACTAACACCCAATAATAATTCCTCCTATATATAAAAACAAGATGCCACACAAATAGTCTCCTTGTTGAAATACTTTTGTGTGGCAACTTCTTTAATCCTTTAATGTTATATATAAATCTTTAATCGTATCACAATAATAGGTTGGTGGAAACTCTGTTGTTTCTAAATCTTCATACTTTGCTTCACCTGTGAATACAACTACTGTATCAACACCTGCATTAATTCCACATGCAATATCTGTATACAAACGATCTCCTATAACAATTGTTTCTTCTAAAGCATATCCACCTGCTATACAAGCCATATCTACCATAAGGCGATTTGGTTTTCCTAAATAGATAGGCTCACGTTTAACCGCTTCCTTTAATAGGTTACAGATTGCTCCACAATCAGGAATATATCCATAGGATACTGGACAAGCTAAATCAGGATTTGTAGCCCAATACTCTATATTCGTTGTTTGCAACAGTTCGCATATTGTCTCAACCTTTTTGTAGTCCAATTCATTGTCAAATCCTACTACCGCAGCAACAATGTCCTTCTTATAGGATTCTTGCACTTCTTCAGTAACGTTTAATCCATATTTACGGAGTTCCTTGGCAAACGATTTCGTACCGAGTACATACAATAATTGTTCCCCATAGCGTTCCTTTAAGAAGGAAGCCGTAGCAACTGACGATGTTAGGAAACTACTATGGTCAACTTGTATTCCCATTTTTGTGAATTTAATAATATAATCT
>NZ_JAVBNS010000125.1:0-5597 GCF_031551385.1 Anaerosporobacter sp.
CTTTCGATGTTTGTCAACAATAATTTTATTTATTTTTCGAATTGCTTCAATTCTTAATTATTTCAGAATTGTTTATTCATTTAGTACAGTTCTTCAACCGACTTGGTCTAGTATAGCAGACATAAAAGCATTTGTAAAGGGGTTTTCATAATTTTTTCCTTAATCCAAAACTTCGCATTACACCAACATCATACGGTAAGACTATGGGATGGATTCCATTACTGTAGATCCTTTCGCACGAACCATAACATAAATAACATTTGTACCACAATGCGATTTCTTTTTATTTATTGTCGACATCTGCTAGTTTCATTGCATTCTTTATTTAATATGATACCATTAAGATATACAGTTGACTGTTTATTTAAAAAGAAAAAACTATATAACGGAGGTGTATCTTATGAAATTCATAAGAACAGAAGATTATTACCAAATGAGTAGAGCCGCTGCTAATATTATTTCCGCACAGGTTATTATAAAACCAGATTGTGTTTTGGGGTTAGCAACTGGTTCTACTCCTCTTGGAATATACAAGCAACTAATTGATTGGTATACTAAAGGTGATATAGACTTTTCTAACGTTACTACAATTAACCTAGATGAGTACAAAGCATTATCTCCTGATAACGATCAAAGTTATCGTTACTTTATGAATGAAAATCTTTTTAATCACATTAACATTAATAAGAACAAGACTTATGTTCCAAACGGACTTGAGCTTGATGAAAAAAAGGCCTGTGACGACTATAATTCAATTATTAATTCCGTTCAAGGTATTGATTTACAGCTGCTAGGAATCGGACATAATGGTCATATCGGTTTTAATGAGCCTAGTGATTGCTTTGCAACGGAAACACATTGTGTTGATCTTGCTCAAAGCACAATTGAGGCAAATGCAAGATTCTTTGATTCTTATGAGGAAGTTCCTAAACAAGCCTATACAATGGGTATTAAAACAATTATGCATGCTAAGAAGATTCTTGTAGTTGCTTCAGGTGAAAACAAGGCCGATATTATTAAAGAAGCTTTCTTTGGTCCAATAACTCCTAAAGTTCCTGCATCTATACTTCAATTGCATCCCGATGCAACAATCATTTGCGATAATGATGCCTTACAGAAAGTGAGCGAGCTCATATGATAATAAAAAATGGAATACTTTATTCTGAGCAGAATACTTTTATTTCCGCAGATATCATAACAGAAAACGATCTCATACAGCAACTAGTTCTTAATAATGATGATATAACAGATTCTACTGTTAACATGCATCAAGTCATTGACGCTACGGACTGCTATATCATTCCTGGTCTTACTGATTTACATTTTCATGGATGTGTTGGTTACGATGCCTGCGATTCCTCTATGGAGGCCATGGAGGCCATTACTACGTATGAGTTATCACATGGAATCACTACTATCTCTCCTGCAACAATGACATTACCCGAAGAAGATTTACATGCAATTCTAGATACTATGCATAACTATAAACTAGCACATTCTGACGAGAGCCATGCCGATATTATCGGTGTGTATCTCGAAGGTCCATTTCTTTCTGAATCAAAAAAAGGTGCTCAAGATGCTACTTATATAAGAAAACCAGATGCGGGCTTCTACAAAAGATTACAAACTGCAGCACATGGTCTAATTCGATTTGTTGCTGTTGCTCCAGAAGAAGAAAACGCCATTGAGTTAATTAAGGAATGTCATGACGAAGTTGGTTTTACAATCGCTCATACAGATAGTGATTATGAAAACGCTATGCGTGCATTCAAAGCTGGTGCAAAACAAGTCACTCATCTTTACAACGCTATGCCTAGTCTACATCATCGTTCTCCAGGAGTAATTGGAGCTGCTTTCGATAGCAAACATAGTCGTGTTGAAATCATTGCAGACGGTAATCATATTCACCCTAGTGTTGTTCGATTAACATTTCAACTATTCGGTGATGATCGTGTTATCTTAATTAGTGATAGTATGAGTGCTACAGGAATGCCTGATGGAAAGTACTCATTGGGTGGACAAGATGTTTATGTTGAAAACTCCATTGCAAAGCTTGAAGATCAAGTAACAATAGCCGGAAGTACAACAAACCTTTATGACTGTATGTGCAGAGCAATTAAAATGGGCATTCCTTTCGAGAGTGCCATCAAAGCTGCTTGTGAAAATCCAATTAAAGCACTTGGTCTATATGACAACTATGGTAGTATCACTCCTAATAAAAAAGCGAACTTACTTATCCTAAACAAAGATTTGCAGATACAACATATTATTAAAGACGGAAAGCTTTTCAAGTAACAGCGTATGAATTCTATAATAATCTATAAAAAATACAGTTTCACTCTGAGACTGTATTTTTTATTTCACGAAATTCTCAACGTTCACAAAGAAGGCTATCACACATTTTACATTTCGTGTGATAGCCTTCTATTCGAATTAATTTCCCCATTGTTTTCATCATTTTTTACATAACACAGTATTCCTGTAATCATTGGCTGATTTGCCTACTTGCTTTTTGAATACTCTTGAGAAATGTGCAATATCTAAGAAACCAACTTCTTCTGCAATATCTCCAATTCGAAGCGCAGGGTCTTTTAACAATTCTCTAGCTTTCTCAATTCGCACATTGTTTAATATTTCCGAAAAATTCTGCTGTGTATGTCTATTCAATAATTTACTAAGATGCCATTGACTTACATAAACTTGGTCTGCTACATCACTTAACTTTAATTTCTCTTGATAATGCTCTTCAATATATCGAACCGCATTCTTCACTATAAATTTTCCAGCTGGATTTTCTTCCGTATGTTCTTCTTGCTCTTGATCTTGCTCGTTCTCTTCATCATTTGGTAAAGCAGAAGTTTCCTCCTTCTTTTCTCCCAATTGATTCGTTATAAATGTTAATGCTTCTTCAATCTCATCCATCTTGGAGGGTTTCAATAGAAATCTCGTTACTCCAAGATTAATGGCTTGTCTTGCATAATCAAAGTTCCGATATCCTGTAAGTATGATAATCTCCAGATTTGGAAACTGTGACTTCACACTGGCTATCATACTTAATCCGTCCATTTGTGGCATACTGATGTCTGAGATTATAATATCAGGCTTTACTCTACTTATTAATTCTAATCCGTCTACACCATTATAGGCGACTGCTTCAACATTGCAATTCCATTTCTCCCACGGAATTATTTTCTGCAATCCTTCTACTATAATGGGTTCATCATCGATTATAATAACCTTATACATAGAACCGCCCCCATATCATAATTTCATCATCTTATTGTTATTATTACATTAATCCTTACTTATTATTCTATCCTTTTAATGCTCCTGCTGTCAAACCCTTTACGATATATTTTTGTAAGCATAGATAAACAATTAAAACTGGTATTACAACTAGCGTAACTGCTGCTGCCATTAATCCATAGTTTGTACCTTCCATAGAAGTTAATTCACCTAATAATCTTGTGATTGCCCATTGGTTTTTCAAACGTAATGTGAACATTTGTGTAAATAAATCATTGTAACTCCAAAGGAATGTAAATATTGCTACTGTTGCAAATGATGGTTTTGCCAAAGGCATAACTACTTTAAAATAAATCTGATATACATTGCAGCCTTCCATATATGCTGCTTCTTCTAAATCAATTGGAAGACTCTTCACAAATCCTACCAATACTACAATTGCAAATGACATGTTACCTGCAATCTGTGGTAATGCTGTTGCCAATAAGGACAGTCCTAAGCTATCTGTATTAACAATTCCCCAAGTGTTTAACATACGGAATACTGGAATAATTGTTGAGAATGCAGGGAACATCATACCAGCAACAACTAAGCTATACAAAAACTGTTTTCCTTTGAAATTATATCGTACTAATGCAAATGCTGCAAATCCAGCGAATAACATTACTGCAAACATAACTGTACCAGATATAATTAAACTGTTTCTATATGCCCCTAATATATTCAATTTGTTAAATGCTAATTCAAAGTTAGCAAGTGTTGCATTTGCCCCAACAGGAATTGAGAAAGAATCTGTTAGAATCAATCGACGATCTTTGAATGCATTAATAACTACCCATACAAGCGGATATAATGTAGTAATTGCCCATAGACTCAATACTATATATGCAATTGATTTTCCAACTGAGGGTTTCTTTCGCTTACCATTTTTACTCATATCCTTACCCCCTATTTAATATTCTTTTTCTTTGAAGACTCTGTTTGCTACCTTAGAAAGTATAATTCCAAGTACTACAATAACTACCGCGATAGCAGAACCATAATCTACATTGTTTGCATTAAATGTTTGATAGTACATATACGTTCCTGTTAACCATGTCGTATTAACTGGCATTCCTTTCGGGAACATAATCCATGGTAAATCAAATACTTTCAATGCACCTGTTACGGCTAATACTGTACATGTACAAACTACATTTCGTACAAGAGGTATTGATATATATCGTACTTGTTGTAACTTTGTAGCACCGTCAACAACCGCTGCCTCATACAATTCTTCTGATATATTGTTAAGTCCTGTGATTAATATTACAAAATAGAAACCAACATATTGCCACATTACTGGAATTAGCATTGTTATCATTGCATGCTTTGGATCTTTCCAGTCAATTAAACCTGAAGCACCTAGTTTTTCTAATAATTGATTTAACATTCCCTTGTCATAAAGGAAGATTAAGTTAAACAATAGACCTAATGCTGTTGCTGAGATTACTATTGGTAAGAAATAAACTGTTTGGAAGAATTTCTTTCCTCTTCCGATATTGTCTACAAGCAATGCTAATATCAATGCGATACCAACTTGACCAACTAATGTTGCTAAAATCATAAATACTGTATTTTTAATCGCAATTCTCATATTTGGGTCTTCAAACATTGTCTTATAGTTTGTATACCAAGGTTCATTGAAACCTTTTGACGCTGTTCCTAATCCTGAAATATTTTGAAAACTGTTCATGATATTCTTTATAAATGGATAATAAAGAAAGACTGCCATAAAGATGAATGCTGGGATTAAAAACACAAGAACTGGTCTTTTCTTTTTATAAATATTTGAATTCATCGTCTCACCTTCTTGTTATGAAAAGGGCCATTATCTTAAATCGCTAACAGCCCTTTTAATTTTTCTATTATTATCGTGCGCCTAATAAATCTAATACTTGTTGTACCGCATCTTTAATGTCCGCAGCACCAATTACGATGTTTGGCATACCATCAAATACAGGAACTCTGCATTCTGCTGGAATTTGATCTTGTACTGCACCTGTCATACCAGTTGCACCTTCAATTAATTTTAAACCGTCTTTTGCTAATGAAGATAATGAACTTTCATCTACAGTAACACCATTCTTTAATGCTGTTGCTGATACTTGAGCAAATTTTGAAACCATTTCATCTGAAGTCATGTATGAGATAAAGTCAATAGCTGCTTCACGTTTGTCAGCATCATCCCATGCTTTACGAGTAATATAGTAACCTGATGATAAACCACCAATAATATCTGTAGATTTACGATTGTTCATTCCTGGAACATATGTTACTGTAAAATTGTCAACATTATCTGTTAACCCTTC
>NZ_JAVBNS010000204.1:0-4732 GCF_031551385.1 Anaerosporobacter sp.
TTCCAGAGAAGATAATATCTTCCATCTTAGCACCACGAAGCTGCTTTGCACTCTGTTCACCCAGAACCCAACGCACAGCATCCGCCACATTACTCTTACCACTACCATTTGGCCCTACAATACCTGTAATACCGCCCTTAAACTCAAATACTAATTTATTCGCAAAGGATTTGAATCCTTGTATCTCTAAACTCTTTAAATACATGAAATTGTTTCACCACCCATGTTCCTATTATCTTTTTGCCGCATTTCTTAACGCTAGTATAGAACGATATGCTGCTTGCTGCTCCGCTGCTTTCTTTGTTCTTCCTACTCCAGTTTCCAACTCTTTTTCCCCTATGACAGCCTTCACTGTGAAGCACTTATTATGATCTGGTCCTTCTTCTGCCAAAAGTTCATACGTCAAAGGGTCTTTATACTCGCTCTGTACAATTTCTTGTAAGATAGTCTTGCTATCGAAAAAGAGTTGTTTATTCTCAACATCAGATAAAATAAATCTATCAATATACTCTTTTGCACTAGTAAAACCACCATCTAAATATATAGAACCGATTACTGCTTCCATCGCATCCGATAAAATAGACGCACGTTCTCTACCTCCCGTTGCGGCTTCTCCTTTGCCAAGCTGAATGTATTTTCCTAAACTAATATCATTCGCACATAGGGACAATGTCTGTTCACACACGATACTTGCTCTTAATTTTGTTAAATCACCTTCGTGCATCTTACTATTATTCTTAAACAGAAACTCACTCGTAACAAGCTCAAGCACTGCGTCTCCTAAGAACTCTAGTCGTTCATTGTTTGCTAATTTATCAAGTCTTTTCTCATTCGCAAATGAACTATGCGTAAGTGCCTGACGAAGTAATTTTATATCATTGTACTGATACCCTATAATCTCTTCAAATTCATTTAATAAGTCGTTTGTCCTCATATTTCTACCATAACCTTTTCTGAATGTTTTTATAACCATTTAGGAGCATCTCCTACAGGTTAGAAGTATCTACAGTTCCATATTTTTAAAACAAAACAGCGCCAAATTAAACCTTGTTCAAGTTGGCGCTATCACCTATCTATTATTAGTTAAGTGCGTTTTTAATTTGTTCTACAGCATCGTTTACTGTAACGATATTTTCTGCCGCATCATTAGCGATTTCAATATCAAATTCTTCTTCAATTCCCATATCAATTTGTAATATATCTAGTGAATCCGCTCCTAAATCATCCACAAATGTCGTTTCAAGTGTAATCTCATCTGTGTCCACATTTAATACTTCGCTAATAATTTTTTGTAACTTTTCAAATTCCATAATAATCACCTTTCTTATATTTGCTTCCATTTGCACTTCTTGTTACATAATATTCTCTTTAATCTTTTCATTTATGTTCTGTTCGCTGAACGCTACACATTGAATAATTGCGTTCTTCACTTCTGTACTCTTTGAGCTTCCATGAGTCTTCACTACTAAGCCGTTAAGTCCTAGCATTGGCGCACCGCCGTACTTTGATGCATCAAAATCTTTCAATGTCTTTTTAAGTTCACTCTTACATAGAGCTGCACCAATCTTACTTTTTGTTGTTCCCATTAAACCTTTTTTGATTGTTCCAACTAAAGCAGAGCTTAGTCCTTCATACAATTTAAGTATTACATTTCCCACAAATGCTTCGCAAACTATAACATCTGCTGCACCATATGGTATCTCTCTTGCTTCAATACTCCCTACAAAATTAATGTCTTCGCAGTTCTTAAGTAACGGATATGTCTCTTTTACAAGCATATTTCCCTTTTCTTCTTCTGCTCCAATATTAACAATAGCAACTTTTGGATTTTTAATTCCAACAATATGTTCCATATACAAAGAACCCATCTTAGCAAACTGCACTAAGTGAGAAGACCTTGCATCAACATTAGCTCCACAATCAACAAGTAATGATACGCCATTCAGTGTTGGTATCAATGGTGCAAGAGGTGAACGGTCAACGCCTTTAATTCTACCTACAAGTAATTGTCCCCCAACTAAAATTGCGCCTGTACTACCAGCTGAAACAAACGCATCAGCATCACCATCTTTTACCATCTTCATTGCTACTACAATAGAAGAGTCTTTTTTTCGGCGAATCGCCATTACAGGTGCTTCATCATTTGTTATAATGTCGCTTGCATGAACTACTTCAATTTGGTCTTTATTATACGTATATTGTTGTAACTCAGAATTTACAATATCTTCTCTTCCAACCAAAAAAACTTTTATATCATTTCTCTCATTAACTGCCTCAACTGTGCCTTTTACAATCTGACCAGGTGCATTATCACCGCCCATTGCGTCAACTGCAACTTTAATTATGTTTTGCATCTTAGTTCCTCCCTGTCAGTATCTATACATAATATACTAGAAAAGATTCTATAAATCAATATTAAAATTAATTAAGAATCATAATTATCAAGAAAGTGATAAACTTCTTTGCCCTGCACATAAGAAATCATTGTATCCAGATTAACGTTATACATACTTTTAAATATATTCACATCAATATTGGGATTGATCAAACGTAAACTGTCAATCAATTCTTTGACATTCTTTCGCTTCCTACTTGTATCTTCTTCACAAACAGAAAAGTCTTCTGCAAATGCATATTCACATGGAAAGTATTTCACCTCATGTCGCTCTGACCATCTCAGTATAGCTTCTTCTTTCACTAAATACAATGGTCGAATTACTTCTATTCCTTCATAATTTAAATTATATGATTTAGGCATCATTGTTTGCACTTGTCCATTATATAGCATACCAAGTAATATTGTTTCAACTATATTGTTGAAATGATGACACAATGCCATCTTATTGCAATTAAGTTCTTTGACACATGATGTCACTGTAACCGTTACTCCAACTGCATTTGCATCTTCTATTATTTTCAAGCATTCTTGCTTATCATATACGGAATCTAAAACAAAAAAAACAAGTTCTATCGTACTGTCTCCATGTCGTTTAAATTCCTGCATACATTTTGCAAGAAGTAATGAATCCTTATACCCTGTAATGCAAACTGCAATTCGATCTCCTTGCTGGATCAAATCAAATTCTTCTACTGCTTCTAGAAATTTTCTCCAGATTGATTTTCGATATGTCGTAATAATGGTTCTTTCAACTTCTTTACAATATTCCATCCCAGTTCTCCATTCTTACAAACCATAATAACGCATAAAAACTCCAGTAATAACTGAGCCTACTGAAGTTTTTCACATCTTTCTTATGTTACCGTATTCCATATATTTTGTCAATAACAATCCTTATTATTCAAGCAAATTATAGCTTGTTACAACCATTCTTCAAATAGCAAATAGACATAATAAAAGACTATGCATTTGATGTCTTTCATTATGTCTATTATGCTTAATTTTTCTTGTTTCCTATACCTTCTTATAAAAGAATGATTTATGTGATGAAAATCCTAACGTTTGAGGTTGAATAATCTGTTCTGTACTACCTACAAACAGAATACCTTCTTTTTTCAATGCAGTATTAAACTTCTTATAAATCTCTACTTTTGCTTCTTCTGTAAAATAAATCATAACATTACGACACACAATCAAATCACAAGAATCCGGATAAGGATCTTTTAATAAATTATGATTTTTAAATTCAACACAATTCTTAATTTCATCATTAATTTTAAATGATTTATCACCGATTTTCGTAAAATACTTTGTAACAAATTCCTGTGGCAATCCCTTCAAACTCTTATCATTATATAATCCACCTCGTGCCTTTTCAAGAATCTGCTTATCAAGGTCTGTTGCAATGATCTTAATTTGATTCAATGGTAAAAACTTAGACAGTAACATTACCAAAGAATATGGTTCATCACCAGTCGAACAAGCCGCACTCCAAATCTTTAATTTCTTACCAAATTGATTTGCAAGATATGGATAGATATCCTTCTCTAGTATTTGCCACTGTTCTGGATTACGATAGAATTCGGAAACATTGATTGTCAGATACGTTACAAACTCCTCATACAATGCCTTATCGTTTTTTATTGCATTAACATATGTGCTATACGAATCAATATTATGTTTTGTTATTAACGCATCAATTCTACGTTTCATCTGTCGTTCTTTATAGGAATTCAAATCAATCGTAGTTAATTTAAAAATCTGTTCCTTAAACACCTCATAGCTATCAACCAAATTAACACTCCCTTTCCTTTTGTTTCTATACGAAAAAAGACTCATTAATTTGTACATCAGACATTACAGAATGTATTCACTCTGTAATGTCTGTTTGCCTAAACTACCATTCTGGTACTTTAATTAACAAATTAAAAAGTCCAATTCAATAAATACAAAACGAATATTCACTATCTAAAATTATTCTTCGATGCTTTCTTCTTCTGTATCTGCTTCTAAAGCTTTCATGCTTAAACTGATTTTTTTATCATCGTTGTTGAAATCAACAACTTTTGCATTAATTTCTTGACCAACTTTTAATACATCTGCTGGTTTCTCAACATGATCTTTAGAGATTTGAGAAACATGAAGTAATGCATCTACTCCTGCTTCTAATTCTACGAATGCACCGAAATCAGTCATACGTGCAACTTTACCAGTTACTTCTGTACCTACTGCATACTTTTCAGCTGCATTAGCCCATGGGTTTGTATTATCGAATTTTAAGCTAAGAGCAATTTTTTCTCCAGCGATTTCTTTAATTAATACTGTTACAGTATC
>NZ_JAVBNS010000166.1:0-24314 GCF_031551385.1 Anaerosporobacter sp.
GTTAATGGATTTGATAAAAATCTATGGCATAACTATCTTGCCTATATATTAGCAACGAATGAGAATCCATTTAGCATAACTTGCGAAAAAACGGGGGCACAAAACGGAACGGTAAATGTGTTTGCAAAGAATGATTTTGCTATCTTCAAGAAGTTGTTTGATTATGATTTTTCAAAATTAGAAGAGGAATTAA
Organism: Anaerosporobacter sp.; assembly: GCF_031551385.1. Classification (GTDB taxonomy): domain Bacteria; phylum Bacillota; class Clostridia; order Lachnospirales; family Lachnospiraceae; genus Anaerosporobacter. The sequence goes on from NZ_JAVBNS010000166.1 coordinate 194, forward strand.
ACATTAATTGTTTCAGTACGATTCTAAACTACCAGTCGATTCAAAAGAGTGGAAAGAGATATAACAAAAATGTAAGCGAGAAGGTTCGTGCACTTAGTGAGGCAATTGAACAGGCAAGCGATGAAGAAGAAATTTACAAGATTGTTACGTCGTTCTACAGAGATTATGGTGTAGGAAAGTTTGGTTTGAACAAAGCATTCCGTGTAAACCACATAGCAGATGAGGCATCGCTTTATCCGATTACGAACACAGAAGAGATATTTCTTGATGAGTTGGTTGGTTATGAGTTGCAGAAGCAAAAACTTATTGATAATACACTTGCATTTGTAGAAGGAAGAAAGTGTAATAATGCATTGCTTTATGGTGATAGTGGAACTGGAAAATCAACGAGCATTAAAGCGATTTTAAATGAATATTATGACAGAGGGTTACGAATGATTGAAATCTATAAACATCAGTTTCAAGATTTGTCTTCGATAATCGCGCAGATTAAGAATCGAAATTATCGCTTTATTATCTATATGGATGATTTGTCGTTTGAAGAATTTGAAATCGAATACAAATATCTGAAAGCGGTAATTGAAGGTGGACTAGAGACGAAACCAGACAATGTTTTGATCTATGCAACTTCAAATCGTAGACACCTGATTCGTGAAACGTGGTCCGACCGTTCGGATATGTCACAAGATGAATTGCATCGTTCGGATACGATTCAAGAGAAATTATCCTTGGTGGCACGTTTTGGTGTTTCGATTAATTATTCGGCACCAACGCAGAAAGAATACTATGAAATCGTTAGGAGTCTTGCAAAACGTTATGATTCCATAACGCTATCAGATGAAGAACTTTGTCTACAAGCGAATCGTTGGGAACTTAGTCATGGTGGTTTATCTGGCCGCACGGCACAACAGTTTATCAATTACTTAGCTGGTAAAGCTGATGATGGTGAGAAATAGATAAAATTAATAAAAAGTTGTAGTGTAAGCAATGGGCTTAATAAAAAGCCTGCTTATGCTACAACTTTTTTTACACAGAATGTTCACAAAGTTTACATGGAGTTTACACAAATTTTATGTAGAATAAGTTATGAGTTAAGACAACAACGGTTTTGATTGACACAAAAATAAAGTAGCAGTGGCTATTGAAAAACGTATGCTAGGAGGTGAATGTAATGAAGGATTTACTATTACGTCATGAATTAAAACATCATATTAATTATTTGGATTATATTGCAATTAGAAATCGTCTGCAAGTAGTAGCAAAAAGAGATGCCAATGTAGATGAAGATGGTACATACATAATTCGCAGTTTATATTTTGATAATTATCAAGATAAAGCATTACTAGAAAAAATGAATGGTGTTAGTAATCGAGAAAAGTTTCGTATTCGATACTACAACGATGATTTCTCTTTTATCAAATTAGAGAAGAAGAGTAAGATACATGGTTTGTGTAATAAGATTGCTGTAACGATTACAAAAGAAGAATGTGAGAAGATTATTGCAGGTGATATTGAATGGATGAAAGAGAGTAAGCAAGCTCTATTGGTGGAATTATATGCCAAGATGAAATACCAACAATTAAGACCGAAGACGATTGTTGAATATACAAGAGAACCCTATGTATATCAAACAGGAAATGTAAGAATCACATTTGACAGTAAGGTGCGAACAGGAATATGCAACAAAAATTTCTTTGATATAGATGCACCAACAATTGCTGCAAGCGAAGAAAATATCACAATATTAGAAGTCAAATATGATCAATTCTTACCTGAGATAATTGAGAATTGTATTCAGATGAAAGACAGAAGAACAAGTGCTTTTTCAAAATATGTTGCATGTCGTACCTACGGATAAGGAAAAAATTAAAAACTAAAAACATAACTATTTATGTAAAGGATGAAGAACTGAATAGTTATCAAAAAAATAAAACGAAAAAGGCGAAAGCCAAGGAGGAACAATGAATTCAATATATTTAGCAACAACAACATTTAGTGATGTATTTAAGTCGAGTTTTATGGATAAGGTGTCAAGCTTTTCTGTTGTGGATACTTTAATAGCAATGTGTGCAGCATTTGCGTTAGGACTGTTTATCTTTTTTGTTTACAAGAAAACATTTAGCGGTGTTATGTATTCTGCATCATTTGGTGTATCATTGATATCAATGACGTTAGTAACAACATTCATTATCTTAGCAATCACATCAAACGTAGTATTATCACTTGGTATGGTTGGTGCACTATCCATCGTGCGTTTCCGTACTGCAGTAAAAGAACCACTTGATATATCATTTTTGTTTTGGGCAATTGCAGTAGGTATTGTAGTAGGAGCTGGATTAATTCCACTAGCAGTAATTGGAACTATATTAATCGGTATTGTTATGATTGTATTTGTCAATAAAAAGAGTACAGATAATCCATATATCTTAGTAATTAGTTGTGTAAATGATGCGTCTGAAAAGACAGCAATCGAAGCAGTAAAAAACAGTGTTAAGAAACATGTAGTAAAATCAAAAACAGTATCAAAAAGTGGTATTGAATTGACAGTAGAAATTCGTTTAAAAGATATGACAACAGAATTCGTAAATAAAATTAGTGACCTTAACGGTGTTGAAAATGTAGTATTAGTAAGTTACAACGGCGATTATATGTCATAAAAAGTGGGTGAAACATGATTACAAATAAGCATATAAACAAAATAGTCATAATCTGTACTGTAATCATCTTGCTTCTAACGGGAGTTATGATTTACGTTGGAAATACAGACTTAGTGACAAGCAGTAGCGGTGTTTCCTTTGATTATGAGACGAAGCTATTTGATCATGATACAATTATGACTGTAGATATTCAAGTTGATGAAGACTCTTGGAATGAAATGCTTGACAATGCAAGTGCTGAGGAATATATATCCTGTACAGTAGTTATTAATGGAGAAGCATTTGCTAATGTAGGTATCAGACCAAAAGGAAACACGAGTTTAACACAAATTGTTGCTGATGATACAACAGATCGTTATAGTTTTAAGATTGAATTTGACCATTATGATAAAAATCTAAATTGCTATGGTCTTGATAAATTAGTTCTGAACAATGTTATGTCAGACAGTACGTATATGAAAGAATATCTATCTTACGATATACTAAATTATGCAGGTGTAGTTACCCCTCTTTATAACTATGCATCTATTACTTTGAATGGAGAAGACTGGGGATTCTATATTGCACTTGAAGCAATGGAAGAGTCGTTTGCTATGCGTAACTACGGTTCAAGTTATGGACAGTTATATAAACCAGAAACTATGGGCGTAGGCGGAGATGAAGCTGGCGGAATGGATATAGACATGAGCGACTTCAAAGCGAATTTTGAAGAGCGGATGAATGAAATGAATGTAAGTGGGCAAACATCGACGGGACAAGCTGATAATTCCACAGAACAAGGTGATGTATTAAGTGGTCAGAATGTAGCAAAAACGGAGCAAGGTGATGCGTCAAGTACTCAGAATGCAACAACACAAGATGCGAGCACTTCTCAAAACAATAGCACCGAACAAACGACCATGCCAGATTTCAGCGATATGAAACAAGGCTTTGAAGGTGGCGGTATGGGTGGCGGATTTGGAAGTTCCTCATCTTCGGCAACACTGGAATACATTGATGATGAAATTGACAGTTATAGCACAATATTTGATGCTTCTGTATTTGATACAGATGAAAGTGATTATGAGCGTGTTATAACAGCAATTAAAAACTTGAATGAAGGAACAGATTTAGAGACATATGTAGATGTAGACGCAGTACTTCGCTACATCGCAGCTAATACAGTGATTGTTAATCTTGATAGTTATTTCTCAAGTATGCAACATAATTATTATCTCTATGAAGAAGATGGTCAAATCACAATGTTACCATGGGACTACAACTTATCGTTTGCAGGATTCCAAAGTGGAACAGCAACATCAGCGATTAACTTCCCAATTGACACACCGGTATCAGGGATTGAATTGGAAGACCGTCCGATTATAGCAAAATTATTTGAAAATGAAGAATATTTAGCACAGTATCATCAGATACTTCAAGAAATCGTTACGGGATATTTTGATAGTGGTCTATACTTAAGTACAATTAACACGATAGATGCTCAGATTTCATCTTATGTAAAAAGTGATGTTTCTGCCTTCTATACATACGATGAATATGAAACAGGTGTTGAAAATCTAATCCAATTTGGTTTGTTACGTGCAAAAAGTATTCAAGGACAACTTAATGGTACAATACCATCAACAACTGCTGGTCAAGAAGCAGACAGTACGACATTAATTGACGGAAGTAGTGTAAACCTTACCGCGATGGGTACACAAGGTGGTGGTAACGGTGGTGGCGGAGGTGGAAACATGCAAGGTTTCGATCCATCAACCATGATGCAAGGTGAAATGCCACAGATGCCAGGAACAACAAGCGAAAGTACAGATGCAAATACAAGTAGTGACGCAAGTACGACAACAATGACGCCACCGCAGATGCCAAGCGATACAACGGAGAGTACAGATACAAGCACAGATGCCACAACGATGACACCGCCACAGATGCCAAGTGACACAAGTGAAAGTACAAGTAACGACACAAGTACAGATACTACCACAATGACTCCACCACAAAGAAATGGTGATACAAATGGAGGACAATTTGGTAATCGAGGCGGTAGAGGCGGAATGCCGGGCGGATTTAGCGGTGATATGTCAACAACTGCTGCCGATAATACAGAAAGTCAAACAACAGGTATTATAGTAATTGCAGTCTGTATGTTGCTAAGTGTGATAGCAGTTATCGTTGTAGTAGTATTTAAGAGAAGAAAGTACAGAGCATAAATAGCATAAATAAAAATGCCATTAGTAAAGCAGAAATCTAAAAAGAAAATCTGTTCACTAATGGCATTTTTTTGAAAAAAATCAACGTATCAAAGTTTGAAAAAAAGATTTATCATAGAATATCTTGTAGCATTTATACATCATTCTATTGCCAAACACTTGCTAGTATTTATACATCACTTTATCCATACTTGCATACCAACAAAGTTTTGCATCTACTGTTGGGGGTTATTTACTCATATCTGACATGATTTGAAGAAAGATAGGATCGATTACTTCGTCATCAATGGATTTATCTAAGAAGAACTCAACTGCATATTTTGCTTGTCCAACAAGCATCTCTAAACCATTAACGGCTTGCATTCCAAGTTCACTTGCTTGTTTTGTTAATGTTGTTTGTAATGGATTGTAGATTACATCAAGAACTGCTTTGCATTGTGAAAATGATGCAAGGTCAATTGGAGAATCATCTACATTAGGATACATACCAACAGGGCTTGTATTTACAACTACTTCAACATCAAGATGTTTTTCGAGTACTTCTTCCTTTGTAATTACGCCTGGTGCTGGGAAGATATCAATGATAATGATTTCTTTCGCGTTAAGGTGCTTTAAAACAGCAATAATTGCTTTAGATGCTCCACCGTTACCAATTACAAGAACTTTTTTACCCTCAACAACAACATTGTGGTGTTCAACCATATATAAAAATCCAGAAAAATCTGTATTATGTCCAATTAGTTTTCCGTCTTTATGTACAATGGTATTAACAGCACCAATGCTTTTAGCATTAACATCCATGTCATCAAGATATGGGATGACATCACATTTGTATGGGATTGTAACGTTAATTGCCTTAAAATCTCTAGCTTTCATGAATTCAGGGAATTCTTCTCTTGTAAGAGGGGTAATATCATATTGATAATCTGCTAATTTCTCATGTATTTCTTTGGAAAAACTATGTCCAAGTTTTTCTCCGATTAGTCCGTATTCCATAGTCATAATCTCCGTTTCTTTATCATATTATTTTTAGAACCAATATTTTTTCCGTTAGTTTCTATATTAATATAATGGGAGAAACATTGCAAGTTTATTATGAATAAATCCGTATCTGCAACATATATTGTTTTAAGGTGTAAGAATAATTGCTGGGGGGATATAGGTGATAAAGAAAGACGAGCTACTAAGAATTTTCTCGGTACAATTGAGGAATGTCTTATCTAGACTGAATATGAATTATGGAAATCTACAAGAAATCCGATTGCGAATAAATGCACCTTTGATGGTGGTTTATGAGAATAGAGAATATTTTGTTTCAATGAAATATGAATTGACAGACTGTATCCAAGATGCATTTATGATAACAAAAAATGAGATACGAGAAACAATGGAATACATCAGCAATTATTCTTTATATGCATTTGAAGATGAGATAAGACAAGGGTTTATAACGATACAAGGAGGACATAGAGTTGGTATTGCGGGGAAAGTAATTCTTGAAGATAACCGAATTAAGAGTATCAAACATATATCCTTTATCAATGTGAGGTTATCCCATCAAGTAAAGGGATGTGCGGATTTAGTTGTACCGTACATGGTGAATGAGGATAGGAAGAATATATTTCATACATTAATAATTTCTCCACCACGTTGTGGTAAGACAACACTTCTGAGAGATATTATACGTCATCTGTCGAATGGAGAGGGGATTGAAAGTGGGATTACAGTAGGAGTGGTAGACGAACGTTCCGAAATTGCAGCATGTTATATGGGGATTCCGCAAAATGAACTTGGAATTCGAACGGACATCCTTGATTGTTGTCCCAAGGCAGACGGAATGATGATGCTAATTCGTTCCATGTCTCCTCAAATCATTGCGGTAGATGAGATTGGTTCAAGGGAAGATATCGAAGCAATCGAATATGTAATTAATTGTGGTTGCAAATTAATAGCTACCGTACATGGAAGTTCTATTGATGATATTAAGAATAAGCCGATACTTGGTAAGCTTGTAAGGGAGAAGACGTTTGAGAGATACATAGTAATGGATAATCGAAAGAATATAGGCTGCATAGAGGAAATCTATGACGCAAGAGGAACATTGCTATATAAGGATAACTTTTAGGTAATGAGTGCAAAATTCAATTTACAAGTAATAAGCTTCTTGATTGCTGTATGCTAACACAAAAACACGCGACACATCTAAGTGCTTCTAGATGTATACGGATAGGCTGTCTAAAAGTTACGGAAACGCTTTCGATTCGGCATCGTGCCTCAGCTCAAGCTGGCTCGGCGTCCATGCCTCGCCTTCCTGCGTTTTGCAGTATACATCAAGAAGTACTATAGATGTTTTGCTATCGTTTTTTTAGTTAGAATACAGCAATCAAGAAGCAGTCAAGGTTATAAAGAGTTTTGCGACTACATAGTAACAAGAGAAACAGAGAGGAGAGAAACAAGTGATTGGAAAAATAATAGGAGCAATTTTGGTAATTGTGTCAAGTGGCTGTATGGGGGTATATTTTAGCGTCATTTTGAAAGAAAGGATTAAGGATTTAAAGGAACTTAATAAGTTAATTGTTATTTTGCGAGGTGAGATTCGATATGCAAGTACACCACTGCCAGAAGCGGTGGGAAGCCTTGCAGAACGTACAGATGGAGAGTATCGCCGATTCCTTCATGCAGTAGCCCAAGAACTAGACAAGCTAGAAGGCAGGACGTTTAGCGATATATGGCACGGATGTGTAGAGTCGGAATTAGTAGATACAAGCCTAAGCAAAAAGGACAAACTGCTGCTATCAAGACTAGGTGAAAATCTAGGATATCTTGATAAAGAGATGCAGCTAAACACCATAGACCTCTACATAACGCAGATACAAGGTGAACTTGATGATGCCGTTGATTGTGTGAAAGAGAAGGTACGTCTCTACAATATGCTTGGCGTGATGGCAGGTATTTTTATTACGATTGTATTGATTTAATTGAGGATATTGATATATATGGTGGATAATGAACTAAAGACCATAACAGAAATAATGCTACAAGAAATATTTTTTTGTTTCATTCTGTTACCGTACTTGTGTACCAACAAAGTAAACATGCAAAACTTCAATGCTTTCCCTGCTTCTTCACTGCCGTAGTAGAACTAAGAAACGATAGCAAAACACCTAAAGTACTTCTTAGTGTGTATATCCACAACCTAGGAAGGCGAGACAAGGACGTCGAGCCAGTCTGAGCTGAGGCAGGATGCCGAATCGAAGACGTTTCCGTAAACTTCCAACAACGACACATACACACTTAGAAGTACTTAGGTGTGTAGCGTGTTTCGTGTTCTACTACGGCAGTGAAGAAGCTATGAAAACATAAAAAGTTTTGCTATGAGAACGTACAATACACAAGTACATCAATCAAAAAAACAAGAAAGGAAATGCGGATATGTCAATTAATCTTATATTTAAAATAGCGGCAGTTGGTATCTTGGTATCGGTACTAAGCCAAGTGTTGAAGCATTCAGGACGAGAAGAACAAGCATTTTTGACAAGCTTAGCGGGGTTGATTCTTGTATTGCTATGGATTATACCGTACATATCAGAACTGTTTAATACGATTAAGAATTTGTTTGCGCTATAACGTCAAGAAGGAATGTGAAGATGTATGGGAGGAGTAGTGGAGATATGATTAAGGCAGCAAGTATAGGTATTGTAGGAGTATTAATAGCGATTCAGTTTAAGAATGGTAAATCGGAATATGGTATGTATATCGCTGCTGCAGTATGTGTCATAATTACAGCACTCGGTATAAGTCGATTAGAAATTATTATAGATACGATTAACCGAATCCAAGGTTATCTGTCAATTAATAAAACATACTTCAATATATTATTTCGGATTATAGGCATAACCTATATCTCGGAATTTGCATCAAGTTTATGTAAGGATGCTGGACATGCAGCGATTGCAGGACAGATTGAATTGGTAGGAAAGTTATCGATATTGACAGTGAGTATGCCGATTCTATTGGCATTATTAGATACGATTAATGAATTTTTGGCATAGAAAGATGGGAAGAATTCGAAGGCGTCTCAAGCAGATAATATGAGGAAAGGAATCATCATGAAACGACTCATCATACTAATTGCATTTCTATTTTGGTTAGATGCAACAACAGTAAGTGCAGATGATAAGATGTTACATACAACGCAAAAAAACGATGATACAACTACGGGAGACTATTTGGCGAATTATGAGGATTTTGACTATGATGATATTCAAGGTACAATTGACGATGCTTTAGTAAATAATAAAACATTTGACTTTAAGAGTTATGTGGGGAAGTTGATACGCTCAGGAGAGGGGGTATCGGCAAAAGGAGCAGTTGGTGATTTGTTTCTGGCGATAGGAAACGAATTTGCAGCAAATCGTGCGGCATTGTTCAAGCTAATAATGATTGCAATTGTAGCAGCGGTATTTACGAATTTTACAAATGTATTTAATAACAATCAAATTGGTGAAACAAGTTTTTATATTACATATCTACTACTATTTACAACAATAACGGGAACATTTGCATCAGCAACAATGGTAGCAAGTGGTGCAATTTCGGCAGTACTATCCTTTATGAAAGCGTTGATACCTACCTATCTCATGTCGATTGCATTCTGTTCATCGAGAGCAACAACATTGGTTTTTTATGAGGGGGCATTAATACTGATAACAATTGTAGATGTTGTATTAGTGCGAATCATGATCCCGTTAGTGAATATCTATATGGTGATAACACTCGTTAATAATCTGGCGAAAGAAGATTTTCTTTCAAAAATGGCAGAGCTATTAGAAACAATAATAAAATGGACACTTAGGACGTTACTTATCGCTGTTGTGGGGTTCAATACGATTCAAGGTTTAATTGTTCCCGCGTCAAATTCCCTTAAGAAATCAGTGGCAATCAAGCTTACAAAAGCAATACCTGGTATTGGAAATTCTCTCGACTCTGTTGCAGAAACAGTTATGGGAGCAGGATCATTAATAAAGAATGCAATTGGCGTGACAGGATTAGTCGTTATTACTCTAATTTGTCTAATGCCGTTAATTAAATTAATTGTTACAATGTTAGTTTATAAAATAGGAGTTGCGATTGTGCAACCAATATCCGATAAGCGAATTATAACTTGCATTAGTGGAGTTGCGAATGCAGCGGAATTGTTGATTTATGTAGTGAGTATAGCAGCAGTCTTGTTTATAGTCACGATAGCAATTTTAGCTGTATCGACCAATATTGGAACGTAATGGAGTAGGTGAGGAGTTTTATGGAACAGATATATTCGCTCGTTAGAAATATTGTAGTTTATCTAATTCTAGTTACGATTATTATGAATCTGATAGGAAAGAGTAGTTACCGCAAATATATTAGCATATTTACCGGGATGGTATTAATTCTCGTTATTGCAAAGCCGATTCTTGGTTTGTTTAACTTGTCAGATACATTTAACTATTATTTTAATAATAATCTTTTTGCAATTGAATCGAAAGATTATAGTGATAAGTTAATGGCAGCAGATAATAAAGGAAAGGAAGCAGTTTTAACGGAGTATCGTAATATTATTAAAGAGCAGATTGAGATGGTGTTAAATCGTTATAAGTTATATCCTTCCACGGTTAACGTTTCTTTGAACACGGAAGAGTCGAGCGGGGGATATGGAATGATTACAGAGATTACAATAGTCGCTGCGTTTACAATAGAAGATGAGGTGGTAGAGAGTAGCGACATTAAAGTAGATAAAATTATGATTAATCAAGATATTAAGATTGATGGAAAGGAAGAAAAGGAACAGTCGGAAGAAGTAGGTGCATATGAGGATACAAAGAAAAAGATACGAGAAGAATTGTCAAGTTCCTTTCAGATAAAGCAAGATCAAATTCATATTACGATTCAGGAAGGATAAGGGAGGGAAGGAATGGAGAAAAAGAAATTATCGTTAAAGGAGATAGGAATACCAAAGTTAGCCATTATGTTCCTATGTGGAATATTATTAATAATTCTTTCGTTTCCAAGCTTGCTTTCAGGAGGTGATAAGAAGGAGAGCACAAAGACTACAACGACAGAGAATGCTACGGCACAAACATCGGTAACGGAAGATTCCTATGAGAGTGAGATGGAGGAGAAACTAAAGGTAGTATTAAAGAAAGTAGAAGGAATCGGAGATGTAGAAGTTATGATTACATTGAAGTCTTCGAAAGAGAAAATTACGTTGAAAGATACGCCGTATTCACAGGAAACGCTAAGCGAGACAGATAGTTCAGGTGGTACAAGGCAGAGTAATACAATAGATAAAAAAGACGAAACCGTTTTGCAAAATAGTGGTTCGGGTGGTTCGACGCCATATGTAGTGAAAGAATTAGAGCCGGAAATCGAGGGAGTACTTGTAATTGCGCAAGGAGGTGGTTCTCAAACAATAATCAGTGAAATTGTTGATGCTGTAGAGGTATTATTTGGTGTACCTGCACATAAAATTAAAGTAATGAAGATGAATTCGAATTAGGAGGTAACAATGAAGAATATTCTTAAAAAGAATCAAGTAATTATAACTGCACTAGCTATCATGATTATTGTTGCAGGATATTTACAATTTACGAAGGATAAGGCAAATGATGCCCAATTAAGTGCAAGTGCTGGTCAGGATTTATTAGAGGTTACAGATGGAGATGTGCTTGATACTGCTTCAAGTGATGTGTTAAGTGTTGACGATGCAACAAGTGAATTGATTACAGCAAACCTACAGGATGGAACAATGGACATCTCGGAAGAAGATAATGCGGCATATGATGCGGCGGCAAACATATCGGATGCAAGTAGTGAAGATGTTGCTCAAACGACAGCGCAGGAGGGTACAGACTCTGCAGGAGAAGCAGTTTTAGTAAATACGACAATTGGCGCTGATTTCTTCTCTGCTGCAAAATTGCAAAGAGAGCAGATGAGAGCAAAGAACAAAGATACTTTAATGAGTGTAGTAGATAATAACAGTTTAACAGAGGCGCAAAAACAGGAAGCTCTTGATAAAGTAATTGAGATGACAGCAATTGCAGAAAAAGAGAATGCGGCAGAAACTTGGTTAGAGGCAAAAGGATTTGATGGTGCTGTTGTCACAATTACGGAAGGAAGAGTCGATGTAATTGTTGGAGTACATAATGCGACAGAGCAGACGATTGCGCAAATCGAAGATATCGTTAAGAATAAAACAGGTGTGAAAGCAGATAAAATTACAATTAATCCTGTTGTTGTAAAAGATGCGCAACAATAGCAAAACATATCGAATGTGTTACATGATATTAATTTGGTAATACTATGTTTAAGGGCGATACAATGATGTTAGTACTTGCAAATCGGTGTAAGTTTGTTATAATAAACATAGTAGTACCAAATGTAAACAGGAGGTAGTTAACGTTGAGTAAAGAACGAGAGAATAAAACTAATTATAGAATACATTCAGGAGATAGCATTGGAGAAGTTCGTATTGCGGATGAAGTCGTTGCTATTATTGCAGGATTGGCTGCTACAGAAGTAGAAGGTGTTGCAGCAATGAATGGAAATATTACAAATGAACTTGTTAGTAAACTTGGAATGAAGAATCTTTCGAAAGGTGTAAAAGTAGAAGTTGGACCAGAATCAGTATCTGTAGACTTAGCAATTACATTAGAGTATGGATGTAGCATTCCAAAGACTTCGGAAACTGTTCAAGAGAAAGTTAAATTAGCAATTGAGAATATGACAGGATTGAGTGTTTCAGAGGTAAATGTTCGTATTGCAGGAGTTAATGTATAACCATTGCTCAAAAGAGTGAAACGGGTGTTCATCAAACCCCGCACTTAATGTGCGGGGGTATTTTTTGATTTTTTACATCTTTACGAGAAAAGAGTTCCGTTATGGAACGCAGGAGGAATTGAATGAATAGAAGAGAAATTAGGGAACATGTATTTAGAATGTTATTTCGTAAGGAGTTTCATGATATTACAGAATTAGATGAGCAGATGGAATTGTATTTTGATTTGTTAGCAGACCCAACAGAAAAAGAAACTGCCTATTTGAAGAATAGGGTGAATAACGTATTAGAACATGTTGCTGATATTGATGCAATGATAGAACAAGTAACAGAAGGCTGGAAGATAAATCGTATTGGTAAAGTTGATTTAACAATTCTACGATTGGCTATATATGAGATGAAATATGATGACGATGTTCCAACAAAGGTAGCAATTAATGAAGCAGTTGAGATTGCTAAGATATTTGGAGAAGATAATTCATCAGGATTTATTAACGGAGTATTAGCTAAGATCGTATAGTGAAAAGATAGCTACGAAGAGAGGATGCAACGAGTATGAATCATGTATATACGGTTACACAGATTAATCTATATATTAAGGACATGTTTGCCAGAGATTATGCTTTGAACCGTATCTATGTGAAAGGAGAAGTCTCGAATTGCAAATACCATACATCAGGACATATCTATTTTACATTAAAGGATTCTAGTGGACAAATGGCTTGCGTTATGTTCGCAGGGCAAAGAGGTGGACTGGCTTTTCGGATGCAGGAAGGGCAGAGTGTAGTTGTTCTTGGAAGCGTTAGTGTATATGAACGAGATGGTAAATATCAGATGTATGCAAGAGAAATTCTTCTTGATGGAGCAGGTGTGCTATATCAAAAATTCGAAGAATTGAAAAAAGATATGGAGAAAGAGGGGCTTTTTGAACAAAAGTTTAAGAAGCCTATTAAACGATATCCGAGAACGGTAGGGATTGTAACTGCTAAGACAGGAGCAGCAATTCAAGATATCATGACGGTTACGGCGAGAAGAAATCCATATGTACAACTAGTGCTATATCCTGCTCTTGTGCAAGGAGAGGCAGCGTCAGCGTCTATTGTAAAGGGAATCAAGTGTTTAGATGCTTACGGAGTAGACACCATTATCATAGGACGTGGTGGTGGATCAATTGAAGATTTATGGGCGTTTAATGAAGAGATAGTAGCGAGAGCAATCTTTTCATGTAATACCCCTATCATATCAGCAGTAGGACATGAGACAGATACAACAATTGCGGATTATGTGGCGGATTTACGAGCGGCGACACCATCTGCTGCTGCAGAATTGGTGACAGGAGATATTCGTGATTTGTTTCAAGATGTATATTCTTACCAGCATACGTTGCAATTCCATTTGAGACAAAAATTGCAGATGGCAAGGAATCAATTACGCCAGTATCAATTAAAGTTAGAACATGCAAGTCCATTGTATCAAGCAAACCAAAAAAGACAGTATCTTATGGAGAAAGAAAATCGTTTGCAATATTTGATGAAACAACGTTTGATTGAGAAGAGGCATCAACTAGAAATCTTAGCAGAACGTATGAAAGGGGTATCACCTCTTGATAAGTTAAACAAAGGATACTCGGTTGTAACCGATGAAGAACATAAAATTATCCGTAGTGTGAATCAGTTGTCGAAGGAAGATGTAGTAATAATTGAAATGATAGATGGAGATGTGAAAGCATCTGTCATATCTACACAGATTAGGAGGCATGAATAATGGCAAAGGCGAATAAAACATTAGAGGCTTCTTTTGAGGAGTTAGAGCAAATAATCGAGAAATTAGAGAATCCAGAGGTTAGCCTTGATGATTCTTTTAAATTATATAATACAGGTATGAAATTACTGAAATCGTGTAACGATTCAATTGATAAAGTTGAGAAAAAAATCCTTGTACTTGGTGAAGAAGGAGAGTCGGTAGAACATGAACTTTAAGAAAGAATTCGATGAACGAGTTGAAAATATAGAACGTGTAATTAGGGACTACTTGCCAAAAGAGACAGGATATCAAAAAACGGTTTTGGAGGCAATGAATTATAGTATGTTAGCAGGTGGAAAGCGTCTAAGACCAATGCTTATGGAGGAGACATTTCGCTTGTTTGGTGGAACGAATGAGGATGAGATTGAGCCTTTTATGGCAGCTATGGAAATGATTCATACATACTCTTTGGTGCATGATGATTTGCCAGCGATGGATAATGATGAATATCGAAGAGGAAGAAAGACCACTCATGTTGTATTTGGAGAAGCAATTGGAATACTAGCAGGAGATGGTCTGCTTAATTTTGCATATGAAACAGCAAGTAAGGCATATCATTATAGCGTTGCAGATGAAAACTCTGCGATGCTAGAGAAAGAACAGTTGTTAGAGAGAATACAACACGGTAACCGAATTATGAAAGCGATGAATGTGCTCGCAAAGAAACCAGGTATCTATGGAATGCTTGGTGGACAGGTTATTGATGTAGAAGCAACTGGTAAAACAATAGATAAAGACAGACTGGATGTTATCTATGAATGGAAAACAGCAGCATTAATTGAGGCATCAATGATGATTGGTGCAATTCTTGCAGGTGCAACGGATGCGGACGTAGAAGTGATTAGAGAGATTGCACTTTCTATCGGTTTAGCATTTCAGATTCAAGATGATATTCTTGATGAAACAAGTACAATGCAAGTGCTTGGCAAACCAATCCATAGTGATGAGAAGAATGAAAAAACGACATATGTAACATTGTTTGGAATAGAAGAAGCGAAACAGTATGTAAAAGATTTATCAAAACAAGCGGTTGAGAAGTATCAATCTTTGAACAAGACGAATGAGTATCTTGAGGCGTTAATCTACTATTTGATAGATAGGGAAAAATAATGGAAGAAAAAGAGAGAATGATATTAAAAACAATTACTGGACCAAATGATATTAAGAAAGTGCCTGCCAATCAATATACGGAACTAGCACAAGAGATTAGAGAGTTTTTGATTTCTAATATAAGTGTAACAGGTGGACATTTGGCGTCAAATCTTGGTGTTGTTGAACTTACAATGGCACTTCATTTGTCACTTGATTTACCAAAAGACAAATTGGTCTTTGATGTTGGACATCAAGCATATACACATAAAATATTAACAGGTAGAAAAGAAGGCTTTCGTAATCTGAGAAAATACGAAGGCCTAAGTGGCTTTCCGAAAAGGGGAGAAAGTGCCTGTGATGCATTTGATACAGGGCATAGTTCAACCTCTATATCAGTAGCTCTTGGTTTAGCAAAAGCAAGAGATTTGAGTGGCGAGAACCATGATGTTGTTGCTGTTATTGGAGATGGTGCATTATCAGGTGGAATGGCGTTTGAAGCTTTGAATAATGCGGCAAGATTGAAGTCCAATATGATTATAATTCTCAATGATAACAATATGTCCATTAATGAAAATGTTGGTGGTATGGCAACATATTTGGGAAAAATTCGTACAAGTGTAAAATATAATGGTTTAAAAGAAGGGGTAGAGCGAGCTTTATCAAATCTACCAAAAGGGAAATCGGTAGTGAATCGATTACGTCGTTCAAAAGACAGTATTAAACGATTGTTTATACCCGGAATGCTATTTGAGGACATGGGACTTACGTATATAGGGCCAATTGATGGACATAATATAGAGCAATTACGTTCGGCGATTAACAGTGCGAAGCAAATGAATGAAGCAGTTATTATCCATGTCATTACGAAAAAGGGGAAAGGCTATAAAGCGGCAGAGAATAATCCAGCGAAATATCATGGAATTGATCCTTTTGTAATTGAAACAGGAGAAGTTAAGAAAAAATCATCTAAGAATACTATGACATATACAGAAAAGTTTGCGAAGACATTAGTTTCTTTAGGGGAACAGGATGATAAAATTGTTGCGATAACGGCAGCGATGCCATCGGGAACAGGATTAACTCGATTTGCAAAGAAGTATCCAAAGCGTTTCTTTGATGTTGGTATTGCCGAGGAACATGCAGTGACATTTGCAGCTGGATTAGCAGCAGGTGGTATGAGACCAGTTGTAGCAATCTATTCATCTTTTTTACAAAGAGCGTATGACCAAATGTTACATGATGTATGTATTGGCTCGTTGCCAGTTGTATTTGCAATAGACAGAGCTGGTATTGTAGGAAGCGATGGGGAGACACATCAAGGTGTATTTGATATTTCTTATTTGCTATCAATGCCGAATATGACGGTGATGGCGCCAAAGAATGGACAGGAACTAGAATCAATGCTTGCATTTGCATGTACTCATAATGGACCGGTTGCAATTCGCTATCCAAGAGGAGAGATTCATCTAAGCCTGCAAGAGTTCAAGGCACCAATTGAGTTTGGGAAAAGTGAATTATTATACAAGGAAGAAGGAATCCTTTTACTTGCCTATGGAAACATGGTAGAAGTTGCTAATCATGCAAGGAAATTGTTGAAAGAACAAGGATATCAAGTGAGTTTAGTGAATGTTCGATTTGTTGCTCCGTTAGATGAAGAATTATTAAGGGAGCTATTGCCAACTCACAGATTTGTTGTTACTTTAGAAGAAAATATTGAATCAGGTGGATTTGGACAAAAAATAGTTGGATTTTTATGCAGAAATAATTATAATGATAATAGATACATTCGAATTTCCCTTCCAGATGTGTTCATACCACAAGGTGATGTTGAATTATTGAGAAAAGAGTATGGATTAGACGCAGAGTCTATCGTGAATAAAATTCTTGCAAAGGTGAAATCGTAAATCGAATGTAATTGGATGAGGTGTTTATGAAAGAACGTTTAGATGTATTATTGGTTCAGCGTAATTTGGCGGAATCAAGAGAAAAAGCAAAAGCAATCATTATGTGCGGAAATGTGTTTGTCGGAGGGCAAAGAGAAGATAAAGCAGGAAGTATGTTTTCGAATGATGTAGAGATTGAAGTAAAAGGTCATTCTATGAAATACGTTAGCCGTGGTGGTTACAAGTTAGAAAAGGCAATTGAACAGTATGGAGTATCTGTACGAGATAAGGTATGTATGGATGTTGGCTCGTCAACAGGTGGATTTACAGATTGTATGTTGCAAAACGGCGCTGTCAAAGTCTATGCAGTGGATGTTGGAACAAACCAATTAGCTTGGTCTTTGCGTTCAGATGAAAGAGTTGTAAGTATGGAAAAGACAAATATCCGCTATGTAACAAGTGAGGATATTAAAGAATTGATTGCATTCGCGTCTATTGATGTGGCATTCATATCGTTGACCAAAGTATTGATTCCTGTAAGAGACCTCTTGGAAGAGACAGGACAAGTGGTTTGTCTAATCAAACCGCAATTTGAAGCAGGAAGAGAGAAAGTCGGGAAAAAGGGCGTTGTTCGTGAGAAAAGCGTGCATATCGAAGTTATTGAGAAGATAGTTAAGTATGCAGTAGCAATAGGATTTACTGTTTTAAATCTTGATTATTCCCCAATTAAAGGTCCAGAGGGAAATATAGAATATCTATTATATATTGAAAAAAATAAGGATTACAAACAAGTAGTTGATGCACAGGAAGACAGCGACATGGAAGTTGATGATATTATGGAATTATCCATTGAGGAATGTAATGAATTCGTACAAAATGAAGCGATTCAAGATATCAATCTGTTTATAAAAGAGACAGTTGCTAGAGCACATACTACTCTGTAGGTCTGATGAAGGGGCTTGGTGCAAGAGATGAATAATTTCTGTATTATAACCAATATCGATAAAGATAATGAGTACAAGACGACGAAATTAATACAAGAGTACCTAACTAGCAAGGGAAAGAGATGTATCATATCGCAAGAGAATACTGCAGGTACGAATGATGAAAGAACAGACGTATCATGGATACCGGATGATACCGATTGTGCAATTGTACTTGGTGGTGATGGAACGATTATTCGTGCGGCAACAGATTTGTATGAAAAAGAGATCCCTTTGCTTGGAATTAATCTAGGAACATTAGGGTTTCTAGCAGAGATTGAGAAGCAAGATATTATACCAGCACTAGATTGTTTGCTGGAAGAAGATATCCATATGCAAAAGAGATTGATGTTGAATGGAAATGTTTCTCGCAACGAGAAGGCGTTCTATGACGACTTTGCTCTCAATGATATTGTTATTAGTAGAAGTGGCTTCTCAAGAATTATAAGTGTCAGTGTTTATGCCAATGGTATTCTTGTGGATACTTACCATGGCGATGGTGTTATTGTAGCAACGCCTACTGGTTCAACAGGATATAATCTTTCGGCAGGAGGGCCAATTGCAGCACCTGGTTCCAATGTAATAATGATAACGCCGATTTGTCCACATTCGATGAGTCAACGAAGTGTACTACTATCTTCAGAGGATGAAATTACAATCTTAATAGATAAGAGTAAGAAGACGCAAAAAGAGGAAGCGATTGCAACTTTTGATGGTCGAATGGCAATGGAATTAAAAGCGGGTGATATGATTCGCATTAAGAAAGCAGAGAAAGTAACAAAGTTGATAAAGATAAACAAAAAGAGTTTCTATGAAATTCTTAGAAATAAATTAAAATAGTTGAGTATAGGTGTTATTAGTTTTACATGTTGGCTTTTTAACGGTGATTTTGGGAGGATAAGTATGAAGATTAAACGTCAGACGAAAATAATTGAGTTAATTACGAAAAATGATGTAGAAACACAGGAAGAATTAGCTGAGTTACTAAATGCGGCGGGTTATAATGTTACACAAGCAACGATTTCACGTGATATTCGCGAGTTGAAATTAACAAAAGTATCTTCCGAAAAAGGAAAGCAAAAAGATATTGTATTACAAAAGCAAGAAGCTGGATTGAGCGAGAAATTCGTTCGTGTATTACGTGATGGTTTTGTGTCAATGGATCGTGCACAAAACATTATGGTAATTAAAACGGTTTCTGGTATGGCAATGGCTGTTGCAGCAGCGCTAGATGCACTACATATTAATGGAATTGTAGGCTGTATCGCAGGTGATGATACAATTATGTGTGCGATTCGTACAGTAGAAGATACAATTGAAGTTATGGAAAAAGTGAATAAGTTAGTAAGCGCAAGAGGTGATGGGTACTTTTAAGGAAGGGTATTCTGAAACTTGATTGTAAGAAAAAAGCGTGGTATAATGGTTCAGTTAGAGATTAATAATTAAAAAATGATACAATGGATATAAAGGAGAATTGCTATGTCGGGACATTCAAAATTTGCGAATATTAAACATAAGAAAGAAAAAAATGATGCTGCAAAAGGAAAGATTTTTACTATCGTTGGTAGAGAAATTGCTGTAGCGGTAAAAGAAGGTGGAGCGGATCCATTGAATAACTCACGTTTACGTGATGTTATTGCAAAGGCAAAAGCAAACAATATGCCAAATGATACGATTGAAAGAGGTATTAAAAAGGCAGCAGGAGATGCGAACAGTGTTAACTATGAGCACGTTACTTATGAAGGATATGGACCAAATGGTATTGCTGTTATTGTAGAAGCATTAACAGATAATAAGAATAGAACAGCATCAAATGTAAGAAATGCATTTACAAAAGGGAATGGTAATGTAGGTACGCAAGGTTGTGTATCATTCATGTTTGATAAAAAAGGACAAATTATTATCGATAAGGAAGAATGCAGTATGAGTGCAGATGACCTTATGATGATTGCTTTAGATGCAGGCGCAGAAGATTTTGCAGAAGAAGATGACAGCTTTGAAATCTTAACTGATCCAGAGATGTTCAGTGAAGTTCGTGAAAAATTAGAAGCGGAAAATATTGCTATGGTTGAAGCAGAAGTTACTATGCTTCCTCAAACATGGACAGAGCTTACAGATGAAAAAGATATTAAGTATTTCCAAAAGACATTAGATTTATTAGATGAAGATGATGATGTTCAAGCAGTTTATCATAACTGGGAAGAATAATTGAATATAGTAATACAGCGGTTATTCTAACTTTATGGAGTAAACGTGCGTATTATACTATTTAGAGAGCCTACATAATGTATAAGTTGCATTATGCTAGGCTTTTTACTTAATAAAAGAATTGCAGAATGACGAAGGAGTAGAGTTTTTATAGACGCAACATGTTGGATTGGATGTATAGTTAGAAAGGGAATGGTAATAAAGTATGAAAGAAAAGCGGATGCGTAATCGTATGTTGATAAGTATGATGATTGTGATTTTGTTTGGTTGCTGTATAGGAAACAAACCATTAACAAAGATAGAGGCAAGTAGCGCGACAAAGTACGGAGTTCTAATTGCGGACGCAAAAGGAAAATACACATTCTATGATTGGAATGCTGAAAAGGGAGCGCAAAGAATGATTAAGAAATCATCGAATATTATGTTGCCGCTACGTAAAACGTGTAGTGCCCTTTCGGATATAAACTATTCCTATGACTTTAAGACAAACAAAGCAACGGTAACCAATATAAAAAATGGTAAAAAAATCGTATTTACGAAGGGTAGTAAAACAGCGTATACTTATGCAAGTAGCAAAGCAAAAGCCAAGAAAGTTACTTTGAAATATAAGATGTATCTAGATAGTGATAGCAACGCAGCTATGGTAGAAGCAAGTGCGCTATCCTACGTGTTATCTGTAAAAACAGGATATCAGTATTATTCAGATAGTTCGGTGGTTGCGAATGCAGGCTATTCCATAAAGCAATATGCAGGAATTATCGTGCTGAATCCCTATAAGAAAGTAAGTAGCCTTCCTGATGCGACAAAAGTAAACTATGTAAGTGAGAAAGTAGCAAGCAATATAAAGAAAGTTACAATACCAGAAGGATATTCGGTAGCGCAGACATTTGAACTTCTTGTTAGTAAGGGAGTATGTGCGTCTACGAAAGCACTTTTTGCAGCCGAGAAGAAAGATTTCTCTTCATTTACCTGTATTGCCAGTCAACTTTCAAAAGAGAATCGATGTTTTACATTAGAAGGATATCTATATCCAGATACGTATGAGTTTTATGGAAATAGTGAGCCGATTGATGTATTAAAGAAAATTGTTGCGAATGCAGATAAGAAATTAACGGATGCGTATTATACAAGAGCAGAGGAACTAGGGTATTCTCTTGATGAGATTCTTGTAATTGCGTCAATTATCGAGAAAGAAACGGGAAAAGATTCTGAGAGAGCGAGTATTGCGTCTGTACTGCATAATCGTTTAAACGCAGGAATGAAACTACAATGTGATTGCTCCATTCATTATATTGAGAAATATGTGAAACCATATATTAGTGGTGATGTGAATCGTTATAATTCTTATTATAATACGTATAAATGCAAAGCGCTTCCAGAAGGAGCGATTGCAAGTCCGGGTAAGAAAGCGATTCAAGCAGCATTGTATCCGAAGGAAACGCAGTATTTTTACTTCTGTTCTGATAAGGACGGGGGATATCATTATTTTGTTACATATGAGGAGCAGTTGGCTTTTTTGAATTCTCTTGAGACGGAAGAAGTCGAGTAATGAGAGATTGTAGGAACTCCGATGGGTAATATGTACTATTCTAGGGAATATCTAGTGGTGTTATTATAAATGTATGAGAGGAGGAGATACTATGTATTGTAGACGTTGTGGAAGTGAGGTTGATGATACCTCAAATTACTGTAGATATTGTGGTGAATCTTTGCGGTCAGAAGATTTGGAGAAAAGACAAAGAAAGCTACATAAAGAGACGGTATTTTATACAGCATTTTCAATTGCTACGGTATTATTCTTTGTGGTTTGTATTTTTATTATACAGAATAACCCATCATTTAAGAGACAAGAAAGTGAAGTACAGGAAGAACAGACTTCTCAGGTCGTAGCTGATACGAAAGTGACGAAATCTTCAAAAGGTGTAAGCGAAGAGGAAATAAAGCTAGGAAGTGCCAAAATACTAGAGGGAGACACGATATTAATAACGACATTTGTTGAGGTTAAAGGAGATGCATGGACCAAAGAAGATGAGGACTGTGCTAAAAATGCATTAAAAGAAGCGGTTAAATGGATTGAACAAGAAGGAAGAGTGTATGGAAAGGAAATTAACTTTATCTATGACGTAGATTCTGAATCTGATTTGCGATACGATCAATCGATTGATTATTCTATTGATAGTGAGTCTGTGAATACGAGTCGAAATCGATATTATGTGCATAATAAAGTATGGATACGAGAAAATATAGATGTTGCATCAATTAAGGAAAAGTATGGTACAGATAATATCGGATATTTGTTTTTGGTGAAAGATAAAGGATTATCCTATACGTATACGCACTATTTAGAAGATCGAATTGTCAACAAAGAGGAGATGTGCACAATCTATCTTATAGATTCGAGTTATACGGAGGATTACTATGAAACAGCAGCAACCTATGCACATGAGATTCTACATCTGTATGGTGCGTTAGATTTGTATGAAGGTGCCTGCCCAGAGCATATTAATGATTATGTGATAGATACCTATCCGTATGAAATTATGCTTAGTACCTACGATGAAACATTGACTCCGAATGAATACGGAGAAGTAAAGGAAATCTCGTCGATTACGGCATATATGTTAAGCTGGATTGATGAGATAGAAGAACTGACAAAATTCCCAGAAATGATAAGGGAAGAAGCGGCATGTTTTTCTCAGGAAGATTATGGTGGATATCGTTTTGACGATACAGAGGAAGATAGTTTCTACGAACGAGGAAAAGGGGAGTGAATATGGAATTTAAGGAGATGACCTGTCCTTTTTGTAAAGGGGAATTAAAGATTCCAGAAGAGTTATCGACATGTATCTGTATGTATTGCGGGAAAAAGATTGAAATTGCGAATACAGGAAAACTAGCAGAGAATTGTCTTGAATATGAGAAGTTTTGTGATATCGCTATGAATGAAGGGGCGAGCATAGTACTGAACCATTTGAATTTGATGAAGTCATTTAAAGCGAATTTGTATGAAGATGCTTTTAAACGGTATCTTGAAGTGTGTATGGCAACTATTCAAGCGTTAGATAGGGCATGTGGAAAATTACCATATATTGAAGGCGGACAATTAGCGAATTCGAAGTATAAGGCAGAAACAGAACAGCAATTGATTGAACTTTGGGTGATGCGTGTGCTAGATGATATGGAAGAAAACTGTAAGATAAAGCGTGCCGAAAACGGTAAGGTATCGAATTCAAGGAAAGTGGACGAGCTTCGATTTATTATGGCATTGTATACAGTTCCAATGATACGGGAAACAAAACTCGAAGCAGCAGAAGCAATTGCAGAGTTAATAACGAAAGAATGGGAAAGTCGTTATCCATTACAGAAATTTAGCAAGGCGGATTATGCAGAGATACGAGATGGTTTCAGAAAAATAAAATTATGTTTTATAACTACCCCGACAGGTGACTATCTAGTTAAAACACATAATTGCCTG